>JAFAMV010000013.1 GCA_019233055.1 Curvibacter sp.
CCCACGCAAGACCCCGGCCCGCCCCCGCCGCACCCCCCAGGACCCCGCATGAACACCCCCCAGATCACCGAAGCCCCGCTGCCCGAAGCCAGCCGCATCCGGCTGGCACTGCCCGGTGCCGATTTCGCCGACTGCTACGTGGCCGCCGACCCGGCGCCCGGCCTGTCACCGATGCAGGCCTGGCTCGACACGGTGGCCTGCACTCCCGCCTGGACCCGCCTGCTCATGGCCTGGCGCAACCGCCTGGTGCGCCTGGTCGGCCTCAAGGACCTGGGAGGCATCGGAGAGCTAGACGCCCGGGCGCGCCGCAAGACCGCGGCGGAGTTCCGGGTCGGCGACCGCGTCGGCATCTTCGACATCCGCCACTTGAGCGAGGACGAAGTGCTGATGGGCCAGGACGACCGCCACCTCGAGGTGCAGGTCTCTTTGTGCAAGCGCCAACGCCTGGGCGCCGACGGCCGCAACGAGCCGGTCATCGCACTGGGCACGGTGGTGCACATCCACAACCCCCTGGGCCGGGCCTACATGGGGCTGATCACCCCCTTCCACCGCCTCATCGCGCCGGCCATGCTGCGCGCCGGGGTGCGGGCCATGTCGCGGCCGCAGGCCGACCGGAGCCCGCATGCGCCAGGCTGAGGCACCGCGCACCGGCGCGCTGGGCCGTGGGGCCATCACCGGGCTGGCCGTGGCGCGGGCCGGCATCGCCGAACTCGGCCACCGCGTCGGCCTGGGCGCTGGCGACGCGCCGCAGCGCCAGGCCCGCCATGAAGCCGAGATCGGCCGCATCCTCTTCCAGGCCATGAGCCAGCTGCGCGGCACGGCCCTGAAGGTCTCGCAGATCCTCAGCATGGAAGCCGGCTTCCTGCCCGAGGGGGTGCGCCATGAGCTGGCCCGGGCCTGCCATCAGGTCACGCCCTTGAACCGGGCCTTGGTGGGCCGGGTGTTCCGCCAGTCCTTCGGCCAGGAGCCCGAGGCCCTGTTCGACCGCTTCGAGCCGGCCGCCTTCGCCGCCGCCAGCCTGGGGCAGGTGCACCGTGCCGAACTGAGGGGCCAGGGCCGGCTGGCGGTGAAGGTGCAGTACCCCGGCATCGCGGCGACCATCCCGGCCGACATGCGACTGCTGCGCGGCACGCTCAAGGCGCTCGGCCATGGCGTGCTGTCCCTGCCCGACGCGCCGGTGCTCGACCGCCTGATGGACGAGATCGAGGCCACGCTGCAGCGCGAGGTCGACTACCTGCAGGAGGCCGAGCAGATGCAATGGTTTGCCGAGCAGGCGACCCTGCCCGGCGTGGTGTGCCCGCGCCCCCTGCCCTCACACTGCCGCCGCGAGGTCCTGACCCAGCAGCACCTGGACGGATTGCATCTCGATGACTGGTTGCGCGGGCAACCCGATGCTGCACGCCGCGATGCCCTGGGGCAGCGCCTGTTCGACTGGTTCATGCAATGCGCCTTCGGCCTCGGACGGCTGCAGGCCGATCTGCACCCGGGCAACTTCCTGTTCCTGCACGACGGCCGCCTGGGCGTGCTCGACTTCGGCTGCACCCGCACGCTGTCGGACCATTTCCGCACGGCGCTGTGCGCTTCCTGGTCGGCCCAGTTGCTGCCCCCGGGACCGGCCCGGTCCAGGCGCCTGCTCGACAGCTACCGCCGGCTGGGCCTGATCGCAGCAGACCTGCCCCAGGCCTATTTCGACGACACCCTCTGGCCCGCCCTCCAGGCGTTTCTGGACTGGCAGAGCGAACCCTTCCGGCTGGCCGACGCCGAAGGCCGTTTCGATTTCGGCCGCAAGAGCGCGCCGGTGCATCCCGACCGCGCCACCCACCAGCTGCTGATGCAGCACCTGGCCGGCATGCCGCCGGAGATGCCGGCCTTCGAACGCGGCTGGCTGGGCCTCATGCACCTGCTGAGCCGCATCGGCGCCCGCGTGGACACCCGCAACCCCTGGGTGGAACGGTCCGCCACCGGCGCCGCCGCCCCTGCAGACCTCAGCTGAGCTGCACCGTCACCGCGTGGTCCAGCCAGCTGTTGTTGTTGTAGCCGCCCGCGTTCTCGACACGCTCGCGCGGCTGTTCGCGCCCTGAGGCATCGATGACGCGCGAGACCAGGGTGTGGCGGCCCGCCGGCAGGGTCACGTTCAAGGCGAACTTCCGCCAGGCGAAGCGTCCCAGATCCGGCCCCACCAGCTCGGCCTCCTGCCACTGCCGCCCGCCATCGACCGAGACCTCGACCCGGCTCACGGCCTGGGTTCCGCCGAAGGCCACGCCCTGCACCTGCAGACGGCCCGAAGGGAGCTTGCCGCGCTCGGTCAGCGGCGCATGGATCCAGGATTTCAAGGGCATCTCCCAGACCGGAGGCTGGCTCGGGTCCGGCCTGGCGCCCGGCGGCGCGAGGCGGAAATCCCGCGCCATGACACGGGCCTGGGATTCGGCCGCCGTGAAGGCCAGGCGGCGCAGGTATTTGACGTTGTTGACGCCCTGGTAGCCCGGCACGATGAGGCGCAGCGGGCCGCCATGGGCCAGGGGCAACGGCTGCCCGTTGAGTTCCCAGACCAGCAGCGCGTCTTCCAGGGTCGCCAGCGGCACCGATCGCTCGAACACCACCGTCAGGGGATCGACCCCCTCGGGCAGGACCTCGCCGCCGGTGGCGGTGATGTAGTGGCTGCCGCCCTGCAGCCCGCCCAGGGCCTCGACCACGCGGCGAAGCGGCACCCCGCCCCAGACCACGCAGCCGGCGCCACCGACGGTCCAGGGAATGCCGGCGGGTTTGCCGGGAAAGAAGGCGCGGCCGTTGCCGGCCGCCTGCAGCACCGTGGCCAGCGTCACCTGGCCCAGGCCCTTGAGTTCCGACAGACTCAATGCGCGCGGCTTCTTCACCCCTTCGACCTGGAGCGCCCAGGCCTCGGGCCGGGCGACGATGGCCGCCGCCGGCGGCGCCAGCAGGTTGTGCACATAGAGCTGATCGGCCGGCGTGACGAGCGAGGTGCCGAGCACGGCGCGCCGGGTCTCCACCGCCGTCGCATTGAACACCTTCATGGACTCGCCGTCCTTCCACTCGAGGTAGGTCGGCGGCGGGTGCCCTTCGGCGCGTACCGGACGGCACCAACTGGCCAGACCGGCGCCGGCCAGGGCCGCCACCGAGGCCGTCAACATCTGGCGGCGGGGCATTTCGAGGAAGGAGGAGGACATGGGACTGGTATGGCGGGCAAAGACATCGTCGGACGCCGATTGTGCCCTTGACGGCCCGCGGCAGTCGCGACTCCTACAATCCGGGCCACCATGTTGAAATTCGATCTTCTCGCCACCGACCCCGACAGCCATGCCCGCCGCGGCACGCTCACGCTCAACCACGGCGTGGTGCAGACGCCCATCTTCATGCCCGTGGGCACCTATGGCACGGTCAAGGGCGTGATGCCGCGCAGCCTCGAGGACATGGGCGCGCAGATCATCCTGGGCAACACCTTCCACCTCTGGATGCGCCCGGGCCTCGATGTGATGCAGAGCTTCGGCGGCCTGCACCAGTTCGAGAAGTGGCACAAGCCCATCCTCACCGACTCGGGCGGCTTCCAGGTCTGGAGCCTGGGCGCCATGCGCAAGATCAGTGAAGAAGGCGTCAAGTTCGCCAGCCCGGTGAATGGCGACAAGCTGTTCCTGACGCCCGAGATCAGCATGCAGATCCAGACCGTGCTGAACTCCGACATCGTCATGCAGTTCGACGAGTGCACGCCCTACGAGACCAAGGGCCACCTGACCACCGAGCGCGAGGCGCGCAGCTCGATGGAGCTGTCGCTGCGCTGGGCCCGGCGCTGCCAGGCCGAATTCGCCCGGCTGGAGAACCCCAACGCCCTGTTCGGCATCGTGCAGGGCGGCATGTTCGAGCCCCTGCGCGAAGAATCGCTGGCCGCCCTGGTCGAGATGGATTTCCCGGGCTATGCGGTCGGCGGCGTCAGCGTGGGCGAGCCCAAGGACGAGATGCTGCGCATCATGGCCCACACCCCGCATCGCCTGCCGGCCCACAAGCCGCGCTACCTGATGGGCGTAGGCACGCCCGAAGACCTGGTCGAAGGCGTGGCCCAGGGCGTGGACATGTTCGACTGTGTGATGCCGACCCGCAATGCGCGCAACGGCACCATCTTCACCCGCTTCGGCGACCTGAAGCTGCGCAACGCCCGCCACAAGAGCGACCCCCAGCCCCTGGATGCCACCTGCACCTGCTACGCCTGTGCCGGCACTTCGGGCGTGTCGTGGGCCGAGGGCGGCCGCGACGGCTTCAGCCGCGCCTACCTGCACCACCTGGACCGCTGCGGCGAGATGCTGGGCCCCATGCTGACCACCGTGCACAACCTGCACTACTACCTGAACCTGATGCGCGAAGTGCGTGAATCGCTGGACCAGGGCCGGTTCACCGCCTTCCGCGCCCGCTTCAGGACCGAACGCGCACGCGGGGTCTGATCCCCTCAGAGACTGTTCATGGTCTTCCGGGGTGGCAAAACAACTGCTTACCCCGCTTTCAGATCGTCAGACGCTTTCCGCCCGGGCCTCCTATGCTGCTCAGCCCGCAGCCACCTGGAGCCCACCGTGAACCCCGAAGCCGTCTGGCAATTCATCACCCACCAAGGTCTGGACCTGATGCTCAAGGTCCTGGGCGCCCTGGCCACCTGGGTCTGCGGGCGCTGGCTGATCGGCCATGCCACCCGGCTGATGCACCCGCTGCTGCTGTTGCGGGGCCAGATGGACGCCACACTGGCGCAGTACCTGGCCTCGATCGTCAAAGGCCTGCTGCATGTGCTGCTGGTGTTGCTGATCCTGGACATCTTCGGCATCAGCACCACCTCGCTGGCCGCCCTGCTGGCCGGCGCCGGCCTGGCACTGGGGGCCGCCTGGGGCGGACTCCTGAGCCATTTCGCGGCCGGACTCTTCCTGCAGGTGATGCGGCCTTACCGCGTCGGCGACCATGTCACGCTGGCGGGCATCACCGGGCGGGTGAACGAACTGGGCCTGGTCAACACCCAGTTGATCAGCAGCGACCATGTCCTGACCCTGGTCGGCAACAACAAGGTGTTCTCCGAGGTGATCCGCAACTACAGCGCGCTGCCCGCACGCCGGGTGGAATGCCAGGTCCGGCTGGCGCACGGCGTGGACGCCGAACAGGCCATGGCGCGGATCCGTGCTGCGCTGCAGGCCGTGCCCCATGTGTGCATCGCGCCGCCGCCCGAGATCGGCATCGCCGAGTTCAGCGCCGAAGGCCCGGTGCTGAATGTGCGCCCCTACACCCACACCGACCACTACTGGCAGGTGTTCTACGACACCCACCGCATGCTGCAGGCCGAGCTGCGCGAGGCCGGCTACCCGGTGCCGGAAAAGCCCATCCGCGTGCGGCAGATCTGAGCGCCTCACCACGGCCCAGGCCTGGCGGCGCGCCGCCATCCCACCGCACGACGGCCCTGCGAAGCCCACTTTTTGCACATTCACGGACTTTTTGCACGGTGCGGTCACGCCACGGACACGCTCCCAAACGTAAGCTGCGCGGCGGAGGTGAACCCCATGAACACTGAAGTCATCTGGAATTTCCTGAGCACACAGGGCGCCGATTTCGGCCTCAAGCTGGTGGGCGCGATTGCCGCCTGGATCGTCGGACGCTGGCTGATCAGCCTGTCGGTGCGGCTGATGGGGTCGGTGCTGGCCCGCGGCCAGAAGATCGACGCCACGCTGACCGAGTACCTGAAATCGATCGTGTCGGTGCTGCTCAACATCGTGCTGGCGCTGGCCCTGCTCGGGATCTTCGGCGTCAACACCGCGTCCTTCGCCGCCCTGCTGGCCGGCGCAGGCCTGGCCATCGGCACCGCCTGGGGCGGGCTGTTGACCCATTTCGCCGCTGGCGTCTTCCTGCAGGTGCTGCGCCCGTACAAGGTGGGCGACTTCGTCAGTGCCGGCGGCGTGACCGGCACGGTCAAGGAGCTGGGCCTGTTCTCCACCACCTTCGTCACGCCCGACAACGTGATCACCATGGTGGGCAACAACAAGGTGTTCGCCGACACCATCCAGAACTTCAGCACCCTGCCCTACCGGCGGGTCGACTGCGTGGCCAAGGTGGCCAACGGGGTGGATGTGCAGGATGCCATCGCGCACCTGCGCCAGGCCGTCGCTGGCGTGGCCAACGTGGCCCGCACGCCGGTGCCGGACATCGAGATCCTGCAGTTCACGCCCGAAGGCCCGCTGCTGTGCGTGCGACCCTACACCCACACCGACCACTACTGGCAGGTGTATTTCGACACCCACAAGGCCATCGTCACCGCCTTCGGCTCGGCCGGCTATCCGGTGCCCGAGACGCCGATGGTGCATCGCAGCCTCTGACGCGGCGCCACAGGTGGTGGCGGCAGCAGTAGCAACACGCCCCGATCTCGTTGCTCCGGCAACGATCCAGGGGCCGCCGGCATCAGGCCTGGAGTCCGCCCAACTGTGCGCGCATGGCGTCGATCACGCCCTTGTAGTCCGGCTTGCCGAAGATCGCGCTGCCGGCCACGAAGGTGTCGGCACCGGCGGCCGCCACGCGGGCGATGTTGTCGGTCTTGATGCCGCCGTCGACCTCCAGGCGGATGTCCTTGCCGCTGGCGTCGATGCGGCGGCGCACCGCCTCGATCTTGCGCAGGGCCGAATCGATGAAGCTCTGACCGCCAAAACCCGGGTTGACGCTCATGATCAGGATCAGGTCGATGTCATCGATCACCCAGTCCAGCACATCGAGCGGCTCGGCCGGGTTGAACACCAGCCCCGCCTTCACGCCCTGGGCCTTGATGGCCTGGATGCTGCGGTGCACGTGGCCGGAGGCATCCGGATGGAAGCTGATGTAGTCGGCGCCGGCCTGCGCGAAGGCCTGGGCCAACGCATCGACCGGCTGGATCATCAGGTGCACGTCGATGGGCACGGCGGCGCCGGCAGGGGTGACGGCATGGGGCTTCAGCGCCTGGCAGACCATGGGCCCGAAGGTCAGGTTCGGCACATAGTGGTTGTCCATGACATCGAAATGGATCCAGTCGGCGCCGGCGGCGATCACTTGGCGCACCTCCTCGCCGAGCCGCGCGAAATCGGCCGACAGGATGGAGGGAGCGATGCGGAAGGTGGGGGTGGCAGGGTGGTTCATGGCCTGGATTGTCGCAGCAGCGGCACCTGGGCCATCAACCCTGGCCGGCACCGGGATGCCGGCAACTGCCAGAATGGGGAACTTCGGCAGCACCGACCACTCTTTCCTGTCTGCCTTGCGCCCATGTCCAAATACCAGATCCACATCCAAGTCGAACCGCAATACCTGCCCGATGCCCCCGAGACAGAGCCGGCCAGCTACGCCTTTGCCTACACCATCACCGTCACCAACCACGGCGAGGTGGCCGCGCAACTGATTTCACGGCACTGGCTCATCAACGATGCGCGCGGCCATGCCGAAGAGGTCAAGGGCCTGGGCGTGGTCGGCCAGCAGCCGCTGCTCAAGCCCGGCGAATCCTTCCAATACACCAGCGGTTGCCGCCTGCGCACCGCCAGCGGCACCATGCGCGGCAGCTATTTCTTCGTGGCCGAGGACGGCGAGCGCTTCGACGTCCCCATTCCGCTCTTCCTGCTCGAAGCCCATGCGGGCCCCGGCCACCCCGGCCGGATCCTGCACTGAGGCCCGGGCCCACCGCCCCGACCATGCCCACCAAGACCCCTGACCTGCCCCAACTGCTCGACAGCCTCAACCCCCGTGCCTCGCTGGTCCAGCGCCACCTCTGGCTGATCGACCTGCTCGACTGGGTCCGCGGCCACGGCGACGATGTGCAGGCCACGGTGGCACGGGTCCGCCTGCTGCTGGATGCGGTCCAGCTGCGCCCCGAATGGCAGGCACAGTGGCGGCTCTGGTGGGCCACCTTCATCGGCTCGGTAGATGCCACGGTGCTGTTGGCCGACCATGGCTTCGCGCCGCGCACAGCCTTCTTCAGCGAGTTCGGCCATCGCCTGCGCAAGAAGTGCCTGCCCCTCACCCCCGAGACCACCGACCTGGCCGAGCTGTTCGAGCTGCTGCTGCCCAGCCCCTTCGACATGCAATGGCTGCGCGCGCTCGACACCGCCACACTGGCACGGGTGCAGGAATTGCTGTTTGCCGGCACCGACCTCGACACCCAGACGGCCGCCACGACCGGCAGCGGGCAGACGATCCTGCTGGACGCCCTGACCTTCAGCGTCGGCCAGATCAACGCCACCGGCTTCGCCTCCGAGATCCGCCAGCGCATGTCCGACCCGGCCCAGCAGGAACGCCCCTTCCATGATCTGCCGGCCCACTTCGCCGACTACCGCGCGGCCGTCGAGCAGCAGGGCCCCCGCAGCCCGGCCGCCCTGGCCGCCGCCGCCGCCCTGCGCCAGCAGCTCGATGCCTGCCGGCAGGCGGCCCTGACGGTCTATGCCCACCTCGAGGAACACGGCATCTCGGTGGGCATCGTCTTCCGGCTGCATCAGCTGCGCGAACGGGCCCTGCGCATCCGCGACCTCATGGACTGCCTGCAGAGCGAAACCCCTGTCGCGGCACTGACCAGGCTCATGGCCAAACTCGTCGCCGTCAGCCAGGAGGGGCGCAGCATCCGGGCCCTGATCGCCAGCAGCTCACACCTGATCTCGGCCAAGGTGGCCGAACGCAGCGCCGAGAGCGGCGAACACTACATCACCCGCAATGCCGCCGAGTACCGCGACATGCTGCGCGCCGCAGGCGGCGGCGGGCTGGTTCTGGCCTTCACCACCTGGGCCAAGTTCGGCGTCTATGCGCTGGGCCTGTCGGCCTTCTGGGGCGGTTTTGCTGCCGGGCTCAACTACGCGCTGTCGTTCGTCATCGTGATGCTGCTGCACTGGACGGTGGCGACCAAGCAGCCCGCCGTCACCGCCCCGGCCATGGCCGCCAAGCTCAAGGACATGGACGCGCCGGACTCGGTCGAGAACTTCGTCGACGAGGTGGCCCATCTGTTGCGCTCGCAGATGGCCGCCATCCTCGGCAACCTCGGGGTGGTGATTCCCGGCGTGCTGTTGATCTGTGCGGCCCTGCACTTCAGCGGCCGCCCACCGATGGTGACGCCTGAACAGGCCCTGCACGTGCTGCACGACCAGAGCCTGCTCGGACCCACTGTCCTGTTTGCGGCCTTCACCGGCGTGCTGCTGTTCGCCTCCAGCATCGTGGCGGGCTGGTTCGAGAACTGGTTCGTGTTGCACCGCATCGATTCGGCGCTGACCTTCAACCCGCGCTTCACCCGGGTGCTCGGTCCGCTGCGCGCCCGGCGCTGGGGGCAGTGGCTGCGCCACCACATCTCGGGTCTGGCCGCCAACATCTCGCTGGGCATGATGCTCGGACTGATCCCCGCCTTTGCCGGCTTCTTCGGCCTCGGCCTCGAGGTGCGTCACGTGACGCTGTCCACCGGCCAGGTCAGCGCCGCCGCCGCCACGCTCGGGCTGCAGGTGCTGCACCTGCCCGACTTCTGGTGGGCCGTGGCGGGTCTGTGCGCCATCGGGCCGCTGAACCTGGCGGTGAGCTTCTACCTGGCCTTCCGGGTCGCGCTGCGGGCGCACAACGTCAGCGGGGTGGAGCGCGAGCGCATCCACCAGGCCATCTGGTCACGGCTGCGCCGCGCCCCGGCGAGCTTCCTGCTGCCCCGTTGAGCCCTCCTGCGGGGGGTATGCTCGGGGGTTCACGAGGAGTCTTCATGGGTGAGTTCGACCTGATCGACCGCTTTTTCACCCGGTCGCCCAGGCCGGGCGGCCGCACCGTGCTGGGGGTGGGCGACGACTGCGCCCTGCTGCAGCCGGCCGCCGGCATGCAGCTCGCCATCTCCAGCGACATGCTGGTCGAAGGGCGGCACTTCCTGTCCACCGTCGACCCGGCCCGGCTCGGGCACAAGGCGCTGGCCGTCAACCTCAGCGACCTGGCCGCCTGCGGCGCGACGCCGGTGGCCTTCACCCTGGCCCTGGCACTGCCGGGCGCCGACGAAACCTGGCTCGCGCCTTTTTCGCAGGGGCTGCTGGCGCTGGCCGACGCGCATGGCTGCGAACTGATCGGCGGCGACACCACGCGCGGCCCGCTGAACATCTGCATCACCGTCTTCGGCGAAGTGCCGGTGGTCGAGGGCCACAGCCAGGCCCTGCTGCGCAGCGGCGCCCGCCCGGGCGACGACCTCTATGTCAGCGGCAGCCTGGGCGATGCCCGGCTGGCGCTCGAGGTGTTCCGGGGCCGGATCCGCCTGCCCGACGAGGTGTTCGAAGCGGCGCGGGCACGGCTGGAGCAGCCCACGCCCCGCGTGGCCCTCGGCCAGGCCCTGCGGGGCGTGGCCAGCGCGGCCGCCGACATCAGCGACGGCCTGCTGGGCGACCTGGGGCACATCCTGCGCCGCTCCGGCGTCGGCGCCCGCATCGACACCGAGGCGGCGCTCGCGCTGCTGGCCTCCCGCCCCTGGCCCGCCGATGCGGCAGGCGGATTCGACGCCGAGCAGGCCCTGGCCTGCGTGCTGGCCGGTGGCGACGACTACGAGCTGGTCTTCACCGCCCCGCCCGAGGCCCGCAGCGCGGTGCACCAGGCCAGCCGGCAGGCAGGCACACCGGTGAGCCGCATCGGCCGCATCGAGACCGACCCCGGCCTGCGCCTGATCGACCGCGACGGCCGCGTCCGCAGCGAGGGCTACCGGTCCTTCGATCATTTCGCCTAACATGGCGGCTTCGCCCCAGGGCCGTCCTGCGGCCCGACGGCCCGACCGCCCCCTCTTGCATTCCATGAGCCTTCCCCCCCGCCCCGACCACGCCGAGCCTGCGCAACCCCGCCCGCCGAAGGTCCGGCCCGGTCCGCGTTTCCTGCTGGCCCACCCGGCCCACCTGATCGCCTTGGGCTTCGGCGCCGGCCTCAGCCCGGTGGCCCCCGGCACCGCAGGCACCCTGTGGGCCTGGGCCGCCTACCTGGTGCTGGCGCACTACCTGGACACCGCACAGATCGGCTGGCTGATCCTCGGCGCCAGCGCAGTCGGCTGGTGGGCCTGCACCGTCACCGCCCGACACCTGCAGACCCAGGACCCGAGCCCCGTGGTCTGGGACGAGGTGGTGGCGTTCTGGCTGGTGCTGTGGCTGGTCATGCCGGCAGGCCTGGGCGCCCAGTTCGCGGCCTTCGTGCTATTCCGGATCTTCGACGCGGTCAAGGCCGGCCCGGTGGGCTGGGCCGACAATCTCTGGCACGGCTACGGCCCCAAGGCCGGCTTCGGCATCCTGTTCGACGACTTCGTCGCCGCCTTCTGCACCCTGCTCGTGATCGCCCTGTGGCGCTTCCTGACATGAACCTGCCGCTCCCCGACACGGCCACCCTGGCCGACCTCCTGCGCGCCCGCAACCTGAAGCTGTGCACCGCCGAGAGCTGCACCGGCGGCCTGATCGCGGCCGCCTGCACCGATCTGGCCGGCTCCAGCGACTGGTTCGAGCGCGGCTTCGTGACCTATTCGAACGAGGCCAAGACCGAGTTGCTGGGGGTCCCGGTCGAACTCATCGAAGCCCATGGCGCGGTCAGCGAGGCGGTGGCCCGCGCCATGGCCGGCGGCGCGCTGGCGCGCTCACACGCCCAGCTCAGCGTGGCGGTCACCGGCGTGGCTGGGCCCGGCGGCGGCAGTGCGGCCAAGCCGGTGGGCACGGTCTGGTTCGGCTTCGCCGTCCACGGCCAGGTGCACAGCGAACGGCTGCTCTTTGCCGGCGACCGTGCCGAGGTCCGCCGGCAGACCGTGGCCCACGCGTTCAGGCGCCTGCTGGACTGGCTGGGCTGAAGCGCAGCAGCCCCAGGTCGGCCAGGGCCTGACGCAGCGCCTGATCGAAGGGTGTGCGGACCTCGGCCCCCAGCAGCGCGCACAGCCGGCGGTTGTCGAGCCGGTGCGGCGTGCCGAACAGGTAGCGCGTCTGGGCCAGGGCGGCAAAGGTCGGCAGCACGCAGCCCGCCAGCGGGAAGACCCAGTCCGGGATGCGGCGCAGCCGCAGCTGTCCTGAGGGCGGCAGCCAGCCCTGCTCCCAGGCCACATCGGTCAGCACCTCCTGCCACTGCGCGGCCCTGAGCTGATGGCCGGCGAAGTTCAGGCTGGCCAGTGCCGGCAGTTGCCCGCGCCGGAGCGCCACCTGGACAAAGGTCCGGGCCAGATCGGGCAGATAGGCCCAGGGCGTGGCCACATCCTGCGGGCCGATCCAGGTGACGCGCCCCTGGGGCAGCCGGGGCGCCACCAGCAGGTCGAGCAGCGTGCCCCGGCCGCTGCCGAAGAAGTTCCCGGCCCGCAGCACCACCGCCCGCAGGCCGCCCGCCGCCACCGCCTCGGCCAGGCGCTGCTCCATGGCGATGCGGATGCGCCCCAGCTCGAAGCGGGCCTGCTGCGGTGTGTCTTCCTGCAGCAGGGCCGGCATGTCCGGCCCGAAGTTGTAGACATTGCCCGGCAGCATCAGGGTGGCGCCCAGGGACCGGGTCAGGGCCAGCGAGGACTCGAGCATGGGCATCGCTTCACGGCGCCAGGCCGCCGGGGAATAGGCCGGGTTCAGGGCATGCACGACCACCGAGGTGCCCGCCGCCGCGCCGGCCAGCCCCGGCAGGGCCGACACCGCACAGGGCAGCCAGCGCACCCCCGGCAGGGGCGGCGTCGCGGCCCCGGGGCGCACCTGCGCCAGCACCTGCCAGCCCGCCTCGGCGAAGGCCTGCGCCGCCGCCGCACCGAGCCGTCCCCGGCCCCCCAGAATCAAGACTGTTTCCATGGCTCGCATGTCCTTTCGCGTCACACAGGCCGTGATTGTCGAAAGCAGCGTGACACTTCACAATTGGCGATCGATCCATATCAGCAATTCATTTTTGAATACCTCTTTCGACTGGCGCCTGATCCCCTCCTTCCTGGCCGCACTCGAACATGGCAGCCTGCTCGGCGCAGCCCGGGCCCTGCGGTCCAGCCAGCCCACGCTGGGCCGGCACATCGCCGAACTGGAAGGCCAGCTCGGCGTGGTGCTGTTCGAACGCACCGGTCGCGGCCTCAAGCCCACCCCGATGGCCTTGCAGCTGGCCGGATCGGCCCAGGCCATGGAGGACGGCGCCCATGCGCTCAGGCGTTCGGTCTCCGGGGCCAGCGAACAGGTCCGCGGCACGGTGCGCCTCAGCGCCAGCCAGCCGGTGGCCTGCTACCTGCTGCCGCCGGTGCTGGCCGGGCTGCGCCGGGCCTGGCCCGAGATCCAGATCGAGCTGGTGGTCAGCAACGAGATCTCCAACCTGCTGCGGCGCGAGGCCGACATCGCCCTGCGCATGCTGCGGCCCGAGCAGTCCAGTCTGGTGACGCGGCATCTGGGCGATGTGGCGCTGTGTGCCTGTGCCCACCGCGACTACCTGCAGCGACACGGGACGCCGCGACACCTCGAAGACCTGCTGACCCATGAACTGATCGGCGCAGATCGCCACGAGGCGGTGTTGCGGGGCTTTCTCGATCTGGGACAGCCCGTGACGCCCGAGCATTTCGCCTTCCGCACCGACGACCTGATCGCCTACTGGGAGGCGGTGCGCGCCGGCCTGGGGGTGGGGTTCGTGGCCCGCTACCTGTTGCGGCTCGACGCCCAGGTCCAGGAGGTGCTGGCAGGCATGCCGCTGCCGACCCTGCCGATCTGGCTGACCGTGCATCGGGAGATCAGCGGCAGCCGGCCGATCCGCGCGGTGTACGATTTCCTGGCCGGCCATCTGCCGGCCGCCCTGGCTCCGACCGAGCCGGCTCCACCCACCCACTGAAGAAAGCCACCCCATGGCCCACCCCAACGCCGAGACCCTGCGACGTTTCTACACCGCCTTCAGCCGACTCGATGCCGAGGCCATGGCGGACTGCTATGCCCCGGAGGCCCGTTTTGACGACGAGGCGTTTTCGCTGCAGGGGCGCGAGCAGGTGGCGGGCATGTGGCGCATGCTGTGCGCCGGGGCGCTCAAGAGCGGTGCAGGTCATTGGAAGCTCGAATTCAGCGACATCGACGCCGATGCCCAGCAGGGCCGCGCCCACTGGGAAGCCCGCTACCTGTTCAGCGCCACCGGCCGTCAGGTGCACAACATCATCGACGGGCACTTCACCTTCACGCCGGAGGGCCTGATCGCGACCCACCGCGACCGCTTCAACTTCTGGCGCTGGTCCAGCCAGGCCCTGGGCCTGCCCGGCCTGTTGCTGGGCTGGTCGCCGTCACTGAAGCGCAAGGTCCGCTCGACCGCGGCGGCCAACCTGCGCCGCTTCCTGGCCGCGCCCACATCCTGAGGCGGTCGGGCGACAGCACACCGGCGCTCAGGCGCCGTGGCACTTCTTGTATTTCTTGCCGCTGCCGCAGGGGCAGGGGTCGTTGCGACCGGGCTCGGCCTCCTTGCGCAGGGTTTCCACGCGGGGGCCCAGGCTCTTCCAGAGCTGGCGCAGGTCATAGACCGCCCAGATGGCGTCGCCGAAGGCATCGAGGCGGGCCTGGCTGAGGCTGGGCGGGCCATCTTCGGCGAACATCGACAGCTCGGGCCGGCCGGTGTCGTCCTCGGTCAGGGCGACGATGCGCTCCAGGGCGTCGTCCAGCCATTCGGCGGCCTCCTTGTCACGCGGTGCGGCCCAGTCCTCGGGCCAGTTCTCGACTGCGAACATGAAGCCCAGGGCCCAGATCTGGCCGAAGGAAGGCACTTCCTGCTCGCCGATCTCGGCCTTCTCCTCGTCCGACAGGGTGGCGACGGCGCCGCGCATGTCCATGACCTCGGGCTCATAGCAACGCTCGTCGCCCAGGCTGTCGACACGGGCATCGAGGGCGGTCTGCACTTCGGCCCAGCGGGCGGTCCACAACTCGATGAAGCGATCCCGCTGGGCGGCATCGGCGAACACCGGCAGGTCCGGAAACCCTTGCGCATCGGTGGTCTCGGCCGTCAGACCGTCGCCCAGCAGCATGGGCAGGTATTCGGCAGGTGCCAGCGGCCTGCGGTTGCAGATCACCGCGGCCATGAAGCCTTCGCAGAATTCCCACTGCGGGATCTCGTCCTCGCGGCTGCGCAGCTCGTCGAGCAGGGCATCCAGCTCATCAAAGGCCTGGGGCGGCAGGCGTTCTCCGGCGACAGGGTAGACGGGGGCGGCATCGGCGCCGGTTTCGGTGGTGGTCAGATCGGACATCTTGGTGGGGCGCTGGGCGCCGGCTGAAAGGAAAGGGTTGGCGGGTGCGCTCCCGACGGCCATGGCCCCGTATGATCCGAGGGCAGCAGGGCCGCGAACTGGCGAGACGCTCGCAAGGGCGATGCGCGCAGTGTAGCGGCCCGCCCAGCCCAGCAGAGGATCGCAGCCCCCGCATTTCGGAGACATCATGCTGAAACAGCTCAATGCCATCTACCCGATCCGCTACACCGCGCTGGGCCTGTGCGTCTTCGGACTGCTGCTCAGTCTGTTCGTGTGGATCGGTTTCGGCCTGGCCCGCGGACTCACCCTGCTGCTGGCCGCCCTGGTGGTGCTCGGGGTCTATGACCTGCTGCAACGCCGGCATTCGGTGCTGCGCAACTACCCGGTGATCGGCCATCTGCGCTTCGTGTTCGAATACATCCGGCCCGAGATCCGCCAGTACTTCATCGAAAGCGACAGCGAGTCGCTGCCGTTCTCTCGCGCCCAGCGCTCGCTGGTCTACCAGCGAGCCAAGGGCGAGCCCGACAACCGCCCCTTCGGCACCATGCTCGACGTGGGCTTGCGCGGCTATGAATGGATCAACCACTCGGTCGCGCCGACCCGACTGCCGTCCCACGACTTCCGCATCACGATCGGCCCCGACACGGCCCAGCCCTACAGCGCCAGCGTCTTCAACATCTCGGCCATGAGCTTCGGCGCGCTCTCTGCGAATGCGATCCTGGCCTTGAACCTGGGCGCCCGGCGCGGCGGCTTCGCCCACGACACCGGCGAAGGTTCGATCTCACAGCACCACCGGGTGCACGGTGGCGACCTGATCTGGGAGATCGGCTCGGGCTACTTCGGTTGCCGCCACCCGGACGGCAGCTTCGATCCGGAGCGTTTCGCCCACAACGCCCGCGACCCCCAGGTCAAGATGATCGAGCTCAAGATGAGCCAGGGCGCCAAGCCGGGTCATGGCGGGGTGCTGCCCGGCCCCAAGGTCACCCCCGAGATCGCCGAGGCGCGCGGCGTGCCCGTCGGCCAGGAATGCGTGTCGCCGTCGGCCCACAGCGCGTTCTCGAATCCCATCGAGATGATGCATTTCATCGGCCTGCTGCGCGAACTCAGTGGCGGCAAGCCCACCGGTTTCAAGCTGTGCATCGGCCATCCCTGGGAATGGTTCGCGATGGTCAAGGCCATGCTGCTGACCGGCATCACGCCCGACTTCATCGTGGTCGATGGCGCAGAGGGCGGGACCGGCGCCGCGCCGGTCGAATTCAGCGACCACGTCGGCACCCCGCTGCAGGAAGGCCTGCTGCTGGTGCACAACACCCTCAAGGGTGTGGGCCTGCGCGAGAAGGTCCGCATCGGATGCGCCGGCAAGGTGATCACCGCCTTCGATCTGGCCCGCATGATGGCGCTGGGCGCCGACTGGTGCAATGCGGGCCGGGGCTTCATGCTGGCCCTGGGCTGCATCCAGGCCCAAAGCTGCCACACCGGCAACTGCCCCACCGGGGTGACCACCCAGGACCCGCTGCGCCAGCAGGCCCTGGTGGTGCCCGACAAGGCTACCCGGGTGACCAACTTCCACCACAGCACCCTGCACGCCCTTCGAGAATTGGTGCAGGCCGCCGGCCTGGCGCATCCCAGCGACATCCAGGCCCACCACATCGTGCGCCGGGTGTCGGACACTGAAGTACGGCTGCTGAGCAACCTGGTGATGCAGATCAGCCCGGGGGCCCTGTTCGGCCCGCTGGAGTCATTGCATCCGGTGTTCCGCCTCTACTGGCCGCTGGCCGATGCCCACAGTTTCCAGGCGCAGCCAGCACAAACCCGTCCCGCGTGAAGCCCCTGTGGCCTGCCTGGCGTGTGTTTCGACGACCAGATCAATAGGCCAGATGGGCCCAGCGGAACTCTTCCGGGTCGAGAGCCATCGGCAGGCGGCCGGTGAGCGCATCGAGATAGGTCTGGAAACTGCTCACGAAACGGATGCCGTCCAGTTGCCGGGTCGCCAGGCCCACGCCGAAGGGACAGGCACCACACAGGAGGATCACGTTGGCGCAGGCCGCCTCATGGGCCGCCAGTTCATGGCCGGGCACGAAGGCGTCCCAATGCGGCGGCGCCTCCACATGGAAACACACCGGCAGCGGCAGGCGCCTGGCAGGGGCGACATAGTCGTAGATCGGTACGCCGGTGCTGGCGTGGTCGGCCTGCGCGGCCGCCAGAAAATGGGCCACGCGGGTGAGCAACAGACGCCCGTCGTCCTCGGGCCAGTGGTAGTGCCGGACCTGCCATTCATGGGGCCGCGTCAACTCATGGTCGACATAGGCGGCCAGCAGGGCCGCCGGATCCTGCAACTGGTAGCAATGGGTGCGAAAGCGCGGCAGCCATCGCAAGACCCCCATGCGCACCAGATCGATCAACCAGGGCTCGGCCTGGGCCGGGTCCAGTTGGAGCATCGACAACAGCCGTTCACCGGGAATGGTGGCGCGGTTCATCGCCAGCAGGGCGAAGGCCAGGCGGCGGTGCTCCGGGCGGCTCAGGTCGACCGGGCCACGGGTCCGTCGGTGCGTTCGCGTCGCCGGGAGACGGGCGGGCTCAACCACACAACACCTCCGGCTCTCCCGCGCACTCATCGAGGATGCACATGAGCTGCCCGATGCTGGGGTTGCTCCGCCAGACCTGCTGCCGATGCAGGTGGGCGAAGACCCGCTGCCACACAGGCAACTGCAGCAGCTCGACCCCGCGATACTGCAATTGAGCCCAGTTGCCCTGCGCGAGTTGGCCCACGTATTCTGAAAACAAGGTGCGGGAAACGCCACAGAGGCGGGCGATCATCTGCTGGGACAGCGGCAGCAGCAGGCGATGGTGCCGCTCGCCTCCGTGAACGGCCATGGGCTGGCGCTGCTCGCCGAAACCTTCGGCGCACAGGGCCAGTCCGCCCACCACGCGCAAGGCGGAGTTGCTGCACTTGTTGACGATCAACAGCTTGGTCTGTTGCTGCATCTGCCGCGACAGCATGCCGACCAGGTGCCGGGCAAAGCCCGGATCGGCGTCCAGCAGGGCGCGGTAGACATCAGCCGGCAGGGTGAGCAGTTCGACGTCGGTGACGGCCACGTAGTCGACGCAGGCACGGCCGTCGCCTGACAGTTCCTGTCGCGCAAACGAGCTGTTGCGGCCATGCAGGCTCAGGGGGTAGCCGCTGCCCGGCCCCAGATTGACGAGCTCGGCCACCATGCCATCCACGATGTAGCTCCAGTGGGTGATGGTTTCGCCATAGCGCCAGATCGGATCGCCGGCCCGCTTGGAGATCACCCGGCTCTGCCGGTTGGCCTCGAACGAAGCCGGTATCGCGATGCCCATGCGGGTATAGACCTGCAGGGTGAAGTCCTGCATGCGCTGGGTGACTTCAAACATGGCGGACTCCCGGCCCCAGGCGGCCACGCCGGCTCTGACAAGGATCGGGGAGTCGCCATGACAAGGGATGAATCAACATGCACAAGCCTTCCGACACGGATGTACGGGATGCGGTGCGCTGGGCCGCCCTCGGCGGCCCACTTCGGCGGGTTATTCCGCCCGAAGGCCCGCAGACTTGCGGGGGCACCCAGGCTGTCGATGTTGTTGGATGCGGCGGGAGTCACGATGTTTGACTGTGCAAGGTCGAACAGTCAAACAGTAAGAAGTGTTTTTAGTTGCGCATGCACCCATGCATCAGGTCGACGGCTCGAACCGGTCCTGCGTCCGGACGCCCGCCGTGGCCAGGCGGCGACGCATGCACAGCACCGCCTGGTCCTTGCTCAGCAACAGGCTGGCATGGGTGACCGCGAGATCGATGAACTTCTGGTCATCGGGGTCCTTGCAGGTCCAGGCGGCCTTGGGAGGCACCGGCATCAGCCGGGCCTGCCGGTCGAAGGCCTGCAGGACCTGCGATGCGGTCAGGCCATGGAACTGCCTGCGGCGCACGATCTGCGGGTAGTCGAGCACCCGGGCCAATTCCTCGCGCATCGGCGGCGTGGCGATCCAGACCGACTCGTCGGACTCCAGACGCTGGCGCAGAGGTTCGGTGGCCGGATCGGCGAAGACCAGCAGGTCCAGGACGATGTTGGTGTCGAGCACCACGGTGGCCAGGCTCATGCCGGCGCATCCGCCGCGCCGGGCGCGCGTTCGCGGGCGCTGCCGCGCACCATGTCGAAGCGGAACAGCCGGCATTCGATCGGGCCATTCCACATGGGCACCCGGCGCGACTCCTTGAGCCGCATGCGGCCGGGCAGCTTGAGGTCCGGGGTGAGCATCCAGGCGGTCCAGCCGGCATAGTTCTTCTTCCAGTGGGTCGCCAGCTGGGCGAAGAATTCGCTGCCATCCTCGGTCTGCGCCACTTCGCGCACCTGACGGGTCCCCCCTTGGCCCAGGGCCTTGCGGCCGGCCACACCGGCGGCCTCGATGCGTTCGCCATAGGGGGGGTTGAGCAGCATGACGCCCGGTTGCTCGCAGGGGGGCATGCGCTGCAAGGCATCGCCGCCGCGCAGTTGCAGCGCATGGGCCACGCCGGCCCGGTCGGCATTCCTCTGCGCGAAGTCGACCATGCGGAAGGCCACATCGCTGCCGAAGACCGGCACGGCCGGCGGGCGCTGTGCCGCCGCCGCCTCGTCCTTGAGCGCGGCCCAGACATGGGCCTGGTAGGGCAGCAGCTTTTCGAAGGCAAAGCGCCGTTGGGCCCCCGCCGCGATGCCGCAGGCGATCTGGGCGGCCTCGATGGCGATGGTGCCGCTGCCACAGCAGGGGTCGTAGAGGGGCGCCGGGGCCTCGCCCAGCGGGTCCCAGCCGCTGGCCGCGATCATCGCGGCGGCCAAGGTCTCCTTGAGCGGCGCGTCGCCCTTGTCCTCGCGCCAGCCGCGCTTGAACAACGGCTCGCCCGAGGTGTCGATGTAGAGGGTGGCGCCGTCGGTGGTCAGATGCAGGTAGATGCGCACATCGGGCCACTGGGTGTTGACATCGGGACGGGCCCCGGTCTTGTGGCGGAAACGGTCCGCGATCGCGTCCTTCACCTTGAGCGCCGCGAAGTTCAGGCTGGTCAGCGGGCTGTGCTGGGCGGTCACCTCGACCTTGAAGCTCTGCCGGGTGGTGAACCAGATCTCCCAGGCCACGGCGCTGGCCGCCTCATAGAGGTCGCGCTCGTTGCGGTACATCGTGTGGGACAGCTGCACCAGCACCCGCTGGGCCAGGCGGCTGTACAGGTTGAGGCGCAGCGCGTCGCGCCAGGAAGCCCGGGCCAGTACGCCGCCCCGGCCGGTGAGCAGGTCTTCGCCGGTCAGGCCGGTGATGCGGTGGACCTCATCGGCCAGGAAACCCTCGACGCCGGCGGCACAGGGCAGAAACAGTTGCAGTTGGTTCACGGTGATTCTTTCCGGCCGGGCCGGGCGGCGGCAGGGCCGCCGACGGGTCAGAGGGCTTTTCTCAGGTTGGCGGGCGCAATGCGCAGCGCCTCGCGGTATTTGGCGACCGTGCGCCTTGCGCATTCGATACCCTGCTCCTTGAGCATCTCGGAAATCTGGTTGTCCGACAAGGGCTTCTTGGCACTTTCGGAGGACACGAACTGCTTGATCAGGGCGCGCACCGCCGTGCTGGACGCATTGCCGCCGGTCTCGGTGCCCAGCGCCGAGCCGAAGAAATACTTGAGCTCGAAGGTCCCGAAGGGCGTCCCCATGTATTTGGCCGTGGTGACGCGGCTGATGGTGGATTCGTGCAGTCCGAGTTCGTCGGCGATCTCGCGCAGCACCAGCGGACGCATGGCCAGTTCGCCGTGCACGAAGAAATTCTTCTGGCGCTCGACGATGGCATTGGAGACCCGCAGGATGGTGTCGAAGCGCTGCTGGATGTTCTTGATGAACCAGCGCGCCTCCTGCAGCCGCTGCTGCAGCGCCGCATGGCCTTCGCCCTTGTGCGAGCGCAGCGCGCTGGCATAGATGTCGTGCACCTTGAGCCGGGGCATGACCTCGGTGTTGAGCTGCACCCGGAAACGGGCCTGGGTACCGCGGCCGACCTTGGTCACCAGCACATCGGGCACGATGATGTTGCGCTCGACGTCGACGAAGCGCCGCCCCGGCTTGGGCTCCAGGCGGGTCAGCAGGCCCAGGCCGGCACGGATGCGTTCATCGTTCTCGCCGCACAGTTGCTGCAGGCGCTTGACGTCGCGGCGGGCCAGCAATTCGAGCGGCTGGGCGCAGAGCTTGATCGCCACCTCCAGGATCTCGGGGCGCAGTTCGTCGCCGCCATCCCGACCGGCCTGCAGCTCGCGCACCTGCAAGGTGAGGCATTCGCGCAGGTCCCGGGCGCCGACGCCGGCCGGCTCCAGGCTCTGCAGCAGGCGCAGGGCCACGGTGAAATGGTGCACCAGTTCGTCGAGCTGCTCTTCGTCGTCGCCGGCCAGCGTGCGGGCCAGTTCGGTGAGTGGCTCTTCCAGGTAGCCGTCGTCGTTGAGGGACTCGATCAGAAAGCCCAGCGCGGCAGCATCCTCGGCCGACAGCCGGAGCGCCAGGGCCTGACGGTGCAGGTGCTGCTGCAGCGTCTCCTGGCTGCGCGCAAGCTCTGTGGCGTCGACTTCGCCGTCCTCGCCCTGCTTGGCCCGGCTCGGCGGGGCGTCGCTGCCCCATTCGCTGTCGTCAGGCGAGAGGTCGGACTGGCCGTCGCCCTCCCAGTCGGGCAGGTCGTCGGCGGCAGCGGTCGGCGCCTCGGTGTCCACAGCCCCGGATTCGGTCGCTGTGCCGACCGTGTCCTTGACCGATGCGGGGACGGACTCGGCCTCGCCCGGCTCGTCGTCGCGGACCGGCACATCGGCATGGCTGAGGCCGAATTCTTCGCGCACCGCCTCGTCGGCGGTGAGTTCGAGGAAGGGGTTCTCGTCGAGCATCTGCTCGACCTCCTGGCTCAACTCGAGGGTCGACAACTGCAGCAGGCGGATCGACTGCTGCAGCTGCGGGGTGAGCGCGAGGTGCTGGGAGACGCGGAGCGAAAGGCCCTGTTTCATGCTCACATGCGGAAATGTTCGCCGAGGTAGACCCGCCGGACGTCGGCGTTCTCCACGATCTCGGAGGGCGTGCCCTTGGCCAGCACATGGCCGTCGCTGATGATGAAGGCGTGGTCGCAGATGCCCAGCGTCTCGCGCACGTTGTGGTCGGTGATCAGCACGCCGATGCCGCGCGACTTGAGGAATCCGACGATGCGCTGGATCTCGATCACCGCGATCGGGTCGATGCCGGCAAAGGGCTCGTCCAGCAGGATGAACCGGGGTTGGGTGGCCAGCGCCCGGGCGATCTCGACGCGGCGGCGCTCGCCGCCGGACAGGGCCAGGGCCGGCGAGTCACGCAGATGGTCCACCCGCAGGTCTTCCAGCAGCCCCTGCAGGCGCTGTTCGATGGTGGCCTTGTCGAGCGGGCGCCCATCTTCGTCCTGCTGCAGTTCAAGGACCGCCTGGACGTTCTCGGCCACGCTGAGCTTGCGGAAGATCGACGCTTCCTGGGGCAGGTAGCTGAGGCCGAGCCGCGAGCGGCGGTGGATCGGCATGTGGCCGATCTGCTGACCGTCCATGGAAATGTCGCCGGCGTCGGAACGCACCAGACCGACGATCATGTAGAACGAGGTGGTCTTGCCAGCCCCGTTGGGCCCCAGCAGGCCCACGACCTCGCCTTTGGCGACCGACAGCGAGACGTCTTTCACCACCTTGCGGCTGCCATAGGCCTTGCGCAGGTGCCGCGCTTCGAGCCGGCTGGGCAGCTGGCCGGCCAGGGCCGGAATTTCCGACGGGGCCCCGCTCACGGCTTGCCTCCGTCCATCGACTTGGACGGGCGCAGCGCCGGCAGGGCAGGCGTGGTCTCGGCCGGGGTGGTGGCGGCCTCGTCGGCGGCCGGCCCGCGCGGCGACAGCATGGCCCGGACCCGGTTGCCCGAAGGCTGTGCGGCCACGTTCTTGGGGGCTTTCAGGCCATCGACCGTGAACACGTCGGTCACGTTGTCATAGACGATGATGTCCCCGGTCACCTGATCGGCCAAGGCAGTGCCGCGGTAGCGCCGCAACTCGCCCCGCTTGATGAACTTGACGTTGTCGACGCGGCCGTCGTATTCGATGGTCTCGCCTTCGCCTTCGATGTATTCCTCGCCGCCGTCGCGCTTCTGGCGGTAGAAGGCCCGTTGGCCGGCAGCCGCCGTCACCACGCCGTACTGGTAGCCCTCGGCATCCTGGCGCACATCGAGGCGCTCGCCACGGATCACGATGGTCCCCTTGGTCATGACGACGCGGCCGGTGAAGACGCTGACCTGGTTGAGGTCATCGTGCCGGAGGTTGTCCGACTCGATGTTCATCGGCTTGCCGCGGTCGGCACGCTCTGCCCAGGCCCCCGTTCCAGCCAGGCAGGCCAGGGCGAACAACACAGTGGAGACGAAAGCAGTTTTCATAGAGGCACGTTTCTTGCAATCGATTGTACCGACCCCAGGCGGCCAATCCTTGCTCGGGCAAGAAAAAGCCCGCACAGGTGCGGGCCGTCAGGGAAAGACGGAAGGCCGGCGCGCCGGTCAGTGCGCCTTGCGCGCTTCCGCGATCAGTTGCTCGGTCAGTTGCAGGGCTGCGGTCATGCTGCCGGTCATGGTCCCGTCGGTGAGATAGCGTCCGGCGATGCCGATGGCGGGCACGCCGTCGAGCTTGTAGGCATCGACGATCTGGTTGGCGCGCTTGACCTTGCCGGCCACCGCAAACGACTTGTAGAACGAGAGGAACTTGTCCTTGTCGATGCCTTGCTTGACCACCCAGTCGACGATGGCGTCATCGCCGACGACCCGCAGGTGCTCGACGTGGATGGCGTTGAAGATCTTCTGCTGCAGTTCGTCGACCTTGCCCATGGCTTCGAGCGCGTAATAGAGCCGCTGCTTGGGCTCGAAGTCGGCCAGGAAGGGCACCGGCACGCGGCGGAAGTTCACATCCTTGGGCAGCTTCTTGAGCCAGGCCTCGAGTTCGGGCTCGAAATGGGCGCAGTGCGGGCAGTTGTACGAGAAGAATTCCAGCACCTCGATGCGGCCCGCCGGGCTGTCCACCGGCGCCGGCGTGCTCAGCACGGTGTAGTCCTTGCCGGCCTTGAAAGCACCCTGGGCACGGGCCGGCAGGGTGGACAGCAGACCCGCAGAGCCGGCCGAGGCGGCCACCACGGCCAGCGAAAAATCACGACGTTTCATCAAAAAAACCTCTCATGGTTGGGTGTTCGGCCGGTTGGAAGGCCGGGCCGTCAAAAAGTTCTGCCGGGCTCAGAGGCTGCCGCGCGGGCCGCCGCCCGGATCGGCCCCTCAGCGCTGCACGCGCACCAGGGTGGTCTCCAGCCCGGCGCCGTCGAGTTTCTCCTTGATCCGGTCGGCATCGTCGCGCTTGCCGAACGGGCCGATGCGGACGCGGAAGACGGTGCGCCCCGCCTGCTCCCGCTCCGAGACCCGGGCTTCCCAGCCCATCATCGCAAGCTTGGCCTTCTGCCCTTCCGCGTCCTCGTTGGTCCGGTAGGCCCCGACCTGCACGAAGTAGTCGAACGGATCGACGCCCGACGCCGGGGTGTTCGTCGGCGTGGCGGCCGCCTTGGCCTTGGCAAGATCGCCCAGCGGATCGGCTGACGGCGCAGGCTTGGTCTCGACCGGCTTCAGGCCGGGTTTGGCGTCGGCCTGGGCCGATCCGGTCTTGTCGGCTTTGTCGGTTTTATCGGCCTTGCCCGGCTTGGCGGCCGCCGCATCGCCGCCCGCCACCGCACCCGCACCCGCATCTGCGGGCGCGGCCGGCTTGGCATCGGCCGCCGGGGCATCGCCCCCCACCGTGCCGGAGGCGCCCTGGCGGGCCGGATTCTTGCCGTACAGCGGCGAGTTCGGATCCCAGTCCTTGTTCTTGCGCGCCTCGGCGGCGTCCTGATCAGCCGTGCGGGTCTGCCCCTTGTTCAGAAAGGGCACCGGAACCTTGGTCACATAGATGGCCACGGCCAAGGCCGCTCCCAAGCCCAACACGACCCCGATCACCAGACCGAGGAACGTCCCGCCACGTTGTCTTTTCATTGTTCAGCTCACATTTTCGAGGGTGCCGATACGCCCAGCACGGCCAGGCCATTGTGCAGCACCCGGGCCGTGGCGGCGACCAGCGCCAGGCGCGCCAGCTTGACGGCCTCGTCCTCGACCAGGATGCGCTCGGCATCGTAGTAGCTGTGGTAGCTCGCGGCCAGGTCGCGCAGGTAGAAAGTCACATCATGCGGGGCGAAATCCGTCGAGGCGGCGGTCAGCATTTCGGGGTACTTGGCCAGTTGCAGCATCAGTGCCTGGGCCTGCGGCCCCTGCAGCGCCGACAGGTCCACCGAGGCCAGCGTCGCGGTGTCGCCGCCCCAGGCGGTCAGCACCGAGCAGATGCGGGCATGCGCGTACTGCACGTAGTAGACAGGGTTGTCGTTGTTCTGGGCCAGGGCCAGATCGATGTCGAAGATGTACTCGGTGTCGGGTTTGCGCGACAGCAGGAAGAAGCGCACCGCGTCCTTGCTGGTCCACTCGATCAGGTCGCGCAGGGTCACATAGCTGCCGGCGCGCTTGGAGATCTTGACCTCTTCACCACCGCGCATCACCCGCACCATGGTGTGCAGCACATAGTCGGGGTAGCCCTCGGGGATGCCCACCCCGGCGGCCTGCAGGCCGGCGCGCACCCGGGCGATGGTGCCGTGGTGGTCGGTGCCCTGGATGTTCACCACCTTGCCGAATCCGCGCTCGAACTTGCTGATGTGGTAGGCCACATCGGGCACGAAATAGGTGTAGCTGCCGTCGGTCTTGCGCATGACCCGGTCCTTGTCGTCGCCGTAGTCGGTCGAACGCAGCCACAGGGCGCCGTCCTGCTCGTAGGTCTTGCCGGCCTCGACCAGGCGCTTGACCGTGGCCTCGACGCGGCCGCTGGTGTAGAGGCTGGACTCGAGGTAGTAGTTGTCGAAACGCACCTGGAAGGCTTTCAGGTCCAGGTCCTGCTCATGGCGCAGATAGGCCACGGCGAACTGGCGGATGCCGTCGAGGTCCTCGACATCGCCGCTGCCGGTGAATTCGCGGTCGTCCGAACGGACCGTCTTGCCTGCCAGGAAGTCCGCCGCGATGTCGCCGATGTAGTCGCCGTTGTAGGCCGATTCGGGCCAGCCCGCATCGCCGGGCTTCAGGCCCTTGGCGCGGCATTGGGTGCTGTTGGCCAGGGTCTGGATCTGCACCCCAGCATCGTTGTAATAGAACTCGCGCCAGACGTCCCAGCCCTGGGTCTCGAACAGGTTGCAGATGGCGTCGCCCAGTGCGGCCTGACGGCCATGCCCCACATGCAGGGGCCCGGTGGGATTGGCCGAGACGAACTCGACCAGCACGCGCTGCTGGCGGGCCGGCTGCCAGCCGTAGCGCTCGCCCGCCTCCAGGACTTCACGCACCACGGCCTGCTTGGCCGCCGGCCGCAGGCGGATGTTGAGAAAACCCGGGCCAGCGATCTCGACCGCCTCGACCCAGCGGGCGAAGGCGGGGGTGGCCTCGAGCGCGGTCTTGAGGGTGTCGGCCACCTGACGCGGATTGAGCTTCAGCGGCTTGGCCAGCTGCATGGCGGCGGTGCAGGCGAAATCGCCATGGGCGGCCACCTTGGGGGATTCAAAAACAGCCTTGGCGCCGGCACCCGGGGAGAGTTTCTCGAGTTCGTCGGCCAGGACGGTGAGCAATTCGTGTTTGACAGAGAGCATCCGCCAATTTTACGGGCCGGTGCACGGACGGCGTCTCCCGCCCGCCACAAGGCTTCGGTGCGGAAGGCATTCCCGGCTCGAATCAAGCCAGGCCGCAGGGCCTGTTCGCCACTTCCAAGGAGACTTCCAGATGACGCCTCGCCACCCCATCCGCCACCTCGTGCGCCACCTTGCCGGCCTGAGCCTCGGCCTGGCCCTGCTGGGGCCGGCGGCCCAGGCCGAAACCGGCCAGACCGCCAAGCCCCCCTCCCCGGCGCGCCAGGCCCAGAACCAGCGCATGGCCCAATGCAGCCAGGATTTCAAGGCCACCGGCCGGCCCGGCAGCGAACGCCGGGCCTTCATGAAGGAATGCCTGCGCAAGCCCCGCAGCTGAGCCCGGCGCCGGCCCGGGGCAGACCGCCGGGTGTCACGGGCCTCGCGGATAATCGCGCTCATGCACGAGCGCGCCCACCCCCATCCGACCCTCTCCTGTGTCATGCCGGCCTACAACGAGGCCGGCAACCTCGGGCGTTTCGTGCCCGAGGTGCTGACCTTCCTGAAGAGCCTGTCGCCCGAGGTCGAACTGGTGATCGTCAATGACGGCAGCCGCGATGCGACCGCCGAGGTGGCGGCCGAGCTGACCCGCCAATTCCCCGAGGTGGTGCTGATCGACCTGTCGCGCAATTTCGGCAAGGAAGCGGCCCTGACCGCCGGCATGGAGGCCGCCCACGGCGAGGTGGTGGTGCTGATGGACTCCGACGGACAGCATCCGGTGAGCCTGATCGCCGACATGCTGCAGCGCTGGCGCCAGGGGATGGACGTGGTCTATGCGGTGCGCAAGACCCGTCACGACCAGACCCGCCTGCATGCCAATCTGGCCGGCGTGTTCTATTGGCTGGTGAACTACAACAACCGGGTGAAGATCCCGCCGAATGCCGGCGATTTCCGTCTCATGGACCGCGCCGTGGTCGAAGCCCTCAAGCAGTTGCCCGAGACCAACCGTTTCATGAAGGGCCTGTATGCCTGGGTCGGCTTCAACAGCACCGCCATCGAATACGAACCCCTGCCTCGCACCGACGGCCAGAGCAGTTTCGGCCTCAAGAGCGCCGCCTCGCTGGCCCTGACCGGCCTGGTGGCGTTCTCGTCGCTGCCGCTGCGCGCCCTGGCCGTGCTGGGGCTGCTGATCTCGCTGGCCTCGCTGAGCTACGGCCTGTGGGTGGTGATCTCGTATTTCGTCTACGGCATCGATGTGCCCGGCTATGCCACGCTGGCTGCCGGCATCATGCTGCTCAGCGGCATCCAGCTGCTGTCGATCGGCGTGCTGGCCGAGTACGTCGGCCGCATCTATGAAGAGGTGAAGCGCCGCCCCACCTACCTGCTCAAGACCCGCCTGGGTCAGGGCCTGCCCTCCGCCCCGAAGCCCCCCGCGGCACCCTGAGCGGCACGGCTCAGGGCGGGCAGGCCGCCGCCCGGGGCGACCAGCCCCCCGCACTGCGGTACAGCGTCCACGCCCTGCCGCGCAGCACGGTCTCGAAACCGGCCACCTCGATCTCATTGGGGGCCACCACCCACTGGCCAGGCAGGCTGGCCGCCCGCACCAGGGCCTCCGGGCCCTGCAGGGCCTGCGCCGCCCGGGCATCGAAGGCCGCACCTTCAAACAACTCGCGCTGCCAGTTGTCGCCGGCATGGAGGCGTGCGTCATCCCAGTCCTGGACCACGGTCATGGGCCGCCTGAGTCGCAGCAGAAATGGCAGGTCGTAGGGGAAATCCCCCGCCGCCAGCACGGTGTCGTCGGGGCCCATGCGGCAGGCCAGCGCGGCGGCCACGTCGGCCGAAGCCCGGCGCTCGGTGTAGGGCACCGCCGCCAGGTTCAGCCCCACGGCCGCCAGCAGCGCCACACCGAAGAGGCCGCCGAAGACCCACCGCGCCTGCCGCAGCCGGCCCGGCCAACGCTCCCAGCCCAGGGCCGCCAGCAGGGCCAGCGGCGGCATCACCGGCAGGGCGTAGCCGATCAGCTTCGAATGCGGCACCGAAAAGAAGGCGATGATCAGCCCCAGCCAGAGCCAGGCCAGCGAGACCCAGACCCGGAACCTGGGCGCCAGCCCCAGCGTCCTGTCCCGCCACCAGGCCAGGGGCAGGCCCAGGACCAGGAAGGTCCAGGGGAACAGCATCAGGAACAGCCCGGCCAGGTAGAACCACCAGGGGTGGCCGTTGTTGAAGGTCGTGGCGGTGTAGCGGTGGAACTGCTGCTCGCCGAACAGGTAGGCCAGCAGGCCCGGCGCCCGTTGTTCGGCCAGCACGAACCAGGGCACGGCGATGGCGCCGAACAGCGCCAGGCCGCTGAGCCAGGGCAGATGGAGCACCTTGCGGAACTGGCGGGTCCACAGCAACCAGCCGAACAGCACCAGCCCCGGCAGCACCAGCCCGATCAGGCCCTTGCTCAGGATCCCCAGCGCACAGGCCACGAAACCCAGGCGGGCCAGACCGGCATGCGGCACCAGGCCTCCATCCGCGCCCTCAGGCCCGCCGGAGCGGACAAAGGACCAGGCGAATGCCCAGATCGCCACGCTGATCCAGCTCGCCACCACCATGTCGTGGTTGATGTACTGGCCGCCGACCAGGAAGGACAGGCTGCTGCCGAGCATCAGGGACGCCCGACGCGCCAGGCGCTCGTCACCCAGCGGGCGCACCGACAGGTAGAGCGCCACGGCCATCAGCCCGGCATGCAGGGCCGGCCCGAGGCGGGCGACCCAGACATGCACCCCCAGCCCGGCCATCAGCACCGCATCCACCCAGTGCAGCAGCGGCGGCTTGTGGAAGAAAGGGATGCCGTCGAGGCGCGGCACCAGCCAGTCGCCGCTTTGCAGCATCCAGCGGCTGACCTCGCCGTAGCGCCCTTCGTCAGGCACCGCCATCGGCCGCAGGGCGGCCAGCACCAGCAGCAGGCCCCACAGCAGGGCCAGCGAGGCCCAGGATCGTTGTCGTTCGGTCACGCGGCTTCCTTGTTCGCAGAGGGTGTCGAGGCATACAGCGCGCGTCCGCGCGACAGGACCGCGCCGGCCTGCGCCAGGGCCTGCTCGAAGGCCGGACTGCGCAGGTAGGTCCATTCGCGCAGCCGGGCCGCCCCGATCTCGTCGCCGGGCTCATCGGCCAGGGCGGGGTGGCACATCAGCAGGGTGCCGTCCGGTGCGGCCGACAGCCAGCGCGCCATGCGCCGGCCGTAGTCGGCGGCGTCACCGCTGAAATCATCGATGCCCGACAGCCAGCGCGCCGCAGGAATGCCCTGCGCCCGGGCCAGCGACTGCAGGCGCCCGGCCCCCATGGCGGCGATGACCCGGCCCTTGAGGCCGCCCTGCCAGCCCACCGGGCGCGACACCCGCAGATAGGGGCGCCGGGACGGCCCATAGCGCCGGCCCAGGACCTGGACCAGCGCCTCACGGATGCCGGCGAACTGCTGCACATGCTGATGGCCGTCCACATGGTCGGGCGCGGCGCCCCAGACCTTCTCGAACGCATCCAGCTGGGCTTCGATGCAGCGTGCGGCCGCAGCCACCTCATGCCCGGACAGGGCGGCCCGGCGCATCACGGCCCCGAGCGGCGCGCCGTGTCCGGCCGCGATGGCGAAGTCGCTGGTCCAATCCAGGTGCAGCCCCACATCCAGGCGATCCCGCAAAGAGGCCAGTGCCGGGGCATCCTGCGCCCAGCGGGGCGACAGGGTCATGACGCTGGTGGCGCTCAGGCGCCCCGCCTCGGCCAGCGCGACGATGCCCTGCGAGGCCGGCGCATGGAGCGCGAAATCGTCCGCGCACAGGACCAGGGACTTCATGCCGGACTCACCAGCCACGGGCCCAGAACACGGCGATCACCGGAATGACCGGAAACAGATGGGCCTGCCACATGACCAGACGGCGCACCCGATCCACCTCCTGCGGCGCCGGCAGGCTTGCATGGGCCCGCCATTCCCGCCGCCAGCGCCCGTAGGCACGGGTGCAGGGCACCGCCAGCCCGCCCATCACCATCAGCAGCAGCACCTTCAGGTGCAGCCAGCCCTGCGGCAGGTACCAGCCGGCACCCTTGACGCCCCAGAAGACCCGGGCCAGGCCGCTGGCCAGCACCAGGGCGATGGCCAGGCCATACAGCCACTGGAGCCGGGGCAGGCGTTCGACCACGGCCCCATTGAGCCATTCGGATCGGCACAGGGCGGCCTGGCTGGTCAGGAACACCACCAGGGTCAGGATGGCCAGCAGATGCAGGCTGGCAAGAACGGCTTCGAGGGTCATGGAAGGGGCTTTCAGGGCAGACTCGGCCGCCACGGACCGACAACCCGGACCCGGGTGCCGATGAAAGGCGTCAGGACGCCTGCCAGAAGCCAGCCTGGCCGTAATTGTGCTTGAGGAAATCGATCCACAGGCGCACCCGCAGCGGCAAATGCTTGCGCTGGGGGAAGACCGCATAGATGCCGTTGGGTGCCGCAGCGAAGCCTTCCAGCACCGACACCAGCCGCCCTTCGGCGATCTCGGCCTCCACTTCCCAGGTGCTGCGCCAGGCGATGCCATAGCCGGCGAGGCACCAGTCGTGCAGGACCTGGCCGTCCGAACAGTCCAGCGGACCGCCCGGCTTCATGTGGACCACCTCGAAACCATCGTCCTTGGGCAGCCGGAAGGCCCAGCCCCGGGTCTGGGATGCGTCGCTGGAGAGGGTCAGGCAGTCGAATCGCGACAGTTCGGCCGGATGCCGGGGCACCCCGGCGCGCTGCAGATAGGCCGGGGTCGCCACACAGAGCCGTCGGTTGTCGGCCAGGCGCACGCTGACCAGGGACGAGTCCGGCAGGTCGCCGACACGCACCGCGCAGTCGAAGCCCTCGCCGGCCAGATCGATCACCCGGTCGCTGAGGTTCAGCGAGATCGTGACCTCGGGGTGCAGCTCGCGGAAGGCCGGGACCAGCGGGGCGACATGGCGCCGGCCGAAGCCCGCCGGCGCGGTGATCCGCAGATGCCCGCTGGCCTTCACGCCGCCGGCGCTGACACTGGCCTCCGCATTGGCCACATCGGCCAGCACGCGCTGGCAGTCCTCGAGAAAGGCGCTGCCCTCATGGGTCAGGGTGATGCGGCGCGTGGTCCGCATCAGCAGCTTGACCCCGAGCCGTTCCTCGAGCGCATCCAGGCGCCGCCCCATGATGGCGGGGGCCACGCCTTCGGCATTGGCGGCGGCGGTCAGGCTGCCGCGCGTGGCCACCGACACGAAGGACTCCATTTGCTTGAGTTTGTCCATCCCCACAGATTACATCCATAAACTGCAGGACTCAAACCGATCAAACCCTGATTACAGGCAATAAGGTCACATATCAACCCCGGCAGGGTCGAAGTTCAGGCGCAGCAGGCCGCGTAGGAGATGCCGCCCTTGCCCGAGCGCTTGGCCTGGTACATGGCCTGATCGGCGCGCTGGACGAGGTCGTCGACCGTTCCTTCGGCATTCGTGTGCACCGCCACGCCCACGCTCACCCCGAGTTGCAGGGCCCCTTGCGGCAGTTGGAAGGGGTCCTCGAAGGCCGCCAGGATGCGCCCGAGGATCAGTTCGACCGCCGGATCGGACACATCCTCGTCGAGCAGCACCACGAACTCATCGCCGCCGAGCCGCGCCAGGGTGTCGGTCTGGCGCACGGCCGCGCGCAGACGGCGCGCCACCAGACGCAACACGTCGTCACCGGCGCTGTGCCCCAGGCGGTCATTCACCGCCTTGAAACCGTCCAGGTCGAGGAACAGCAACACCAGACGGCCTCCGCGCCGACGCACCGAATCGAGGGCCTCGTCCATGCGGCCCATCAGGGCCCGGCGATTCACCAGCCCGGTGAGCGAATCATGGCGCGCCAGGTGCCACAGCTGCTCGGTGGCCCGCACCCGATCGGTCACATCCTCGATCTGCGACAGGATCGAGACCGTTTCGCCGTCTTCATTGGTCAGGGCCGAATTGAACCAGACGCTGTGGAACAGGGTGCCGTCCGGGTGCCAGTGGGTGGCCTCGGCGCGGTTCTGCAATTCCTGCCCGCTCTGCAGGCGCCACAGGGCGTCCCGCAAGGCGCCCGACCCTGGCGACAAGCCCGGCAGCTCCAGCACCGGCTGCCCCTGCAGACGCTCGCCCTCCCAGCCGAACCAGCGGGTCGCCCGACTCGAGCAATGCACCAGGCCCAGCCGGGCGTCCATCTCCACCACGGCCAGCGGACTGTTCTCCATGTGGGAGCTCAGCTTCTGGTTGGCCGCCCGCAGGGCGTCGTTCACCGGCACCGGCTCGGGCAAGGGACGCCCCGAACAGATCACCCCGAGCACCCGGGCCTGCGCATCCCGCCAAGGCTCCAGACGCACCGCATGCTGTCGGCCGCCCCCATCGACCGCCTGCGGCGCCCATTGGAATTCCAGGGTTTCGCCGGCCAGCGCTCGCACAAAGCACCCGCTCCAATCCTCCAGCCCCGCCGCCCGCTGCAGCGCCGGCGCATGGCGACCGCACAGATCGGCCGGCCGCGCCTGGAACCAGCCGGCACAGGCCGGGTTCACGTAGCGGATCCGGAACTCGCTGTCGAGCAACGCGACCGCACAGCCTTGGTGGCCGGTCAGCACATCCAGAACCCCTTGGTCCAACCACGCCGGGCTCAGGGGCAGAGGGCAATCGCATTCGCTCGGCGACATGGCGGAAGATTCCTCAAAATCCGATAACTTGCACGATCCAGACAAAACAGCACTGCAAGAACATGTCAACGTTCGCGGGGCAGGCGACACCCCGGCATGCAGGAAGTGGCGAAGGTTACCTGCAATCCCGCCCCCTGTGTCAGACGTGTAAGGCAGTGAAATGAAGCCCGGGGTTCTTCATATTTCGTCCAGATTCACCCACTAGATTGCGGGGCATTCCTGTTTGGACGGAGGTCCCATGCACGGCACGACGACAAGCCATCGCCCCCGCTGGCCACAGCGCTCCCACCCCCTCGGGGCCCTCACCCTGGCCGCCCTGCTCGCCTTGCTGAGCGGCTGCGGCGGCGGTGGCGCAGACGGCAGCCCAGCCACCACCCCCTCGGCGCTGGCCGCCAAGGCCGCAACCGTGGCCACGGCGGCCACGCCCCCGGCCCCGCCTGCCGCGCTGGCCCAGCTGGGGCAGCAGATCTTCAACGACCCCAGCCTGTCGGTGCCGCCGGGAACCGCCTGTGCGGCCTGCCACCAGGCCGCACAGGGAGGCGCCGACAACCACGGTTCGACCATCGGCGTGGCGCTGGGCAGCCTGCCCACCTCGCTGGGCCTGCGCAACTCCCTGATGAATGCCTACAGCGCCACCACGCCGGCATTCGGCTTCGTCACCCCGCCGGGGCGCCCGCTGGCCGCCCATGGCGGCCTGTTCTGGGATGGCCGCGCCGACACCCTGGCCGCCCAGGCCCTGCTGCCGCTGCTCAACCCGCTGGAGATGAACAACCCGAGCGCCGCAGCGGTGGTCGCCAAGGTCGCGTCCGCCTCCTACGCCGCAGCCTTCCAGAAGCAGTTCGGCCCGGCTGTGTTCAACGACACAACCCAGGCCTTCAATGACGTCGGACTGGCCTTGCAGGCCTTCGAGCAGACCGCCGCCCTGCAACCCTTCAGCTCCAAATTCGACGCGGTGATCACCGGCAAGGCCAGCTTCAGCGCCGCCGAACAGCGGGGCCTGGCCCTGTTCACCGACCCGCAGGGCGTCAATTGCGCGGGCTGCCACAAGCTCAACCTGAACTCGGGCAATCCGGCCGATTCGCTGTTCACCGACTTCACCTACATGGCCACCGGCATCCCGCGCAACACCGCCATCCCGGACAACGCGGTCGCCGGCTTCTACGACCTGGGCCTGTGCGGACCGTCGCGCACCAGCTTCACCCCTCCGGCCGGCGTCAGCACCAGCCAGTTCTGCGGCATGTTCCGCATGCCGTCGCTGCGCAATGTCGCGCTGCGCCAACGCTTCATGCACAACGGCTTCTTCAGCAGCCTGAGCGACGTGGTCAGCTTCTACTCGACCCGGGTCAGCAACCCCCAGCATTGGTACGGTGCCAACGGCATCCCCAACGACCTGCCCGCCGCCTACCTCGGCAACCTGCAGACCACGATCGCCCCCTTCAACCGGCGCCCGGGCCAGGGCCCGGTGCTGACCGCCGCCCAGATCAGCGACCTGGTGACCTTCCTCGGCACGCTCAGCGACGGTTACACCCCGCCCTGAAGCCGTTAGAGCCGTTACAGCCGTTACCATGGCAGGCCAGCTTCTGCACAACCCGATGCGACTTGGACTTGCCTCCCAACTGGCCCTTCTGCTGAGCGCCGCCGTGGTGGCCAGCACCCTCAGCCTGGGCGGCCTGATCGCCTGGAGCCTGCGCAACGGCTTTGCCGACTACATGCGGGCCCGCGAAGAACAATCGCTCGACCAGTTCGTGGCGCTGATCGAACGCCGCGCCCGCTCGGACCCGGACCTCGGCTGGCTGCGCGGCCATCGGGAAGCCATGCGTGCCCTGGTCGACGAGCACGACGCGGCCGTCGATGGCCGCAGGCCGCCTCCGCCCCCCTGGCGCGAGGAGCCCGGTGCCGACACGCCACCGCCCCCCCTGCCGGCAGGCGCCGCGCCGCCCCCGCCAAGACCGGAGGCGCCAGCGCCGCCGCCGCCACCGCCGCCGCCACGGGCAGGCACCCTCGCCGGCCGGGTCCAGATCTTCGACCGCCACCACCAATGGGTGGCGGGCCGGCCGCCCAATCCCGGCGATACCGTCATCACCCACGAGATCAAGGTGGACGGCGAGGTGGTCGGCTATACCAGCCTGAACCTGAGGCCGGAGCCCGGCAACGCGGACAGCGCCTTCCTGCATCGCCAGTACGCCCGGCTGGCCTGGCTGACCGGCGCCATCCTGTGTCTGACCCTGCTGCTGTCCCTCGGCCTGGCCCGGCGCTGGAGCCGGCCGCTGCAGGCCGTCCAGAGCGCGGCCCGACGGATCGCCCGGGGCGACTTCAACGTCCGCGTGCAGCCCCAGGGAGCGACCGAGATCGCCGCCCTGATGGCCGACATGAACACCATGGCCCAGACCCTGGCCCACCAGGAGGCCTCGCGCCGCAGCTGGATCGCCCAGGTCTCGCACGAGCTGCGCACCCCCCTGGCGGTGCTGCAGGGCGAACTCGAATCGATCGAGGACGGGGTGCGCGAGGCGACGCCCCAGGTGGTCGCGAACCTGCGCGAAGAGGTGCTGCAACTGGGCCGCCTGGTCAACGATCTGCACACCCTGGCCCTGGCCGACATGGGAGAACTCAAATGCGTGCTGCGCGACGGCGACGCCGGCGAGGCGCTGCTGCGCTGCGCCCAACGCTTCGAGCTCCAGGCCCGGCGCAAGGGCCTGCACCTGGAGCTGCCGGCATCAGGCCCGCCGCTGGCGGCCCATTGGGACTTCGGGCGCATCGACCAGATGCTGGGCAACCTGCTCGAAAACAGCCTGCGCTACACCCATGCCCCGGGGGTGGTGCGTGTCGGCTGGCAGGCCAGCGCGCTGGGCTTGCGCCTGTGCGTGGAAGACAGCCCACCCGGCGTGCAGCCCGAGCAATGGCCCCGCCTGTTCGACCCCCTCTACCGCACCGACGCGGCGCGTCAGCGCCAGGGATCGGCCGGCAGCGGCCTCGGGCTGGCCATCGCCCGGGCCATCGCCCTGGCGCACCGAGGCCGCATCACGGCCGGCGCCAGCCCCCTGGGCGGCCTGTCGGTGGTGGTGGAACTGCCACTCGACCCCGGCTGACCCCTCCTCCCCCCGCCCCATGAACCCACCCACGCGCACCATCCTGATCGTCGAGGACGACGCCAAGATCGCCGACATGCTGTCCAACTACCTGACGGCCCAGGGTTTCGCCGTCGAGTGGCTGGCCGACGGCCTCGAGGTCTGCCGACAGGTCCGCGAACGACCGCCCGCCGCCGTGCTGCTGGACCTGATGCTGCCCGGTCAGGACGGGCTGTCGGTGTGCCGCGACCTGCGCCGCTTCTCCGATCTGCCCATCATGATGCTGACCGCCCGCATCGACGAGATCGACCGCCTGGTCGGCCTGGAGACCGGCGCCGACGACTACATCTGCAAGCCCTTCAGCCCCCGCGAGGTGGTGGCCCGGCTCCACGCCCTGCTGCGCCGGGCCGAAGGCCGGCTGATGCGGCCGCCGGCCTCCGAGGGCGGCTTTTCGGTGGACGAAGCGGGCATGCAGGTGCGCTGGGCCGGCCAGCCGCTGGGCCTGACCCCGGTGGAGTTCCGGCTTCTGCGCCTGCTTCTGTCGCGCCCCGGCCAGGTCTTCGAACGATCACGTCTGCTGGACGAACTGCACAGCGACAGCCGCGACGTCAGCGACCGCGTGATCGACAGCCACATCAAGAACCTGCGACGCAAGATCGACCGCTGCCGCCCCGAAGGCTCGGGCATCGTGTCGGTCTACGGCGTGGGCTACCGCATGGAGCTGCCCACCGGGCCGGCCTGACCCTGTTCCCTTCAGCACCGGGCACACGCGCATCGATTACCCATTTTTTTGTCACAGATAAAACAATAATTCCAGGATTAATCAACACCCAGGTATCGAATAAAGTAAGGGCATGGACAAACGCCGCGCCTCGCCTCCAGCATCCCCCGCCCGACCCCGGGCGGTGCTGTTCGACGCCTACGGCACGCTGTTCGACGTCCACAGCGTGGCACTGCTGGCCGAACAGTTCTACCCCGGACAGGGGCAGGCGCTGAGCGTGGTCTGGCGCGACAAGCAGATCGAATACACCCGCCTGGTCACCACCAGCGACCAGGGGGCCCATTACCAGCCCTTCTGGGACCTCACCCGTGCCGCCCTGCGTTACGCGACGGCGCGCCTGCATCTGGAGCTGACGCCCCCGCGCGAGCAGCAGCTCATGAACCAGTACCGGGCGCTCAGCGCCTACCCGGAAAGCCGGGAGGTGCTCAAGCGCCTCCAGGAGCTGGGCGTCGTCACCGGCATCCTGTCCAACGGCGACCCGGACATGCTGGGCGTGGCGGTCCGCAGCGCCGGCCTCGACAGCTGGCTGGACCAGGTCATCAGCGTCGACCCGGTGCGCCTGTTCAAGACCCACCCGGCCTGCTATGCACTGGGGCCCGAACGCACCGGCGTGCCGGCCGCCGAGACCGTGTTCGTCAGCAGCAACGGCTGGGATGCCCTGGGCGCCACCTGGTTCGGCTACACCACGCTGTGGGTCAACCGCCACGGCCTCCCGGCCGAGCAGATCGGCCCGCCCCCGACGCGCACCGGCACCAGCCTGCGCGACGTCCTCAGCTTCTTTGCCGCGGCCTGACCGGCCGCCCCATCCACTCCTGATCACAACCCTTCTGACAAGGACCTCACCATGACCGCACGCACCCAGATCCACGGCCTGCAAGTGGCCACCACGCTCTATCAGTTCGTCAACGAACAGGTGCTGCCGGGCACCGGCGTGGACCCGGCGCATTTCTGGAAGGGCTTCGATGCCATCGTCTCCGACCTCGCGCCGAAGAACGTCGCCCTGCTGGCCGAGCGTGACCGGCTGCAGACCGAACTCGACACCTGGCACCGCGCCCACCCCGGCCCGATCGCCGACATGCCGGCCTACCGCGCCTTCCTGCAGCAGATCGGCTACCTGGTGTCGCAACCCGTGGCGACCCAGGCCAGCACGGCCCATGTCGATGCCGAACTGGCCCAACAGGCCGGCCCGCAGCTGGTGGTGCCGATCCTGAACGCCCGCTACGCCCTGAACGCGGCCAACGCCCGCTGGGGCAGCCTGTACGACGCCCTGTACGGCACCGATGCCATCTCCGAAGCCGATGGCGCCGACAAGGGCAGCGGCTACAACCCGGTGCGCGGCGCCAAGGTCATCGCCTTCGCCCGCCAGGTGCTGGACAACGCCACCCCGCTGGCCAATGGTTCGCACAAGGACGCCGTCGGCTACAGCGTGGCCAACGGCCAACTGCTGGTGAAGCTGGCCAACGGACACGACACCCCGCTGCAGAACGCCGCCCAGTTCATCGGCTACCAGGGCGATGCCGCCAGCCCGAGCTCGGTGCTGCTCAAGCACAACGGCAACCACCTCGACCTCCAGATCAACCGCAGCACCCCGATCGGCCAGAGCGACCCCGCCGGCGTCTCCGACCTGGTGCTCGAAGCCGCGCTGTCCACCATCCTCGACCTCGAAGACTCGGTGGCCGCCGTCGACGCCGACGACAAGGTGCTGGCCTACAGCAACTGGCTCGGCATCCTGAAGGGCACGCTGACCGAAACCGTCAGCAAGGGCGGCAAGACCTTCACCCGCGGCCTCAACCCCGACCGCCTCTACACCGGCGCGCGGGGTGGCGAAGTCCGCCTGCACGGCCGCTCGCTGATGTTCCTGCGCAATGTGGGCCACCTGATGACCAACCCGGCCATCCTCTACGGTGAAGGCCGCGAGATCCCCGAGGGCATCATGGACGCGGTCGTCACCACCGCCATCGCGCTGCACGACCTGCAGGGCCATGGTGCCAACGGCATCCGCAACAGCCGCAGCGGCAGCGTCTACATCGTCAAGCCGAAGATGCACGGCCCGACCGAAGTGGCCTTCGCCAGCGAACTGTTCGGCCGCGTCGAACAGCTGCTGGGCCTGGCCGACAGCACCGTCAAGCTCGGCATCATGGACGAAGAGCGCCGCACCAGCGTCAACCTGAAGGCCTGCATCGCCGCCGCCGCCAGCCGCGTGGCCTTCATCAACACCGGCTTCCTCGACCGCACCGGCGACGAGATGCACACCGCCATGCTGGCCGGCCCCATGATGCGCAAGGGCGACATCAAGGGCAGCGCCTGGATCGCCGCCTACGAGCGCCGCAATGTGCTGATCGGCCTGCAGTGCGGCCTGCGCGGCCGGGCCCAGATCGGCAAGGGCATGTGGGCCATGCCCGACCTGATGGCGGCCATGCTCGAACAGAAGATCGGCCACCCCAAGGCCGGCGCCAACACCGCCTGGGTGCCCTCGCCCACCGCCGCCACCCTGCATGCCCTGCACTACCTGCAGGTCAATGTGGCCGAGGTCCAGGCCGGCATCGAGCAGTCCGGCCAGACCCCGGAATCCCTGATGGACGACCTGCTGAGCATCCCGGTGGTGGCCCAGGCCTCCTGGAGCGAGGCCGAGCGCCAGCAGGAACTCGACAACAACGTGCAGGGCATCCTCGGCTACGTGGTGCGCTGGGTGGACCAGGGCGTGGGCTGCTCGAAGGTGCCCGACATCCACAACGTCGGCCTGATGGAAGACCGTGCCACGCTGCGCATCAGCAGCCAGCACATCGCCAACTGGCTGCACCATGGCGTGGTGGGCGAGGCCCAGGTGCGCGAGACCTTTGCCCGCATGGCCGCCGTGGTCGACGCTCAGAACGCCGGTGACCCGCTCTACAAGAGCCTGGCCGCCCATCCGCAGGGCGCGGCCTTCCAGGCCGCCCTCGACCTGGTCTTCAAGGGCCTGGCCCAGCCCAGCGGCTACACC
>JAFAMV010000146.1 GCA_019233055.1 Curvibacter sp.
TCTCCGAATCCCGCCGCAACGGCGCCACCCTGCCGGTCACCGCCCTGGTCGACCAGTTCTACGCCGATGTCCAGCAGATGGGCGGCGGACGCTGGGACACCTCGAGCCTCATCAAACGCCTGCGCTGAGCCGTCCCGCCACAAAAAAAGGACCGCCACGGCGGTCCTTTTCATTCAGGCCCGAAGGCCTTGCTGGAGGTCAGCCACCCGACTTCGGCGGGGTGCTGGTCTGCGGCGGCGTCGGCAGTTCGTTCTTGAGGGTGTCCTCCGAAATGATCTCGAACAGGCGGACCACCTTCTTCACGCCGTCGACCCCGCGGGCCACCTCGGTGGCGCGATTGGCCTCACGCTCGGTGACACGCCCCATCAGATAGACCACCTTGCGCTCGGTCACCACCTTGAAGGCATTCGAGATCAGGTCATGCGCATCGACCAGGCTGGCCTTGACCTTGCCCGAGATCAGGGTGTCGGACGACCGTTCGCTGAGCGTGCTGCTCAGGCCCACCACCATCTCGTTGTAGACGCCCTGGACGTTCTCCACGTGCGAGACGATCTCTTCGGTCTTCTGACGCGCCTCGGCCGTCGAGGCCTCGCCGGTCAGCAGCACCTTGCGGTTATAGCTGGTGATGTTGACATGCACGCCGTCGCCCAGGGCGTCGTGCACGCGGTTGACCGCGCGCAGCTCGATGCCTTCGTCCTCGACCTGGGTCCCCGAGGTGCGTCGGTCGGTGGCCATCAGGCCTGTCATCACCGCCCCGCCGGCCACCACCGGAAAGCAGGCGGTGAGCTGTGTGGCCAATGCGGCCGAAGCCAGGGCGGCCAGCGCCACCCGTTTCAAACCCGAAGTCATGTTGGAACCTCCTGTTCACCAAGTAACTGCGCATCCACGCCATCGCAGATGCAGTGCAAAACCAGAATGTGGACCTCTTGCACGCGGGCGAGCCGCTCATGCGGCACGCACACATGCACATCGGTCTCCCGCAACTTCGCACCCACCGGACCACCGCCGCGCCCGGTCAGCGCCACCACGGTCATGTCGCGACCATGGGCCGCCTCGATGGCGGCCAGCACACTGGGCGACTGGCCGTCGGCGGACAAGGTCAGCAGCACATCGCCTGCCAGGCCCAGGGCGCGCACCTGGCGCGCAAAGACCTGCCGAGGCTCCAGCTCGCCCTGGGCCGACCCGGCGGCGCCGTCGGTGCTCAGGGCCAGAGCGGCCAGTTCGGGACGCTCGCGCTCGAAAGGGCCGACGAAGGTGGCCGCGAAATGCTGGGCCAGCGCGACCGACGCACCGTTGCCGCAGACCAGGACCTTGCAGCCGCTGGTGACACAGGCCATGAGGGCCTGCACCGCCGCCGCGATCGCGCCGCCCAGGACCTGGGCCGACTGGTATTTCAGGTCTGCGCTGTCGATGAAATGCTGTTGGATGCGTTGTTCAAGCATGGGCGCCGATGATACCCCCGCACTGCAACACGGCTGAGAACCGACATGGGCCTCCCCGGCCCGCCCGGGATGGCCTCATGCGGAGGCATCGAAAGCCGCTTGGAGCCAATCGATGCGCGGTGGTTCCCCGGCGTCCACCAGCACCACATCGAAGCGGCACGGCGGCGGCCGGCCCAGGCGCATCAGGTAGTGGCGGGCGGCCAGCACGATGCGCCGCTGCTTGACCTGGCCGACGCTGGCGGCGGCGCCGCCATGCAGGCTGGAGCGGCGCAGCCGCACCTCGACGAAGACCAGGGTGCCGTCGGGCCCGCGCATCACCAGGTCGATCTCGCCGCCGCCACGCCCCGGGGTCCGATAATTGCGCTGCAGCAGACGCAGTCCGGCGGCCTGCAGATGCGCCAGGGCCTGTTGCTCGGCCGCATCGCCGACGGCGCGCGTGCTGCGACCGGCGGGTGCCGCCGCAGCGGCTGGCTTCTTTAGAGGGATTCCCATTGAGCGCTTCTTTTGCTTCTGCCCTGAACGCCGCACGCGAGGCGGCGGCTTCGCAGCATTATCCGCAGGGCACGCTGTATGTGGTGGCCACGCCCATCGGCAATCTGGCCGACCTGAGCCTGCGCGCCCTGCATGTGCTGCAACTCGTCGACGCCGTGGCCTGCGAAGACACCCGTCACACCCAGGCCCTGCTGCGCGCCTATGGCATCGAGCGCCCGGGCAGCCAACTGCTGGCGGTGCACCAGCACAACGAGGCCGAGGCCGCCCAGCAGGTGATCGCCCGGCTGCGCAACGGTGAGCGCATCGCCTATGCCAGCGACGCCGGCACGCCGGCGGTCAGCGACCCCGGGGCCCGGCTGGTGCAGGCGGTGCAGGCCGCCGGCCTGCGGGCGGTGCCGCTGCCGGGCGCCAGCGCGGTGACGGCCCTGCTGTCGGTCGCGGGCGTGGTCACGCAGGCGGCCCAGCCCGCCGGCTTTGCCTTCGTCGGCTTCCTGCCCAACAAGGCCGGGGAACGCGCCCAGGCGGTGCAGCAACTGGCGCTGGAGCCGCGTGCCGTGGTGCTGCTCGAGGCGCCCCACCGCATCGAAGACCTGGCCCGTGCCCTGGCGATGCTGGGCCCACGGCCGGTGACGCTGGGACGGGAGTTGACCAAGCAGTTCGAAGAGGTGGCGACGCTGCCCGCCGCACAGCTCGAGGCCTGGCTGGCGGCCGAATCCTCGCGCACCCGGGGCGAATTCGCGGTGCTGATCCACCCACCCGAGAGTCGGCCCGAGGACGATGGCGAGGGGCGCCGCGTGCTGCAACTGCTGCTGGCCGAGCTGCCGGTGAAAAGCGCCAGCCGACTGGCCGCCGAGATCACGGGCCAGCCCAAGAACGCGCTCTACCAGTTGGCCTTGCAGCTCAAGCGCGATCAGGAGGCCGACGGGGCTGACGACTGAGACGGCCGCCCCGGTCGTCGGGGCGCCCTGCCCTCCGACGCGGTGGCGGTGGCTGTGGATGTGGCTGCATCGTCCGGACAGGGTGGCAAGGCCTCGGGCACCACCTGGGGCACCAGCGACGACGAGGGCCAGGCACGCTCGGCCTCGGCCAGCATCCAGCGGGTGCGGTCGATGAGGAACTCCAGGAAGGCCCGGGTGCGGGCCGGCACGAACTTGCGGCTGGGCATGGCCGCGTAGAGCGTGAAACGGTTGGTGATCCAGGGCGCCAGGACGCGGCGCAACTGGCCGGTGCGCAGATAGGGTGCGGCCAGGTCCATGGGCAACGCACAGATGCCCGCCCCGTTGAGCGCGGCCTGCAGCACCGTGTCGGTGTGGTCCACCACCAGGGCCGGATCGATGGACACATCCAGCGCCCGGTCGCCGTCGTCGGGGTGCAGCAGCCGCAACACGCCGGGCCGGTAGCCGGGCATCCGCAGACGCAGGCAGGCATGGCGGCTCAGATCCTCTGGCTCGGTCGGCGTGCCGGCAGCGCGCAGGTAGCGCGGCGAGGCGCAGACCACCCCGACACTGGACACGATGGGGCGGGCCACCACATTGGCATCGAACTCACAGCCGGCGCCCAGCAGGGTCAGGTCGAAATCCTCGATCGCCAGCTCGCTCGCCGAGGCGGTGTGGATGTCCAGCGACACCCCGGGGTGCAGACGCCGGAACTCGGCCACCTGCGGGGCCAGGATGTGCACGGCCATCACCGGCTGGGCCTGGATGCGCAGCAGGCCGGCCACTTCGGTGGTGTGTGCGCGCATCGCGTTCTCGGCCTCCTCGATGTCGCTGAGGATGATGCGCAGGCGCGCCAGGTAGGCCTGTCCGGCCTCGGTCAATGCATTCTTGCGCGTGGTGCGCTGCAGCAGGCGTGTCCCCAGGTGCTGCTCCAGATCGTCGATCAGGCGGGTGACCACCGCCGGCGACAGATCCATCCTGCGCGCCGCTGCCGCGAAGCCACCTTCGCTGACCACGGCCTGAAACACCTTCATCGACTGCAGCCGGTCCATGGCACTCGCTCCCGAAAAAAATGCAGAGGGGGGAAAGGCCCATTATTTCCGAAGGTGTAACAAAGTGCACAAGAAAACCGGAGGGCGGTGTCGCGGCCTGGACACAGGGCAGCCTTTTTGTCCGAAGCCCCCTCCGCCGGCGGTAACCAGCGGAGGGCCTTCCGAACTTCAGCGACCGGTGAATCGCCTTGCATGGAAGCCAGTATGCCCGGCAGGCGGCCGAACTTTCTTCCATTTGATCCAGACTTTCGATTGAATTCAGAAGAAAATTCTTCCAATTTTGAAGTTATGGATGTTTTTTTCATATGGACAGAATTGACCGGAAAATCCTGCGAGTCCTGCAATCCGATGCCCGCGCCAGCCTGCAGGAGGTCGGCCAGGCGGTGGGGCTGAGTCCCTCGCCCTGCTGGGGCCGCATCCGCAAACTCGAGGAGGCCGGCGTCATCGAGGGCTATACCGTGCGGCTGAACCCGCAGGCCCTGGGCCTGAACGAGACGGTGCTGGTCCAGGTGACGCTGGACAGCCACTCGGACAACACCCTGGAGAAGTTCGGCGAGACCCTGGCGGCGATCCCCGAGGTCATCGAGGCCGACCTGGTCTCGGGCGAATACGACTACCTGCTGCGGGTGGCGGTGCGTGACACCCGCGACTACGAGCGCTTTCTGCGCGAGCGCCTGTACAAGATCAAGGGCATCCGCCACAGCCAGTCGCGCTTCGTGCTGCGCACGCTCAAAAAGGCCGATCTGCCCCTGGACCTCTGAGGCCGCCTTCACTTCGGCTGTTTATGATGAGGGGTTCCGCCCACGATGGCGACGTTTCCGACAAACAACTTCCGACAGGAGCCCCCCCATGTCCAGCAGCCAAGACAACGACAGCCAGCAACGCTTTGCCCTGGGTTTTCTCACCGCCCTGATCCTGTTGGTGGTGGGCACCGTGGTCGGCACGGTGGTCTACCAGCGCGGCATCCATCACCCGGCACCGGCCGCCAGCGCCGAAGCGCCCGATGCAAGCGACCAGGCCCCGGTCGCCGTCATCGAAGAGGTGGCGAGCGTGCGGGTGGACAACGGCGTGGTGAAGTTCTTCTTCGCCACCAACAGCGCCCAGGTGGCCGAGGGCGCCCAGCAGGCGCTGGTCGAGGTGCTGCAAGGCCTGGGTGCCGGTCGCAAGGTGGCGATTTCCGGCTTCCACGATGCCAGCGGCGATGCCGAACAGAACGCCGCCTTGGCCAAGCAGCGCGCCGAAGCCGTCCGTGACCTGCTGACCGGTCTGGGCGCCCATGCCGAAGCCCTGGAGCTGCGCAAGCCCGAGGTCAGCACCGGCAGCGGCACCGAAGTCGAGGCCCGCCGCGTCGAAGTGATCCTGCTGCCCAACTGAGTGGCGTGAACGGGCGCGGGCAACCGTGCCGGGGGGCCTTCGACGGCGCCCATGTCCGGCGGCCGTCAGCGTGACCGAAGGCTCGTGGTCTAAAGTATGGGAAAAGACATGCCCATGCGATGAAAATCTCCCGCCTTCGTCGCCTTCAGCCCCCCACACTGAAGTGGCCTCGGTTCTCGTTGCACAGCGCAGTGACTGCGCTGTTGCTTGTGGTCGCCTGGCTGGTGACATGGCACCAACTCGACACCGAACAGCAGCGGCTGCGCGATGAGGCGGGCATACGCACCGTGGAGCAGGCCCGGGCCTTCGGGGAATACACCCGCGCCAGCGTGCGACGGCTGTCGGAATTTCTCCTGGACCTCCGAGCCAATTGGCTGGTCAGCCCGTCGGCCTTCAGGCAGGCACTGGTCGAACGCCAGTCGGTGGTCAAGGACATCAGTTTCCAGATGGCCGTGATCGACCGCCAGGGACGTCTGCTCTACAGCAGCCTGACCCAGGACATCCCGATGACCGACCTGAGCAACCGGGAGCATTTCAAGGTCCATCAGCGCAACCCCGACCAGGACCGGCTCTTCATCAGCGATCCGGTACAGGGCTCGGTGTCCAGATCCTGGTCCATCCAGTTCACCCGGCCCATCCATCGCGACGGCCAGTTCGACGGCGTGATGGTGCTGTCGGTGTCGCCGCAGCAATTGGCCCGCTTCGCCCTCAGTCTGGACATCGGGCCGCATGACGCCGCCGCGTTGATCAAGGACTCGGGTGTCGTGCTGGCGCGCTACCCCGAAAAAAAGGGAAGCGTCGGTCGGCAACTCGACCACAGCCCCTATTTCCTCCGTGGCGATGCCAACCAGGGCAACTTCAGCGGCAACGCAGAAATCGACGGACAGGAGCGCATCTACGGCTACTATCGACTGCCCGACCTGGGCCTGAACTTCGTGGTGGGGCGGGCGGTCGACAGCGCGATGCTGACCTACCAGGGCTTGCGGCGCAGCGCCCTGGCCAGCGCCCTGGCAATGAGTCTGCTGTTGCTGGCCTTGCATCATGTCGTGCGCCATCTGCTGAGCGAACGGCGTCAGGCCCTGGAACAGCAGCGCTTTGCCGCTCTGGTCTATGGCGCCACCAGCGAAGCCATGGTGGTGACCCATGCCAGCGGCTGGATCGTGGACATCAACCCAGCCTTCTCGGTCGCCACGGGCTACAACCGGGAAGAGGCACTGGGCGGCGCAGCGGGCATGATCCGCTCACCGAGAAACCCCGACTCGCTCATCAAGTCACTCTATGACAGCGTCCGCCACACCGGCTCCTGGCATGGTGAATATCTGATCCAGCGCAAGGACGGCAGCGAGTACCCGGCCCTGATGACCATCGACACGCTGAAGGATCCCGACCTGGCGCACCCACGCCGGGTCATCCTGTTCCGCGACATCACGCAGACGCGGCAACAGGAGGCCTTGATCTGGCGCCAGGCCAATTTCGACCCGCTCACCCAGTTGCCCAACCGGCGCCTGTTCACTGAGACCCTGCAGCAGGAACTGGAGAAGGCCAGACATGGGCACAAAGCCATGGCCGTGCTGTTCCTGGACCTGGACCGCTTCAAGGAAGTCAACGACACCCTCGGACATGGCCAGGGGGACCTGCTGCTGCAGATGGTGGCCCAACGGTTGCGCGACGGCGTGCGCAGCGACGACCTTGTCGCCCGCATGGGCGGCGATGAATTCACCATCCTGCTGACCGGCCTGCAGGAAGACGAGGAGCCACCAGAGCTCCGGCCGCTGGTGGACCAACTGCTGCAGCGCATCGCGGCACCGTACCAGTTGAGCACCGAACTGGTCTTTGTTTCCGCCAGCATCGGAGTCACACTCTGCCCACGCGACGGCAACGATGTCGAATCCCTGCTCATGCAGGCCGATCAGGCGATGTTTGCGGCCAAGAACAGCGGCCGCAACCGCTGGCAGTTCTTCAAACCCGAACTGAGGCAGGCGGCGCAGGACCGGCTGCGCCTGGCCAACGACCTGCGTCTGGCCCTGGACAACAGGCAGATCTTCGTGCACTACCAGCCCATCGTCGATCTGCGCAGCGGCCGCGTGTGCAAGGCCGAGGCCCTGATGCGCTGGCGGCACCCGGTCAAAGGCCTGATCAGTCCGGCCGATTTCATTCCGGTGGCCGAAGAAACCGGGATGATCATCGACATGGGGCAGTTGGTCATGCATGACGCGCTGGAGCAGTTGGCACGCTGTCGTCAGGCGGGCCACCCGGCCTTCCAGATCTCCGTCAACCGCTCTCCGATCGAGTTCCGGGCCGACCAACGCCATGCTGAACCCTGGTTGCAGGCGCTGGAGCGGCGGCAACTGCCACCGCAGAGCCTGATCCTCGAGATCACCGAAGGTCTGCTGATGACCCACGAGCCCGAGGTCCAGACGCACCTGCGGCGCTTCACCGATGCCCATGTGCCTGTCGCCATCGACGATTTCGGCACCGGCTACTCGTCACTGGCCTACCTCAAGCGCTTCCAGATCGACCTGGTGAAGATCGACCAGTCCTTCGTCCGCGACCTGCCCGACAACCCGGAGAGCCTTGCCCTTTGCCGCGCCATCATCAGCATGGCGCACGAGCTGCAGCTGCGCGTGGTGGCCGAAGGCATCGAGACCGAGGCACAGCGTCAGGCCCTGTGCGCCGCCGGCTGTGATTTCGGCCAGGGTTTTCTGTTCGCCCGCCCCCAGTCCGGCGAGGCGCTCGAGGCCCTGCTCGCTGCGACGGCCCCGCACCTGCCGCAAGACTGAGGTCCGGCCGGCCACCCCGGGGTGTCGTCGCCAAAGAAGACCCCTCCCCTCGGCAAGTGCCAGGCAAGGCTTTTCCCAAGGCGCTAAGGTGCTGTCTTTGACCGATGCAGCGCTCTGCACCCCATGACCGACGGACTCCCCCAACCCCAACGCTTCCTGGCCGTACTGACCTTGTCCATCGCCATCTGCATGGCGGTGCTCGACGGCACCATCGTCAACGTCGCCCTGCCCACCATGGCCCACGAACTGGCCGTGTCGCCCGCCGAGGCCATCTGGATCGTCAACGCCTACCAGTTGGCGGTGACGGTCAGCCTGCTGCCGCTGGCGGCCCTGGGCGACCGACTGGGCTACCGCAAGGTCTACCTCGGCGGGTTGGCCCTGTTCACCCTCGCCTCGCTGCTGTGTGCCCAGATGCACACGCTGTGGGCCTTGGCCGGCATGCGGGTGCTGCAGGGCCTGGGTTCGGCCGGCATCATGAGCGTCAACATCGCCCTGGTGCGCTTCGTCTACCCCCGCGAACGGCTCGGGGTGGGGGTCGGCTATGCCTCGCTCGTGGTGGCGGCCTCGTCGGCTGCCGGGCCCAGCGTGGCGGCCGCCATCCTGGCGGTGGCGCCCTGGCAGTGGCTGTTCCTGGTCAACCTGCCGCTGGGCCTGCTGGCCCTGGCCGTCGGCCTGCGCACGCTGCCGCGCACCCCCCGCTCGGGGCGCAGCATCGACCTGCGCAGCGTCGTCCTCAATGCGCTGTGCTTCGGGCTGCTGATCGCGGGCCTGTCGGGCTTCAGCCGTCCGGACCATGGCCCCTGGGTGCTGGCCATGGTGGCGGCCGGCCTGCTGGCCGGCACCGTGTTCGTGCGGCGGGAATGGCGACATGCCAGCCCCCTGCTGCCCTTGGACCTGCTGCGCATGCCGGTGTTCTCGCTGTCCCTGGTCACCTCGATCTGCTCCTTTGCCGCCCAGACCATGGCCGCCGTGGCCCTGCCCTTCTATTTCGAACAGGGGCTGGGCCGCTCGAACAGCGAGACCGGCCTGTTGATGACGCCGTGGCCCCTGATGACCGCGTTGATCGCCCCGGTGGCCGGACGGCTGTCCGACCGCCTACCCCCCGAACGCATCAGCGCCCTGGGCCTGCTCGTGATGGCCGCCGGCCTGATCTCGCTGCAGACGCTGGGCGAGCTGCCTGCGGCCTGGGACATCAGCTGGCGGCTGGGTCTGTGCGGCTTGGGCTTCGGCCTGTTCCAGTCGCCGAACAACAAGGTGATCGTCGGCAGTGCCCCGCCCGAGCGCAGCGGCGGCGCCTCGGGCCTGCAGTCGATGGGGCGCCTGCTGGGGCAATCGCTGGGGGCGGTGGCCGTGGCCCTGGCCTTCGGCCTGGGCCATCCGCCGGCCTCGCTGGGCGTCACGCTGGTGGCGGCGGTGCTGGCCCTGGTCGCGGCCGGCGCCGGCGTGATGCGGCGCATGCAACCAGCGCCGTAGCCGGCGACCCGTCATCGGCCTGGGCCCGTCAATCGGGCGGGCGCCACCAGACCGTCTGGATGGCCCCGGGCGCCTCAGCACGGCAGGCCGCCGCCGAAGCCCTGAAAACCGGGCCAATCTTGCTAAATTCGGGCCTCACAACCCCAGGAAGCCCGCCCCATGCAACACCCAGACGAAGCCGCCCTGCCCGCCGGCCTCACCCTGCCCCGGCGCCAGCACGAACTGGTCTGCACCGTCATCGACCGATGGCAGGACCAGGGGGTGATCGATGCCCCGACGCACGAGCGGCTGCGGGGCTCGATCCGCCCCATCCCCTTCGACTGGCAGAAGGCCGCGCGCTACGCCTTCCTGGCGGCGCTGGCCTGCGTGGTGATCGCGGTCGGCTCGCTGCTCGCCGACCGCATGCTGCTGGCCCTGCTCGAACAGATCTTCAGCGCCCCGGCCGCCCTGAAATGCGGCTTCTTCGTCCTGTTGTCCGCCGTACTGTTCCGCGTCGGCCTGGTGTGGCGCCGCAAGAGCCCGCACCGGGTGTACCGCAACGAGGCCCTGTTCTTCCTCGGTGTGCTGGCCCTGGCCGCGGCCATCGCCTGCCTGGGTGCGGCACTCGACGATGGATCGGGGCATTTCTCGCTGCTCTTGCTGCTGGCCGCCGTGCTCTATGGCCTGCTGGGGCTGTGGTTTCCCTCGCCCCTGGTCTGGGTGTTCGGGCTGCTCAGCCTGGGCGGCTGGATGGGTGCGGAGACCGGCTACGCCTCGGGCTTCGGCGCGTATTACCTCGGCATGAGCTACCCGCTGCGCTTCGCGCTGTTCGGCGCCCTGCTGACCGGCCTGGGAACGGCCGGCCGGCATCTCTGGGCGCCGGGCGCAGGCGCATCGGACGGAATCGGCCGGCTGCATGCCATGTCGCCCCAGACCCAGGTCCTCGGCCTGCTCTACCTGTTCATCGCGCTGTGGATCCTGTCGATCTTCGGCGACAGCTCGAGCCTGGCCGTCTGGCAGAGCGCCCGCCCGGCCGAACTGCTGCCCTGGGCCCTGCTGTTCGGCCTGGCCGCCATCGCGGCCATCGCCTTCGGGCTGAAGTGCGACGACGGCGCCATGCGCGGCTTCGGCCTGACCTTCCTGGGCATCAACCTCTACACCCGCTACTTCGAGTATTTCTGGGACAGCCTGCACAAGGCCGTGTTCTTCGCGATCCTGGCGCTGAGCCTGTGGTGGCTGGGCAGCCGGGCGGAACGGCTGTGGCATTGGGGGGAGCGGCCAGGCCCTTCTCACCCCAGCCGATAGGCCAGCCCCGAGGCCACGCCGCCGAACAGATCCCCCTCGACCAGGGGCACGCCCGGGAAAGCCTCGCCCAGCATCTGCTGGAA
>JAFAMV010000018.1 GCA_019233055.1 Curvibacter sp.
AGGGCCAGGAACGCTTCGACGTCGAGGAATACTGCGTCAGCGGTGGCTGGATCAAGGTGCCGGCCGGCAAGACCCTGGACCGCAAGGGCCGCCCCCTGCTGATCACGCTCAAGGGCGAGGTCGAGGCCTTCTACAAGTGAACACCGATGGCCCGTGGATATCACGTCCACGGCCCGCACCGACACCATGCTGAAAAATCTCCGTCCGGTCTGGCCCCTCCTGAAGCGCGTGGGTCTGCTGCTGCTGATCGTGCCGGTGGCCGCCTGGGCCCTGGTCAAGCCGGTGCGTGTGGTGGCCCCGCCGATGGCGGGCGTGACCTGCCTCGAATCGGGCCTGTGCATCGACGATGAATCGCGCCTGCCCGAGGCCACGGCGCTCTACCAGGAGGCCCAGCAGTACCTGGCCACCCACCTGGACCCCTTGCAGCACCCGGGCCGCGTGGTCTTCTGCGCCCAGTCGGCCTGCGCCGATGCCTTCGGCCTGGGCGAGCGCTCGGCCGTCACCGTGGGCGAAGTGGGTTCGGTCATCGGACCACGCGCCTGGCGTCCCTACTATGTGCGCCACGAACTGATCCATCAGTTGCAGTCCGAACACCTCGGCCTGCTCAGCACCCTGCTCAAACCCCAATGGTGGACCGAAGGCATGGCCTACGAGCTCAGCGGCGACCCGCGCGATCTGCTGGCCGAACCCTGGCAGAGCGACCGCCGCCAGTTCCGGGAATGGTTCAGGTCAGTGGGTCCAGGGCAGCTGTGGACTGCGGCGGCGGGGCTTTGACACGGCGTTGCAACGTTCAACGCGTTGTTGTGCACCCGACTCGGACTGCGCCCCTGCGCGCCGGCGGGACCTTGTGCCCCCAGCGCCACAAAGCCCGTCACATCGCCCCGGCACCTGGCAGCGCGCCTGCGACTGGGCGCTGCAGGACAAGATAGGGCTCCGATCGTCGTACCACCGAAAATCCGAGGCGCAGATACAAACGCAACGCCGGATTGCCTTCGAGGACCTGCAGGTCGCACACCAGACCGAGAAGATCACAGCCGCGCAGCATGGCCGCGAGCAAAGCCGTCCCAAGACCTTGGCCACGATGCCCGGGCAGAATTCCGATATCGACCAACCTGAGCCGGGAGGTCGAGACATCCACGATCATTCGCCCGACCGGTTGACCCGCCCATTCGATCAGCAAACCGATCGCCCCCGGACATTGGCTGCGATAGCCGCGCTCCTGGGCATCGAATTGCATGCTCAGCAACGCGTCCAATTGCACCGCCGGCCACTGCGCGAAAGCCAGTTCGGGTCCATGCCGTTGACGGAAGCCATCGAGGAGAAAGGCCTGATCGCTGATCTGCTCAGGCCGGCAACGCAAGTCCAGAGACACCAGACTGGACGAGTTCAGCCACTCTGAAATCAGAGTCTCCGAAAGGCGGCCCCTGTCTTCACTTTCCACAAGCCGGGCCGTTCCCAGCCTGACCTGCGCGACGCCCGCGCAAGACGAACGCCGATGCACACAACACGCCGATCAACAGAGCAAGCCCCCCGGGAGTCAGCAATGGAACCCCCGGCACCACCGGCAAGCTGCCCAGGTAGACGTTGGAATTCCCGGCCACCGCCCCGCCATTGACCACCTGGGCATTCGGCCCGAGCGTGATGACGATCGGTTGCCCGGTGGAGGACTGCAGCTGAACGCCCGCCGAGAGGGTGACGGTACCGTTGACCGTCAATCCAGGTGGCAGTGTGTAGATGGTGCCCGGTCCGCCCGAGAGGATGAGGTTGTTGAACACGGTGGAGCCGCTCACCACGACCGGGTTGCTGGCCGTCCCGGTGAAGCGGACGGTCCCGGTTCCTGCCAGAAACTGACCGTTGTTGGTCCAGCCGCCGGTCACCGTGATCGAGCTGCTTCCCGCCGTCAAGGTACCGGTGCTGCCGATGATCAGGTTGCCGACGCCGCTCAAAGTGCCCGAACCAGCGTCGTACGTCCCATTGACGGTCAAAGTGCCATTGGCCAGATCCATGGACCCACTGCCCAGCGAGCCGGAGCCCGCAACGGGAATGGTGAGGTCGGTGCCCGCCCCACAGGGCATCACCAGTCCGCCCAGCACCAGCAGAAAGATCGCCCATCGGGCTAAGAGAAGAAACATGAAACAGCGTTGGATGGCAGAGCAGGCATTCATCGCGACACCAGGCACTCCGGGAACACCCATTCCCTTCAGCATTGCGTCTGATCTGCAAAGAAAATCACAAATATACACATAGAATACCTTTTCAGAAACAAAATCGCATATCAAGTGCAGCGTTGAAAGGATATTCATGGCGAATCAGTTGTCACTGTCGGCCGTTGCCTTGACATGTGCACTGTGGGCGGGGTGGCCTCTTGGCTCATGCTTTGCTGCAGACATCACCTTCTCCCCGCCTGCCGGCGGGGGGTTCACCGTCACCAACAATGCCAAGACCCAAACGCTGTTGCGCGTGGATGAGCCCACCGGCACCCTGACGCTGCCCGCGTTGCCGGCGGCGTCCACCACATCGACCCAGCCGGTCTGCTACAGCGCACAGGGGGTGCTGACCCCTTGCAATGCGTCTGTACTGGGCGCCACCGGGCCGGCGGGACCCACCGGCCCGGTGGGTCCCCAGGGTGTGGCCGGTCCCGTCGGACCGACCGGTGCCACGGGGGCGGCGGGCCCTGCAGGCCCGGCGGGTGCGACCGGGCCTCAAGGCGCAGCAGGTCCCGTGGGGCCGACAGGTACCACGGGGGCACAAGGTGTGGCCGGCCCTGCGGGCTCGACCGGATCTCAAGGTGTGGCAGGCCCTGTCGGTCCTCAAGGTCCTGTCGGTCCTGCAGGGATCACTGGAGCGCAAGGCCCTGCCGGCCCCCAAGGTCCGCAGGGGCCGGCAGGCTCACTCGCCAGCATCACGATCCGATCCCAGACCGGCACGGCCTCGGGCGATGTGTGCCAGGTTTCTGCCTGCTGCCAGACTGGCGAGAAGGTGATGGGTGGCGGCTACCAGAGCGATGCCATGCCCACCAACAACACCCCGGGAAGCGAACATGGAGGCACCTTCGTGGCATCCAGCTACCCGGACACGGGCACCAGTTGCGGCACCGGCCGACAGGGCTGGAACATCTCGGTGTTGAATTCCTTCCGCAACACATCGCCGTCCTGCACCGCCTACGCGATCTGCGGTCAATGAGGCCGAGGTTTTGCCATGCTGAAGCGTGAGCCCCTGCACAGCATCCGATTTGCTCAATCCAAGGCCTGGTCCCTGGCACTCGACGAGGCCTTGGCACTCGCAGACGCTGACTGGACCTCCCATTTCAACCAGGGCAAACACAACGGAGGGTGGCAAGGCGTGGCCTTGCGCGCCAGCGCTCTGTCCTCGGTGCCGATCGCGCCCGGCGAGCATGCGCAGGAGTTCTACAAGGATCAAGCTTGGCTCTCCGCATGTCCAGGACTCAAAGCCCTTGTCAGCGAAATTCCCTGCGCACTCAAGTCGGTGCGGGTGCTTCGCCTGCTGCCAGGCGGTGAAATCCACGAGCACCGCGATGCCGGTGTTTCGCTGAAGCACGGCGAGGTCCGACTGCACTGTGTGCTACAGACCCATGAACAGGTCTATCTCTACCTGAAGGGTCGGAGGGTGCCGATGCGCCAGGGAGAGTGGTGGTATCTGGACGTGTCGCAGCCGCACAGGGTGGTCAACCGCAGTGCCCAGCCACGTCTGCATCTGGTGTTGGATTGCCAGGTCAACGACTGGTTGCAGGCGCAATTGCACGATGGTGATGCGGGCCAGCCCTGGATCGACCCGCTCGATCCCCAGGAACAATTCCAGCATTTCAGCGAACGGGTTTTTCAGGACGAGGGCATCCAGGCCTCACTGATGGCACAGACCGATCGACAGGGTTTCTGCGCTGCCGTTCTTGAAGCCGGACATGCAGCAGGTTACCGATTTGGCATCGCGGAGCTGCAGTCCACGATGAACCTGAATCACCGAGCCTGGACAGAACAATGGATTCTCTGAATTTCGAAGGCTGGTGCCCGATCCGCATCTACCCACAGGAGAACGGGCTGGCGGTGGACTGGTTGAAGCTGGGGGACGCTGTTTTGCGTGCGCCTTTCTTCAAGGAAGATATCGATCGACTCATGGCGCTGCCGTTTCACCAGGCTTTCCGTCGGCAGAGTACCCTGGATCAGTTGCTTGCCTGGGTGCAATCCTCGCCTGGCCTACCCCCAAGCGGCTTTGTTTTCCATGTATCGCGCTGTGGCTCCACACTGGTGGCGCAAGCGCTGGCGGCCTTGCGTGGCGCCATCGTGTTGTCAGAACCGCCCCTTCTGGACACCTTGCTGCAGGCCCGGTCATGGCCGGGACAGACCGCCACACGTCAGCGCTCGGCCTTGCGGGCCCTGCTGAGCGCAATGGGGCAACCATACGGTCGCGCGCAAGGCCCCCTCCGGACCCGCCAATGGGTCAAGCTGGATGCCTGGCATGTTTTTGAAGCCCCGCAGATACAGCATGCCTGGCCCGATGCACCCTGGGTCTTCGTGTACCGCAACCCGGTCGAGGTTCTGGCTTCCCAGATGAGGCAACGGGGTGTTTTTCTCATTCCCGGCGCCGTGGAGGCCAACCCCAGTGGTCTGCCACTGGAGGCCGCATTGAGAATGCCAGTGGCGGAATACTGCGCCCGCACACTGGGCCGTATCTACCAGAGCATGGTGGAACAGTACCGCCCGGGAACCTTGCTGGTGAACTACGAATCGCTCCCTCATGCGCTGCTGGACTCGGTCCTGCCCCATCTGGGATGGCACCCCGATGCTGAAGACCGCGATGCGATACAGGCCCTGAGCCTGCGCAGTGCGAAACGTCCAACCGAGGACTTTGTTCCCGATGCGCAGCACAAGCGCGAACAGGCCGGGGAGACGCTCCAAGCGCTCGCCGAAACCTGGATACAACCCCATTTCGCCCAATTGGAGGCATGGCGCTTGGGCGGCACGCAGGCAGGCCCAGCCACCCAGCCCTCGGAGGAGTTCAGCGCATGACCCAACCCAGTCTTCAACGCCGCCAATGGATGGCGCTCTCAGGCAGCGGACTGGCAGGATTGTCTGTCACGCCCGGGGCCGTCCAGGCGGCCACCCTGCCGACGAGGCCCCGCCTCAAACTCGGCGTTCTGGTCCCTCAGTCCGCGCGCGACTCACAGCTTGGCGATGACTACCTGAAAGGCCTCCAGCAGGGCTTGTCCACAACCACGCCGGACCAGACGGAACCCGAATGGTCTGTACAAACCATGGGCCCCTCGCGGGGCTCGATGGTGCGCGCCATGGATTCACTGTTGCGCGAGCAACCACGACTGGATCTTGTGGTGGGATGGATTGGCTTGCCTGGTGCTCGCCACCTCAGACCAGCTCTGACCCAAGCGCGGATCCCCCTCCTGGCCAGTGATCTCGGCACGCAGCGGGCGCACGCAGACGATGCCCATCCCTGGATCGCCTACCACACCCTGGGGTATTGGCAGTCCTGTGCCCGGCTCGGGCAGTTGGTGGCCCAGGCGGGCTGTCGTCGCGCGGTGATTTGCCAAGGGTTTCATGAGGCCGGCTACGGATTTGTCGCCGAGTTCAAGCGTCATTTTGAAGCAGCCGGAGGACGGGTCCTGGGCCAGCACATCAGCGGACTGCCCCAAAACAAGGATGAATTCGAAGGACTGATGCCCGTGCTGAAGCAGTCCCGCCCCGATGTGGTCGTGGCATTCTATTCGGGCCGCCAGGCGAAACGTTTCCGCCAGGTCTATGGGCAAAGCGATGCTGCGCAACAAGCCCAATTCGCCGGACCCGCGCTGGGAGGCGATCTTGGAACCGATCTCAAGACGCCTTCGATCGCGCTTGCGCCTTGGACATGGGTTTCGTCGGGCAGCCCTCACCCTGCAGATGCGAACCTCCTGCAGCGCAATTCTCCAGGGCTCGCATTGGGCCTCGCCGCTGGCGCACGCATTGCATCCGCGCTGCAACACCCGGATTGGCCGCAGCACCACCAACGCCCACAATTGCTGGCACTCGCAAGGTCAAGCACAGCTGCGGCAGATGCCGCAAAGACCGGCGACCATCGTTTGTGGCTGACCCGCAGTGATCGCCAGGGGCTGCTCACCTGCACCCCCAGCAGCGGTCTGCCACGTGCCTTGCATGACCCTGGCCAACGGCCCGGAAGCCGCAGCGGCTGGACCAATACCTACCTCATCACCTGAATCAACGAGGAGCCCCCATGTCAGACCCCTTTATCGGCCAGATCAACATGTTCGCTGGGAATTTCGCCCCCACTGGTTGGGCGCTCTGCAATGGGCAGCTTTTGTCCATCCAGCAGAACGCTGCACTCTTTTCGATTCTCGGAACCACTTATGGCGGAAATGGCACCACCACTTTTGGGCTCCCCAATCTACAAAGCCGGTTTCCAATGCATGCCGGGCAGGGCGCCGGATTGAGCAGCTATGTGCTGGGCGAAATGGTTGGAAACGAGACCACGACGCTCACCACCACCAATCTGCCCAGTCACACGCACTCGCTCAACGTGGCCACTTCCGTGAGCAATCAGGCCACGGCCACTGCGCTGACGCCCAATGCCAGCAACGCCTGGCTCAGCACCTCCGACCGGCGAGACGGGTATTTTTTCAATGGCACACCTGCAGGCACAACGACCCTCAACCCGGGCACGATCAGTCCCGCAGGCTCCACCCAGGCGTTCTCCAACATGCCACCAGGGCTGGTCGTGAACTTCATCATCGCACTGGTAGGCATTTTCCCAAGCCGAAATTGACGAACTCACGGTGAGGGACGGTATTTTGGTCTTCGCTGCGGCGATGGGCCGCCGAGACGTGGCACAAAAGCCCGGCTTCGACGGCACCTTGAACCTGGTCTTCCAGCCCTATGCGGAAAACCTCTGCGGCGCATGAAATCGACTCGAACAACGCATCCGTGACATCGTCTGCTTGACCGCCCAGACGCATGGCGCACAGGCCCAGATCGAGTCCCGCCGGTAGTCAACACCAAGGCGCCAACCTTCTGCAGCCTGCGGAGGGGCCACAGGCTGTGTAGACTTTCGCAGCGGGCCCTGAGCAGAACTCGAAGCGGTGGCGATGTCTGCCACCGTCTCGGGCGATCAGTTCTTGTGCAGATCGCCGTTGAGGATGTCCTCACCATCCTCGAGCTTGCGGGCGAACTCGATGTTGCGGCGGGTGCGCACCACCTCGAGGCCGCCGTTGACATTGTTGCGGCGGAAGGTCACCGCATTGATGCCGACCAGTTCGGCCGCCTTCACCCATTGGCCGTTGAGCGGATGGCCTTCGATCTCGACCTTGACGCGCGAGGACGCCATCACCGCCACTTCGGCAGCCAGCACCACAGCATCGCCGACCGGGATGCCCAGGGCCGAGTTGACCTCGAGCAGGCAGTTGCGACCGACCGAGATCGGCTGGTTGTTGCCACCCGACAGCACGCCGAGCGTCGACGAGCCGCCACCCAGGTCCGAACCCGCGCCGACGAACACCGAGGAGCTGATGCGGCCTTCGACCATCGAGGCGCCGGCCGTGCCCGCATTGAAGTTGATGTAGCTGGCCCCCGGCATCAGCGTGGTGCCCTCGCCGAGGTAGGCGCCCAGGCGGACCTTGTGCTGGTCGGTGATGCGCACGCCCATCTTGACCGCGTTGATGCGGTGCACATACAGCGGGAACTTGTCGACCATGTGCGGCGCATAGCTGCCGCCGCCGAAGGCCGCCGAGACCAGGGCCTGGTCGATCTCCTCGGCGTCCATGGGCGTGTCGCCGACCCAGGACACATTGGGCAGCTTGGTGAAGATCTTCGTCAGGTTGAGCTGGTTGGGCTTGAACAGCCGGTGGCTCAGGCCGTAGAGCTTCAAGGTGCTGTCCTCGACGCCCTGCGGGTCGATGTCGTCGAAGATGAAGGTGGCCACCACCGGCGAACGCTCGCCTGCGGCCACCGCCTGTTGCAGCGCCGCCTGCAACACCTCGACATTGGCATGGCGCTTGCCGTCGTTCTTGAAGGGCGCGAAATAGCGCAGCACCTCGGCCAGCTGCTGTGCGTCGAGGCTGAGGTTCTGCACGCCGCTGGGCTCGATGCCCAGGGCCTTGATCAGGATGGCGGCGCTGCCGGTGTTCTGGCCCGGGCCGTTGACCACCGGGTAGCGCACCGAGGCCAGCGTGCCGTTGGCGGTGAAGACGCGCGAGCCCACCGCGAACAGCAGCGGGTTCTTGTAGCGGTCGGAGGATTGGACTTCAGCGACGACGCGCTTGAATTCATCAGCGTCCTGGGGGTAGCGCGTGGGGTTTTGGCTCATCGCCGGGTTCCTTTCTTCCTCGGGGGAATGGGTAGCTTGGACAACCGCCCATTTTAAAAGGCCGCCGCCGGGTCTGCTGCGCCCCGTGCTGGCGCCCTTCAGCCCCGAGGGGATGCCGGCCCCCTCGCTCAACGCAGACGCCAATGGCGGGCGAACTGCTGGGCCAGGTAGCTCTCGCCGCGCTCCAGCACGAAATAGCGGAAGGCCTCGGCCGCCGGCGACAGCAGCTTGGACAGGGTGTGCACCACGTTCCAGCCGCGCACCACCGGGGCGCCCTCGACCTCGATCAACGCCAGCAGATCGTTGTCCAGCTCCAGGCCCAGGGTGTGCAGCGACAGGAAGCTGATGCCCATGCCGGCCATCACCGCCTGCTTGATGGTCTCGTTGCTGGCCATCTCCATCACCACCTGCAGCTCCAGGTGCGCGCCCTGCAGGAACTTCTCGAGCGCGGCCCGCGTGCCCGAGCCCCGCTCGCGCACGATGAAGCCGACGCCGCGCAAAGCCTGGGCCGGGACCCTGCCGCCACGGGCCAGCGGGTGGTCGACCGGGCCGACGAACACATGCGGCTGGGCCGCGAAGGGCTCGGCGCGGGTGGCCAGTTCCTTGGGCGGCCGTCCCATGATGGCGATGTCGACCTCGCCGGCCTGCAGCATCTGCACCAGTTGCTCGCGGTTGCCCACCGCCAGCCGGATGTCGATGCCCTGGTGTTCGCGCCGGAACTCGGCCAGCAGGTGCGGCAGGAAGTATTTGGCGGTGCTGACCATGCCGATGGTGAGCACGCCGACCTCGAGCTTCTGCAGCCGCGCGGCGGTGTCCTCGGCGTCCTTGAGCGTGGCCAGGATCTTGCGCGCATGCACCAACATGTACTCGCCCGCGGTGGACAGGCTCACCGTGCGGCCCTGGCGGTCGAACAGGGGCAGGCCCACATGGGCTTCGAGCTCCTTGATCTGCATGGTGACCGCCGGCGGCGTCAGGTGCAGGGCCTCGGCCGCCCGCGCAAAGCTCAGGTGCCGCGCCACCTCGCTGAAGACCCGCAACTGGCGGAAAGTCGCATTCTTCATTCAGGTATTGCTTAATCGAAAAAGAAGAAATCGTGAATTTACTTTAGTCGAGCTGATTTTTACAGTCTTCCTCATCCCAGCCACCTCTTCCACAGGAGCCCCGATGAGCGAGACCGGCCGCACCCAGATCACCGACGCCAAGAAGCGCTACAGCGCGGGCGTCCTCCAATACCGGCAGATGGGCTACTGGATGCCCGACTACCAGCCCCGGGACACCGACATCCTGTGCCTGTTCCGCATCACGCCGCAGGACGGCGTGGACCCCGAAGAGGCCGCCGCCGCCGTCGCCGGCGAATCCAGCACCGCCACCTGGACCGTGGTCTGGACCGACCGCCTCACCGCCTGCGACAGCTACCGCGCCAAGGCCTACCGCGTGGAGCCGGTGCCCCACCAGCCCGGCCAGTACTTCGCCTGGGTGGCCTACGACCTGATCCTGTTCGAGGAGGGCTCGATCGCCAACATGACCGCCAGCCTGATCGGCAATGTGTTCTCGTTCAAGCCGCTCAAGGCGGCCCGGCTCGAGGACATCCGCATCCCGGTGGCCTATGTGAAGACCTTCAAGGGCCCGCCCACCGGCCTGGTGGTCGAGCGCGAGCGGCTCGACAAGTTCGGCCGCCCCCTGCTCGGCGCCACCACCAAGCCCAAGCTGGGGCTGTCGGGCCGCAACTACGGGCGGGTCATCTACGAGGGCCTCAAGGGCGGGCTCGACTTCATGAAGGACGACGAGAACATCAACTCGCAACCCTTCATGCACTGGCGCGACCGCTTCCTCTACGTGATGGATGGGGTGAACAAGGCCCAGGCCGTCACCGGCGAGATCAAGGGCTCCTACCTCAACATCACGGCCGGCACCATGGAGGCCATGTACGAGCGCGCCGAGTTCGCCCGCGACCTGGGCTCGGTGGTGGTCATGGTCGACCTGGTGGTCGGCTGGACCGCGATCCAGTCGATGGCCGAATGGTGCCGCCGCAACGACATGCTGATGCACATGCACCGCGCAGGCCACGGCACCTACACGCGGCAGAAGAACCACGGCGTGAGTTTCCGCGTCATCGCCAAATGGCTGCGCCTGGCCGGCTGCGACCACCTGCACGCCGGCACCGCCGTCGGCAAGCTCGAGGGCGACCCGCTGACCGTGCAGGGCTACTACCACATCTGCCGCGACAGCCACACCCGCACCGATCTGTCACGCGGCCTGTTCTTCGACATGGACTGGGCCGACACCCGAAAAGTCATGCCGGTGGCCTCGGGCGGCATCCACGCCGGCCAGATGCACCAGCTGCTGCACCTCTTCGGCGACGACGTGATCCTGCAGTTCGGCGGCGGCACCATCGGCCACCCCCAGGGCATCCAGGCCGGCGCGGTGGCCAACCGCGTGGCCCTGGAATCGATGGTCAAGGCCCGCAACGAGGGCCGGGACATCGTCAACGAGGGGCCGGCCATCCTGCGCCAGGCGGCCCGCCACTGCGGCCCGCTCCAGGCGGCGCTCGAGACCTGGGGCGAGATCAGCTTCAACTACCAGTCCACCGACAGCAGCGACTTCGCCCCCACCCCGTCGGCGGCCGTCTAAAGGAGACCCCACCATGATGAGCAACCCCACCGGCCGCCTGACCCAGGGCCAGTTCAGCTTCCTGCCCGACCTCAGCGACGCCGAGATCGGCCTGCAGATCGACCATGGGCTGCGCCAGGGCCATGCCTGGAGCGTCGAATACACCGACGACCCGCACCCGCGCAACACCTACTGGGAGATGTTCGGCATGCCGATGTTCGACCTGCGCGACGCCGCCGGCGTGATGCTCGAACTGCAGGCCTGCCGCCAGGCCTTCCCGAACCACTACATCCGACTGCTGGCCTTCGACGCCACGCGCGGCGTGGAATCGATCGCCATGTGCTTCATCGTCAACCGCCCGGCGCGCGAGCCCGGCTTCATGCTCGAGCGCCAGGAGCTGCAGGGCCGCAGCCTGCGCTACACCACCCGCGGCTACGCCGTCCAGCGGCCCGAGGGCCGGCGCTATGGCGACTGAGCCACCACCCGGACGCCCCATGGACGCCCCCGCCTTCTCGATGCCCGGCGTGCGCCCCACAGCGCCCGCCCCCGCCGCTCAGGCCAGCGCCCCCGCCGACGACGGCGCCCGCAGCGTGGCCCAGGTGCTGGCGCAGACCCAGGTCGAACAGGTGCTGGCCGAGCTGGACCACGACCTGGTCGGCCTCGGCCCGGTCAAGGCACGCATCCGCGACATCGCGGCCCTGCTGGTGATCGACCGCCTGCGCGCCAACCTCGGCCTGGCCAGCCAGGCGCCCAGCCTGCACATGAGCTTCACCGGCCACCCCGGCACAGGCAAGACCACGGTGGCCCTGCGCATGGCGCAGATCCTGCACCGGCTGGGCCAGGTGCGCCAGGGCCATCTGGTGGCGGTGACGCGCGACGACCTGGTCGGCCAGTACATCGGCCACACCGCGCCCAAGACCCGCGAGGTGCTCAAGCGGGCCATGGGCGGCGTGCTCTTCATCGACGAAGCCTACTACCTCTACCGCCCCGAGAACGAGCGCGACTACGGCCAGGAGGCGATCGAGATCCTGCTGCAGGTGATGGAGAACCAGCGCGCCGACCTGGTGGTGATCCTGGCCGGCTACCACGAGCGCATGGCGACCTTCTTCCAGTCCAACCCGGGCCTGTCCTCGCGCATCGCCCACCACCTGGACTTCCCCGACTACCAGGTCGACGAGCTCCAGGCGATCTCGCAATCGATGCTCACGCAACAGAACTACCGCTTCAGCGAAGCGGCCGCAGCGGCCTTCCGCCAGTACCTCGAACGGCGCCTGCAGCAGCCCCATTTCGCCAATGCGCGCAGCGTGCGCAATGCGCTGGACCGGGCGCGGCTGCGCCAGGCCAGCCGCCTGTTCGCCGAGCGCGGGCGCGAACTCGACCGCGACGCGCTCTGCACCCTCGAAGCCCAGGACATCCTGGCCAGCCGTGTGTTCCGGGCCGGCCAACCCTCTGCCGCCCCTCTCTGATCGGAAGCCGCCATGCCCCTGACCCAGCGCCACACCCTGACCCAGTTCCTCATCGAGGAACGCCGCCGCTTTCCCGACGCCAGCGGCGACTTCAACGCCCTCATCCTCGACGTGGCCCTGGCCTGCAAGGCGATCGCCCGCGCCGTGGCGCTCGGCGAACTCGGCGGCGTGCTCGGCAACCATGCCGACGCCCAGGGCGACAGCCACACCAATGTGCAGGGCGAGACGCAGAAGAAGCTCGACGTGCTCAGCAACGAGCTGTTCCTGCGCGCCAACGAATGGGCCGGCCACCTGGCCGGCATGGCCTCGGAAGAGATGGCGCTGCCGCGCCAGATCCCGGCCGCGCACCCGCGCGGCAAGTACCTGCTGGTCTTCGATCCGCTCGACGGCTCGAGCAACACCGACGTCAACCTCTCGGTGGGCAGCATCTTCTCGGTGCTGCGGGCACCGCAGGACGCGGTCGACTCGGGCCGCGATGTCGGCGAGCAGGACTTCCTGCAGCCCGGCACCCGCCAGGTGGCGGCCGGCTATGCGCTCTACGGCCCGTCGACCATGCTGGTGCTCTGCGTGGGCAACGGCGTGCACGGCTTCACTCTGGACCCGCAGCTCGGCGAGTTCCTGCTCACGCATCCGCGCCTGAGCATCCCGGCCGACACGCAGGAATTCGCGATCAACGCCTCCAACAGCCGCTTCTGGGAAGCCCCGATCCGCCGCTATGTCGACGAATGCCTGGCCGGTCGCACCGGGCCGCGCGGCAAGGACTTCAACATGCGCTGGATCGCCTCGATGGTGGCCGAGGCGCACCGCATCCTGATGCGCGGCGGCGTCTTCATGTACCCGCGCGACAGCAAGGACCCCGCCCGGGCCGGACGGCTGCGCCTGCTCTACGAGGCCAACCCGATCGGCCTGCTCATCGAACAGGCCGGCGGCCGCGCCAGCACCGGCCGCGGCCCGGTGCTGGACACCGAACCGGACGCCCTGCACCAGCGCATCGGCCTGGTGTTCGGCTCGCGCCACGAGGTCGAACGCATCGAGCGCTACCACCACGAGCCGGCCCAGGCCCAGGACGACAACCCGCTGTTCCGCGAGCGCGGCCTGTTCCGCGTCTGAAGCCCCCGCATCACAACTCCAGGAGACCCCCGTGTCAGAGCGCCATCCCATCATCGCCATCACCGGCTCGTCGGGTGCGGGCACCTCGACGGTGACCCGCACCTTCGCCAACATCTTCCGCCGCGAAGGCGTGCGCGCCGCGGTCGTCGAAGGCGACAGCTTCCACCGCTTCGACCGCCAGGAGATGAAGCGCCGCGCCGCCGAGGCCGAGCAGGCCGGCAACAAGCACTTCAGCCACTTCGGCCCCGACAACAACCTCTTCGGCGAACTCGAGGACCTGTTCGCCAGCTACGGCCGCAGCGGCGGCGGGCGCGCCCGCAAATACCTGCACAACGCCGAGGAGGCCGCGCCCCACGGCCAGCCGCCCGGCACCTTCACCCCTTGGGAAGACTTGCCGGCCGACACCGACATGCTGTTCTACGAAGGCCTGCACGGCGCGGTGGTCACGCCCGAGCACGACATCGCCCGGCATGCCGACCTGCGTGTCGGCGTGGTGCCGGTGATCAACCTCGAATGGATCCAGAAGCTCTGGCGCGACAAGCACCAGCGCGGCTACAGCACCGAGGCGGTGACCGACACCATCCTGCGCCGCATGCCCGACTATGTGAACTACATCGTGCCGCAGTTCGCCCACACCCATGTGAACTTCCAGCGCGTGCCCATGGTGGACACCTCCAACCCCTTCATCGCCCGCGACATCCCCTCGGCCGACGAGAGCATGGTGGTGATCCGCTTCGCCAACCCCAAGGGCATCGACTTCCAGTACCTGCTCAGCATGATCCACGACGCCTGGATGAGCCGGGCCAACACCATCTGCGTGCCCGGCGGCAAGATGGAACTGGCGATGCAGCTGATCTTCACGCCCTTCATCTGGCGCATGACGGAGCGGCGCCGCCGCGCCCTGGGAGGGGTCTGAGATGCCCGCCATCCCCCTGCACCCCAGGCGCATGGCCGACGCCCTGCGCATCCTCGCGGTCGACGCGGTCGAACAGGCCCGCTCGGGCCACCCCGGCGCGCCCCTGGGCATGGCCGACATCGCCGAGGTGCTGTGGAGCCGCCACCTGCGCCACAACCCGACCAACCCCCACTGGGCCGACCGCGACCGCTTCGTGCTCTCCAACGGCCATGCCTCCATGCTGCTGTATGCGCTGCTGCACCTGAGCGGCTATGCGCTGCCCATGGACGAACTGCGGCGCTTCCGCCAGTTGCACAGCCGCACGCCGGGCCACCCCGAGGTGGACCTGACCCCGGGTGTCGAGACCACCACCGGGCCGCTGGGCCAGGGCCTGGCCAATGCGGTGGGCATGGCCCTGGCCGAGAAGCTGCTGGCCGCCGAATTCAACCGCGAACACGAAGGCGTCCGGCACACCGTGGTCGACCACCACAGCTATGTCTTCCTGGGCGACGGCTGCCTGATGGAGGGCATCAGCCACGAGGCCTGCTCGCTGGCCGGCACGCTGCGCCTGTCCAAGCTGATCGCCCTCTACGACGACAACGGCATCTCGATCGACGGGCCGGTGGCCGGCTGGTTCACCGACGACACCCGGCAGCGCTTCGAGGCCTATGGCTGGCAGGTGATCGCGGGAGTCGACGGCCACGACCCCGAGGCCGTCGACCGGGCGCTGCAGCAGGCCAGGCAGCAGGCCGACCTCGCCGAGGGCCGGCCCACCCTGATCCTGTGCCGCACCGTGATCGGCCGGGGCGCGCCCACCCGGGCCGGCAGCCACGAGGTGCATGGCGCGCCCCTGGGTGCCGCCGAGGTGGCCGCGATGCGCAGCGCCCTGGGCTGGACCGCACCGCCCTTCACCGTGCCCGCCGACCTGGCCCGGGCCTGGGATGCGCGCGAGCGGGGCGCCCGGCGCGAGCGCGACTGGCGTCAGCGCTTCGAAGCCTACCGCAGCCGATTCCCGGCGCTGGCCGCCGAATTCGAGCGCCGCATGGACGGCGCGCTGCCGCCGGAATTCGGCCCTCGTGTGCAGGCCCTGCTCGAACAGGCGCTGGCCCGCCCGGACCCGGTGGCCACACGCAAGGCCAGCCAGAACGCGCTGGACCTGCTGGGGCCGGTGCTGCCCGAGCTGTTCGGCGGCAGCGCCGACCTCACCAGCTCGAACCTGACGGATTTCAAGGGCGCGGCCAAGGCCGGCCGCGACCGGCCCGGCCAGCACCTGTCTTACGGGGTGCGCGAATTCGGCATGGCCGCGATCATGAACGGCCTCGCCCTGCACGGCGGCTTCATCCCCTATGGCGGCACCTTCCTGACCTTCAGCGACTACAGCCGCAACGCCATCCGCATGGCCGCGCTGATGAAGCGCCGCGTGATCCATGTGCTGACCCACGACTCCATCGGCCTGGGCGAGGACGGCCCCACCCACCAGCCGGTCGAGCACCTGCCCTCGCTGCGCCTGATCCCCGGCCTCGACGTCTGGCGCCCGGCCGACAGCCTGGAGACCGCCGTGGCCTGGGCCGAGGCCATCGGGCGCACCGACGGCCCCAGCGTGCTGGCCCTGTCGCGCCAGAACCTGCCTTCGCTGCCGCCGCGCCCCGACCTGGCCGAGGCGATCCGGCGCGGCGGCTATGTGCTGCTGGACAGCGAGCGCCCACGGGCGCTGATCCTGGCCACCGGCTCGGAGCTGTCGCTCGCGCTCGAAGCCCATCGCCGGTTGGCCGACCAGGGCATCGCCACCCGGGTGGTCTCGATGCCCTGCACCGCGCTGTTCGACCGCCAGCCGGCGGCCTACCAGGACCAGGTGTTGCCGCCCGGGCTGCCGGCGGTGGCGGTGGAGGCGGCCCATCCCGACCTCTGGCGCAAATACGTGGGGCGCCAGGGCCGGGTGCTGGGGCTGGCGCGCTTCGGCGAGTCGGCCCCGGCCAGCGAGCTGTACCGGCACTTCGGCCTCACCGCCGAGGCCGTGGTGCAGGCGGTCCGGTCGGTGGCCCTGGCCCCCACCTGAACGGCTGGCGCGAAGCCCCGCCTCCGACGCAACGATCGCCCCCCTCACCTCAGGAGATCCGAATGACGCATCCACACCCATCGTCCGTGGCGCGGCGAGGCCCGCGGGCCTCGGCGCCGCGCCTGGGCCGGCCGCCCGACAGACCCGCCCTGAAGATGCTGCACTTTGCCGATCTGGCGCGGCACGGCCTGGCCCGGGGCCGTCGCGTGCTCATCCGCGCCGACCTCAACGTGCCGCTGGACGAGCAGGGTCGGGTGGCCGACGACAGCCGCCTGCGCGCCTCCCTTCCCTGCATCCGGCTGGCCCTGGAGGCCGGCGCGGCGGTCATGGTCACCAGCCACCTGGGCCGGCCCCGCGAAGGACAGCCCCGGCCCGGCGACAGCCTGGCGCCGGTGGCGCAACGCCTCGGCGAGCTGCTGGGCCGCGAGCTGCCGCTGCAGCGCGACTGGCTCGACGGCGTGGCCGTGCAGCCCGGCGAAATCGTGCTGCTGGAGAACTGCCGCCTGCACCCCGGCGAGAAGGCCGACGACGACGGCCTGGCCCGCCGCATGGCCACCCTGTGCGACATCTTCGTCAACGATGCCTTCGGCACCGCCCACCGCGCCGAGGCCAGCACCCACGGCATCGCCCGCCATGCGCCGGTGGCCTGCGCCGGCCCCCTGCTGGCGGCCGAGGTGGGCGCCCTCGGCCGCGCCCTGGCCGACCCGGCCCGGCCGCTGGTGGCCGTGGTCGGCGGCGCCAAGGTGTCGAGCAAGCTGGCCGTCCTGCAGAGCCTGGCGCGCCAGGTGGACCTGCTGATCGTCGGCGGCGGCATGGCCAACACCTTTCTGCGGGCCAGTGGCCTGCCGGTGGGGCTGAGCCTGGTCGAGCCCGATCTGCTGGCGGCGGCGCAGGACATCATGACCACCCTGGCGCAGCGCGGCGCCGCCCTGCCGCTGCCGGTGGACGTGCGCACCGCCACGCGTTTCGCCGCCGATGCGCCGGCCCGCCTGAGGGCCGCCACCGAGGTCGGACCGACCGAACTGATCCTCGACGTCGGGCCCGCCACCTCGCGCCTGTGGGCCGAGGCGCTGGCACAGGCCGGTACCATCGTCTGGAACGGCCCGGTGGGCGTGTTCGAGTTCGAGGCTTTCGCGGCGGGCACCCAGGCCTTGTCGCAGGCCATCGCCGACAGCCCCGCCTTCACCATGGCCGGCGGCGGCGACACCCTGGCGGCCATCGCCAGATACGGTCTGGCGCCGAAGATCGATTGCATCTCCACCGGCGGCGGCGCCTTCCTCGAGTTGCTCGAAGGCCGGTCCCTGCCCGCCCTGGCGGTGCTGCAGGAACGCGCCCAGGGCCCCTACGCCTGAAGCCGGCACCGCCCCCATCCCGACCACCCAGGAGTCTTCCATGCCCCTCGTCTCCCTGCGCCACATGCTCGACCACGCCGCCGCGCACGCCTACGGCGTGCCGGCCTTCAACATCAACAACCTGGAGCAGATCCAGGCCATCATGCAGGCGGCCGACCAGACCGACAGCCCGGTGATCCTGCAAGCCTCGGCCGGCGCCCGCAGCTATGCCGGCGAACCCTTTCTGCGCCGCATGGTCGAGGCGGCGGTCGAGATGTACCCGCACCTGCCCCTGGTCCTGCACCAGGATCACGGCAGCAGCCCGGCGGTGTGCATGCGCTCGATCCGCTCGGGCTTCTCGAGCGTCATGATGGACGGCTCGCTGCTCGAAGACGGCAAGACCCCCGCGCCCTACGGCCACAACCTGCAGGTGACGCGCCAGGTGGTCGAGATGGCGCATGCGGTCGGCGTCTCGGTCGAAGGCGAACTGGGCTGCCTGGGCTCGCTGGAGACCGGACAGGCCGGCGAGGAGGACGGCGTCGGGGCCGCCGGCCAGCTGTCGCGCGAGCAACTGCTGACCGACCCGGACCAGGCCGCCGATTTCGTGGCCCGCACCGGCGTCGACGCGCTGGCGATCGCCATCGGCACCAGCCACGGGGCCTACAAGTTCAGCCGCCCACCCACCGGCGACATCCTGGCCATCGGGCGCATCGCCGAGATCCACGCCCGCCTGCCCGACACCCACCTGGTGATGCATGGCAGCTCCAGCGTGCCGCAGGAATGGCTGGCCATCCTGCGCTCGCACGGCGGCGAGATGCCGCAGACCTACGGCGTGCCGGTCGAGGAGATCCAGCGCGGCATCCGCCATGGGGTGCGCAAGATCAACATCGACACCGACATCCGGCTGGCCATGACCGGCGCGATGCGCCGCGCCATGGCCCAGCAGCCCGGCGAATTCGATCCACGGCGCTTTCTGAAGGCGGCCACCGAGGCCGCGCGCGGCATCTGCGTGGCGCGCTTCGAGGCCTTCGGCTGTGCCGGCATGGCCAGCCGCCTGCTGCAGGCCGAGCGCCCCAGGCTGCGCGCCTGAAAGCCGTACCCAGGGGCGCGGCCTCAGGTTCTCAAAGGGCCTTGCGCACCAGCCAACCCTTGAACAGGTAGGGCAGGCGCGGCCCCTGGGCGTCCGGCACGCCGCCCTTGTCCTCGACGCTGATGGCCAGTTGGGCGACGCCCTCCAGGTCCGCCGCCTTGGCCGGCACCTGGAGCGTCTTGTAGTCGCCCAGCAGCAGACCGAGCGAGCGCGGCGGCTTGTGCTCGTCGGCGTCGATCGCCCAGAGCTGCATGCTGTCGTTGGGCCCTTCCTTGACCTGGTTGAGGCGTTGCAGCTGCAGCGCGGCCGAGGTGGGGTCGAAGGTCACCAGCAAGGCCGGCTTCTGCTGCCCGTCGAGCAGCACCGAGATCTCATGAACCTGCGGCACTTCCTTGAGCTTGGCCTGCAGATGCCCGATCTGGGCCTTGAACTGCTCGAACATGCTGGCGCTGGCGGCCCAGCCGACCGCCAGCACGATGAACAGGCAGACAGTGCTCAAACGCCACCAGGCGCTGACACGGCGATCCGCAGGGGCTGGGGGAGAGGTCTCGGTGATATCGGTCATGGCGGCAGAGGCAGAAGGGCAAATACGAAAATCAAAGCCAGCCCGCAGTATGCCCGCCCGCCAGGCCCCCGCGCCCCTGCGGCTCAGCGCCCCGGGCTGGCCGAGGCCTGGCGTCGCGCCTCGGCCAGCTTGGTCTCGTGGAGGCTGCGCCAGTAGTCGAAGGCCTGGCCCATCAGGGGCCGGGCGAACAGATAGCCCTGGCCGATGTCGCATTCGAGGGCCAGCAGGGCCGAGGCCGTCGCGTCATCTTCAACACCCTCGGCCACGGTGCGCAGGCCGAGCTTGCGCCCCAGCGCGATGGTCGATTCGGCCACATGGCGGTCGCGCGGGCTGCGCAGCAGGGCGCTGACGAAGCCCCGGTCGATCTTGATGGTGGTGAAGGGGAACTGGCTGACATAGGACAGGCTGGAATAGCCGGTGCCGAAATCATCGAGCGCCAACGAGACGCCGGTGGCCCGCAGGTCCTGCAGCCGGCGCAGCACGACCTCGGGATTGGCCGCCAGCGCGGTCTCCGTCACCTCCAGCTCCAGCAGTTGCGCGGGCACCTGCTTGCGCTGCAGCAGGTCTTTCACATGGTCGATGAAATCCGGGTCCTGCAGGTTGTTGGCACTGATGTTCACCGCCACCTTCAGGGGCTGGCCGGCGGCCAGCCACAGGGCCATCTGGTCGAGCGCCGCGCCGAGCACCCAGCGCGTGAGCGGATAGATCAGCTCGGTCGATTCGGCCAGCGGGATGAACTCGCCCGGCGACACCCAGCCCAGGCGCGGATGGTGCCAGCGCAGCAGCGCCTCGACACCTTCGATTTCCCGGCTCTCCAGCCAGAGCTTGGGCTGCCAGGCCAGTTGCAGCTGGTTGTCGCGGATGGCGGCCGACAGTTCGGCGCGCATCTTGAGGTCGTGGCCCGGCGCGTTCTCGAAACTCTTGCTGTAACGCACCTGGGCCCCCACCACGGTGCGCGCCCGGGCTGCCGCCATGTCGGCACAGCGCAGCAGCTGGCCCGCGTCGAGGGCGTCGCCGGGGTAGTCGGCCAGCCCCAGTTTCACGTGCAGCTCGACCGAGGTCTCGCCCATGGTGATGGGCTCGCGGGCCACGCGCATGATGATCTCGCACAGGGCCTCCATCGACAGCGGATCGTCGGTCGGCGTGAGCGGCGGCACCGCCACGAAATCGGTGCCACCGGCCCGCGCCAGCGTCCAGCCATGCAGGCCCAACTGACGCTCGATGCGCCGCGCCGTGGTCTCCAGCACCATGTCGGCGGCACGGTGGCCGAAGGCCTCGTTGACCTCCTTGAAGCGGGCCAGGTTGACGAAGACCAGCTCGAAGGCCTCTTCGGGCGCCTTCTCGATGCGCTCGTCGAGCATGCGCAGCAGGCTGTGGCGGTTGGGCAGGCCGGTCAGGGGGTCGTGGTTGGCCAGGTACTCCTGCTGGCGCCCCTGGCGCCGCTCTTCGGTCAGGTCGCGGATCAGGCACATCAGCTGGGGGGCACCGTCCAGGGTGACGGCCGACAGCCGCACGTCGCAATCGAAATGCTGCCGGTTCACCGGCGAGTCGAAGCTGTATTCATAGCGCAGGTGCTCGCCGGCCAGGGCCCGGGCCATGCGGAATTGCGGCAGTTGGCTGGGCTGGCCGGTGGCGGGATCGCGCGGCGGCGGCAGGAAGTCATGCAGGCTGCGGCCGATGGCATCGGCCGTCCGGGCCAGGCCGGTGAACTTCAGGGCTGCCGTGTTCAGGGCCACGATGCGGGCGTCGGCGGTGTGCACGATGACGCCGTCGCCGACGTCTTCGAACAGCCGACGGTAGACCGACTCGCTGCGGGCCAGGGAGCGCAGCATGCGCCGCAGGGTGCGCAGCCCGAAGACCAGGGCCAGCAGGGCCAGCGCGAGCAGCCCCATCTTGGTGCAGCTGCGCTGCGCCCAGGGCTGCAGGTACAGCCGGTCGGCCAGCAGGCAGGCCACCACCACGGGGTAGCGGTCGGAGCGCCGGAAGGTTCCCGAGAAATCCTGCCCGTTCTCCAGCGTGCCGCCCAACGGTCCGGCCAGGCTCTCGCGGGCCAGCCGCGCCAGGGCGGCCGATTCGGGCGCCATGGCGCCGAGCTGGCGGGGGCCGTCGGCACTGCGGCTGAGCACCACGCCCGAAGGCAGGTAAATCGCGTAGACCTCGTTGCCCCCGTTGTCGGCGGCCAGACCGGAAGGCAGGAGGCTGGCCACCGGGATCAAGGCGCCGATGAGCACCGGCCCCTCGTTCTGGTAGCCCGCCAGCGCCATCAGCACCGGCAGCAGATGGCTGCGTCCCCCGTCCAGACTGATCGGTGCCCGCAGCTCCAGCTGTCCGGCGATCTCCGGCGGCAGCAGTTGCTGCACCAGAGCGTCGGCCTCATGGGCCAGCCGCCCCTGGCTGCCCACCACGGTGAGGTCGCGGGTGCGGCGCACGAAGAGGTATTCGGACCCGGTGTCGTAGCGGATCACGGTCTTCAACAGGGCTTCGACCTGCCGCTGGCCGGGCGCCTCGTCCATGCGGGCCGGTGCCACGGCTTCAGACAGGCCGTTGAGGCTGTAGCTGGCCTGCTCCAGCACCTGGTCGCTGAGCTGGCGCAGCGTCTCGCTCATGTGGCGGCTGCTGTCCCGCGCCACCCGACGGCTGCCATGCAGGTCCTGGACCACGGAAAACGCCGTCAGGCCGACAAAGCCCAGCCCCAGCAGAAAGGCCGCCCAGGCCAGCCCCCGGGCAAAGCGCCGCCCCAGCAGATGGCTTTCGGAGGCGGTCAGGACTTGCATGGTGGCGTGAGGGCATCCCAGGCACGGACGTTACACATGGTAACCAATAGGGCCGGGGGGCTGCCAATGAGGCAGAACCCTTGGGTGGGGACGGTCGCGCGCGGGGCTAGACACCCAAGGGCAGCTCTTCCACCGGCCCAGGCCGCCCATAGAGGTAGCCCTGGTAGGCATCGCAGCCGTAGGCCGCCAGGCTGTCGCGCTGGGCCAGGTTCTCGACGCCTTCGGCGATCACCGACAGGCCCAGGCTCTTGCCCAGGGCGATGACGGTGCGGGCGATGGTGGCGTCGTTGGCGTCCTCGAGCAGGTCGCGCACGAAGGACTGGTCGATCTTCAGCTGGTCCAGCGGCAATCGCTTGAGGTAGCTGAGGCTGGAGTAGCCGGTGCCGAAGTCGTCGAGCGAGAAGCCGACGCCTTCGACCTGGAGGGCGCTCATCTTGGTGATGATGTCCTCGACATCGTGCAGCAGCAGGCTTTCGGTCAGTTCGAGCTTGAGCCGGTGGGCCGGCGCCCCGGTGCGGACCAGGGTGCCCAACACCTGATCGACGAAATCGGGCTGCCGGTACTGGCGGGCGCTCACATTGATGGCCAGGGTCAGATGCGCCCGTTCGGGCTGTTGCGCCCAGCGGGCCAGTTGCCGGCATCCTTCTTCGAGCACCCACTGCCCCAGCGGCAGGATCAGGCCGGTGTCTTCGGCCAGCGGGATGAAGTCGGCCGGCGAGACCAGGCCTCGGCTCGGATGGCGCCAGCGCACCAGGGCTTCCGCCCCCACCACCTGCCCCTGTGCACTGACCTGGGCCTGGTAGTACAGCAGCAACTGGTCCTGCCGGATGGCCAGGCGCAGGTCGGCTTCCAGCGCCGCGCGCTCGGCCACCAGGGCCTGCATGGCCGGGTCGAAGAAGCGCAGGGTGTTGCGCCCGGCCGCCTTGGCCTGGTACATGGCCAGGTCGGCGCGCTGCAGCATCTCGTCGAGTTCGGTCTGGTGGTCGAACAGGGTGATGCCCATGCTCGGCGAGCAGTGGTATTCGTGGCCCGCGAGGTCATAGGGGTGGTTGAGCGACTGGCGGATGGCCTCGCCCACGGTCTCGGCCTGCTGGGCGGCCTCGCGCGCGTCGCGGCCCAGGTTCTCGAGCATGACCACGAACTCGTCGCCGCCGAGTCGCGACACGGTGTCGGTGTCGCGCACGCAGGCCTTGAGCCGCTGCGCGACCTTCTGCAGCAGCAGGTCGCCCTTGTCATGCCCCAGGGTGTCGTTGAGGGTCTTGAAATTGTCGAGGTCGATGAAGATCAGCGCCCCCTCCCGCCGGCGCCGCTCGCTGACCGCCAGGGCCTGGCGCAGGCGGTCCAGCAGCAGCCGCCGGTTGGGCAGGCTGGTGAGCGGATCGAAGAAGGCCAGATGGCGGATCTCGTTCTCGGCCGCCTTGCGCTGGGTGATGTCGGTCAAGGTGCTGACGTAGTGGGTGACCTCCTGGTCATCGCCCTTGACCGCGGTGATGGTCAGCCATTCGGGGAAGATCTCGCCGTTCTTGCGGCGGTTCCAGATCTCGCCGCGCCATTGGCCGGTGCTGGTCACCGAGTCCCACATGGCCTCGTAGAAGGCCTTGTCGTGGCGCCCCGATTTGAGCAGCTTGGGCGTCATGCCCACCGCATCTTCGGAGCTGTAGCCGGTGATGTCGGTGAAGGCGCGGTTGACCTTCAGGATGGTGCCGCTGCGGTCGGCCACCAGCATGCCTTCCTGCGACTCGAAGGCGGTGGCGGCGATGCGCAGGTCGGCTTCGCGCTGCTTGCGCTCGGTGATGTCCTCGAGAATGCCCAGGTACTGGACGGCCATGCCGTCCTCGCCGAGGATGGGCGAGACCCGCACCCGCTGCCACAGCAGCCGGCCGATCTTGCTGCGGGTCTGCATCTCGCCCTGCCAGGCCTGCCCCGCTTCGACCTTCTGCCAGAGGCGGGCATAGCTGTCGCCTTCGACCGTCGAGGGCCGCAGCAGTTGGGGCGACTGGCCGATCACCTCCTGGGCCGCATAGCCCATGATCTGTTCGAACTGCGGATTCACATAGGTGATGCGCCGCTCGGTGTCGGTGATGAGGATGGACACCGGGCTCTGCTCCATCGCCCGCGACAGGGTCTTGAGCTCGCCGGCCTGGCGGCGCAGCGTGCCGATGAGGCGTTCGTTCTGCTGGTGGTAGGCCCGGAACAGGCGCCCCGACCAGCGCGAGAACAGCAGCGAGCTGCCCAGTGCCACCAGCAGCGAGGCCAGCACGGCGGCCAATTGGATCAGGCCGCGCCGGGTGCTGCCCTGGCCATAGAACTGCCGCTCTTCATCGACCGCCGACTGCAGCTCGTTGTCGAAGACGGTGGCGGCCACGATCCAGCCCCAGGGCTCGATCACCTTCACCAGGGCGGTCTTGCGTGCCGGCTTGCCGGTATCGGGGTTGATCCAGTCGTAAGTGACATAGCCGCCGCCTTGCTGGCCGGCCTGGTAGATCCTGGCCAGTGCGCTGCGCGCCGGCTCGGGCACTTCGGAGAAATGCCGCCCCTCCAGTTGCACCTCGGAAGGCGACAGCAGCGAACGGCCCTGGCGATCGACCAGGCCGAAGTAGCCGCTGCTGCCGAAGCGCAGCGAGCGCAGATGCGCCAGCGCCTCGTGCTGCTGCAACTGCTCCCATTTGTAGTTGTAGTCGCCGGCCCCGATGAGCCAGCCGTAGGGCTTGAAATAACGCACATAGGCGAGCTTGTCGCTCATGCGGTGCGGATTCTCGGGGGTGTACCAACGGTAGCTGGAAAACCCCTGGCCGTCGGGCTTGCGGGCCGCCTCGATGAGCCCGCGCATGATCAGCCGGCCGGTGTCGTCGCGGTTGTCGGGCAGCAGCCGGCCTTCGAGCTGGGGTGCGGTCGGCAGCAGCACGAAGCGGCCCTGCATGTCGTCGATGAAATAGTAGCCGCGGCCCTCGTAGAAGCGGGGCTTGCGCAGGGCCTCGATGATGAGGCGGCGCACCTCGGCCTCGGGTCGCCTGGGGGATTCCTGCTCGTAGATCGCCTGGGCGATCTGCATGGCCAGATCGACCTGGTTGGTCAGGCTCTGGCGCAGCACGTCGTCGGTGCGGGAACGCACGAATTCGAGGTAGCTCATGGCCGAGGCCATCTCGGCCGCCAGCCGGGCCTGCTGCTGGCGCTGAGTCACCGCCTCGATGCGCTGCAGGGTGGCCTGCTGCTCGCTCAGGTTCTGCCACGAGAAGAATCCCACCAGGGCCACGGTCAGGCCCAGCACCACCAGCAGGGTGCCGACCAGGTGCAGCCGGGGCACGGTCTCTTCATTGGCCGTGAGCCGCATCGACCGCGGAACGAATGGCAGGCGGGCCATGGCTTGTCCAGGCTCAGCTGACGCCGATCGCCGCTCCATCGCGCATCAGCGCCTCGATCTCGTCGGCCTTCACCGGCACGTCGCGGGTGATCAGCTCGCAGCCAGCCGGGGTGACGACCGCGTCGTCCTCGATGCGGATGCCGATGTGGTGGAAGGCCTCGGGCACCCCGGGCGCCGGCCGCACATACAGGCCGGGCTCGAGGGTCAGCACCATGCCCGGACGCAGGACGCGGCTGGGCCGGTTGGTGATGGTTTCGCCCGACAGCGGATCGCGCCGCTCGCTGCTCTGGCCGACCTCGGCCGGCTCGACATAGCTGCCGCAGTCGTGCACGTCCATGCCCAGCCAGTGGCTGGTGCGGTGCATGTAGAAGGGGAAATAGCTGCGGTTGGCGATCACGTCCTGCACATCGCCCACCTTGCCGCGATCGAGCAGACCGAGGTCGAGCAGGCCCTGGGCCAGCACCGCCACCGTGGCGTCGTGCGGATCGTTGAAGCGGGCGCCGGCGCGCGTGGCCGCCACCGCCGCCTCCTGCGAGGCCAGCACCAGGTCATAGAGAGCCCGCTGCGGGCCGCTGAAGCGGCCGTTGGCCGGGAAGGTGCGGGTGATGTCGCTGGCATAGCCGTCGAGTTCGCAGCCGGCGTCGATCAGCACCAGTTCGCCGTCGCGCACCGGCGCGGCATCGGCGCGGTAGTGCAGCACACAGGCGTTGGCCCCGGCGGCGACGATGGAGCTGTAGGCCGGGTACTGCGAGCCCTGGCGGCGGAATTCGTGCAGCAGCTCGGCGTCGAGGTGGTATTCGCGCAGATCCTGCCCGGCCCGCAGCATGGCCGCGCTGGCCTGCATGGCCCGCACATGGGCCCGGGCGCTGATCTGCGCGGCGCGGCGCATGAGGTCGAGCTCATGGGCATCCTTGACCAGGCGCATCTCGTCGAGCACCTCGCAGAGGTCGCGCTGCACGCTCGGGCACAGCGCTCCGTATCGGACGCGCGCACGCACCTGCGACAGCCAGCCGTCGACGCGGGTCTCCAGCCCCTTGTGGGTGGCGAAGGGGTAGTGCACCACCTCGCGGTTCTCCAGCAGACGGGGCAGGCGGCTGTCGAGTTCGGTGACCGGCCAGGCCGCCTGCACCCCGAGGGCCGACACCGCGGCGTCGGGGCCCAGGCGGTAGCCGTCCCAGATCTCGCGCTCCAGGTCCTTGGGGTTGCACCACAGGGTGCTCTCGCCTTCGCCGGTGATGACCAGCCAGGCCTGCGGCTCGGTGAAGCCGGTGAGGTAGTAGAAATAGCTGTCGTGTCGGTAGAGGAAGTCGCTGTCGCGGTTGCGCGCGCGCTCCGGCGCGGTCGGCACGATGGCGATGCCGCCAGGGCCGATCGCCCGGGCCACGCGGGCGCGGCGCTCGGCATACACGGACAGGGCGGAGGCGGTCGGGGTGGTGCTGTGGCTGCTCATGGTGAAGTGGGTGTGGGCGGCGTGTTCAGATCGGCCAGGCGCTGCGGGGTTCCGACATCGGTCCAGCGGCCACGGTACAGGCTGGCGCCGATGCGCCCCTGGTCCATGGCCAGGCGCAGCAGCGGCGCCAGCGGGGCCTTCACCCCGTCGGGATTGCCGTGCGCGAGGGCCGCGCCGGGCAGCGAGAACAGCGCGGCCCGGTACAGGCCGATGGTGCTGTAGGTGTAGCGCGGGCGCGGGTCCCCGGCCCCCAGGTTCAGGGCCAGGCCCTGCGGACCGAGGCCGAAATCGCCGCGCGGATGGTGGGCCGGGTTCGGCACCAGCCAGAGGTGGGCCAGCGCATCGCTGGCGGCAAAGCGCTCGATGGCGGCGCTGTCGAAGACGAAATCGGGCGCGAAGACATCGCCGGCCGCAACCCAGAACAGATCGCCCAGCAGGGGCAGGGCGCGGGCGATGCCGCCGGCGGTCTCCAGGGCGCCGCCGAAATCGCGGCCCTCGTCCGAATAGCGGATGGCCAGGCTTGGCCCGGTCTCCGGCCCCCAGGCATGGCGGTCGCCGATGCGGGTGTGGATCTGCCCGCCCAGCCAGTCGGTGTTGATCACGACCTGGCGGCAGCCGTCGCGGCCCAGCGCATCGAGCTGCCATTGCAGCAGCGGCCGGCCCTGGACCTCGAGCAGCGGTTTGGGGCAGTGGTCGGTGAGCGGCCGCATGCGCTCGCCCCGGCCCGCCGCCAGCAGCAGCGCGGGGGTGGATGCGGCCAGGCTCGCGGCGACGCTCATGGACACAACCCCTCCGATTCGACGGCAGGCAGGCCGCGCTGCAGTTCCTGGCGCTCGACCCGCCCAGCCTGGAACAGCGCCAGCAGACGCGCCAGCAGGGCCCGGGCCTGGGCGCCATGGTCGGCGCCCAGATTGCACACGTAGACATCGAGCGTGACGCCGCTGAGTTCGGGCCAGGTGTGCAGGCACAGATGCGATTCGGCCAGCAGCACCGTGGCGGTCACGCCGCCCGGCCCCTGCGGCCCGTCGGGGAAGCGATGGAACAGCTGGTCCACCGCCCGCAGGCCCGAGGCCAGCACCGCGTCCAGGCACGACCGGACCAGGGCCGGGGCGTCCTGGAGCAGCCCAGGATCGCAGCGGCAATCCCGCAAATCGGCAGTGAGGTGAAGGCCATGCATAAGGCTCTCCACTTTAGTGCAAATCGAGGGGCCGGCGGCGCTTCCCAGGGCCTCGGCGGCATGGGCCGGGCAGGTCGGGAGTGCGGCCCGGTAAAATGCCACGTTTCCCCTGAACTCCTTGCGGAGCTGCTCCCGATGGCCAACACCCAGCAACAACAAGACATGGCAAACGCAATCCGTGCGTTGGCCATGGATGCCGTACAACAAGCCAACTCCGGTCACCCCGGCGCACCCATGGGCATGGCCGACATGGCCGTCGCCCTGTGGGGACAGCACCTGAAGCACAACCCGGCCAACCCGCACTGGGCCGACCGCGACCGCTTCGTGCTGTCCAACGGCCATGGCTCGATGCTGATCTACGCCCTGCTGCACCTGACCGGCTACCCGCTGCCGATCGGCGAGCTGAAGAACTTCCGCCAGCTCCACAGCAAGACCGCCGGCCACCCCGAAGTGGGCATCACCCCCGGCGTCGAGACCACCACCGGCCCGTTGGGCCAGGGCGTCACCAATGCCGTCGGCTTCGCGCTGGCCGAGAAGCTGCTGGCCAAGGAGTTCAACCGCGACGGCCATGCCGTGGTCGACCACCACACCTATGTGTTCCTGGGTGACGGCTGCCTGATGGAAGGCATCAGCCACGAGGCCGCCGCCCTGGCCGGCGCCTGGAAGCTGGGCAAGCTGATCGCGCTGTACGACGACAACGGCATCTCCATCGACGGCCAGGTGGCCCCCTGGTTCATCGACAACACCGCGCAACGCTTCCAGGCCTATGGCTGGAACGTGATCGGACCGGTCGACGGCCACGATGTCGCCGCCGTGTCGCAGGCCATCGCCCAGGCCAAGGCCCAGAACGCCGCGCCCAGCCTGATCATCTGCAAGACCTCGATCGGCAAGGGCTCGCCCAACCGCGCCAACACCGCCAAGGCCCACGGCGAACCGCTGGGCGCCGAAGAGATCAAGCTGACCCGCGAAGCCCTGGGCTGGGCCCATGGCCCGTTCGAGATCCCGGCCGAGGTCTATGCCGGCTGGGACGCCAAGGCCGCCGGTGCCGAGGCCGAGTCGGCCTGGAACACCCGCTTCGCCGCCTACCAGGCCGCCCACCCGGCACTGGCCGCCGAGCTGCTGCGCCGCATGGCCGGCGAACTGCCGAAGAACTTCGCCCAGGTGGCGGTCGACGCCGCCATCGCGGCCCACACCAAGGCCGAGACCGTGGCCAGCCGCAAGGCCAGCCAGATCGCCCTGGAAGCCTTCACCGCCGCCCTGCCCGAGCTGCTGGGCGGCTCGGCCGACCTGACCGGCTCCAACCTGACCAACACCAAGAGCACGCCCAACCTGCGCTTCGACGCCGCCGGCGAGGTGGTGCAGACCGCCGGTGCCGACGGCCAGCTGCTGGGTGGCCGCCACATCAACTACGGTGTGCGCGAGTTCGGCATGGCCGCCATCATGAACGGCGTCGCCCTGCACGGCGGCTTCATCCCCTACGGCGGCACCTTCCTGACCTTCAGCGACTACAGCCGCAACGCCATCCGCATGGCCGCGCTGATGAAGCAGCGCGTGATCCATGTGTTCACCCACGACTCCATCGGCCTGGGCGAGGACGGCCCCACCCACCAGTCGATCGAACACGCGGCCAGCCTGCGCCTGATCCCCAACCTCGATGTGTGGCGCCCGGCCGACACCGCCGAGACCGCCATCGCCTGGGCCGTGGCCCTTGAGAACAAGCACCGCCCGACGGCCCTGCTGCTGTCGCGCCAGAACCTGCCCTACGGCCCCAAGAAGGACCTGGGCGAGATCAGCCGTGGCGCCTACATCCTGAGCGAGCCGGCCGACATCGGCCACAAGAAGAAGCCGCAGGGCGTGATCATCGCCACCGGCTCCGAGGTGCAGCTGGCCCTGGCGGCGCAGAAGCAGCTGGCCGAGAAGAAGGTGTTCGTGCGCGTGGTCTCCATGCCCAGCACGAATGTGTTCGACCGTCAGACCGCCGCCTACAAGAAATCGGTCCTGCCGGCCGGCCTGCCCCGTGTGGCGGTCGAGATGGGCAGCACCGACGGCTGGTGGAAGTACGGCGTGGCCGCCGTGGTCGGCATCGACACCTACGGCGAATCGGCCCCGGCACCGGTGCTGTTCAAGCACTTCGGCTTCACCGCCGAGAACGTGGTCGACACCGTGCTGGTGGCACTGGGCAAGGCCCGGCTCAAGGGCGCCGGCCGCTGATCCAGCACTGAAGGCGTCTGCGGGGACGGCCCCCGGACGCCCCCGCATTCATTTTCAACAACTCCAGGAAAGAGACTGACATGGCTATCAAGGTTGGCATCAATGGCTTCGGCCGCATCGGCCGCATGGTGTTCCGCGCTGCGGTGCAGAACTTCTCCGACATCGAGATCGTCGGCATCAACGACCTGCTCGAGCCCGACTACCTGGCCTACATGCTGAAGTACGACAGCGTGCACGGCCGCTTCAAGGGCGAAGTCTCGGTCGACGGCAACACCCTGGTGGTCAATGGCAAGAAGATCCGCCTGACCGCCGAGCGCGATCCGGCCAACCTGAAGTGGAACGAAGTCGGTGCCGACATCGTCATCGAATCCACCGGCCTGTTCCTGACCAAGGAGACCGCCGAGAAGCACCTGGCCGCCGGCGCCAAGAAGGTCATCATGTCGGCCCCGTCCAAGGACGACACCCCGATGTTCGTCTACGGCGTGAACGACAAGAGCTACGCCGGCCAGGCCATCGTCTCCAACGCCTCGTGCACCACCAACTGCCTGGCCCCGGTGGCCAAGGTGCTGAACGACAAGTGGGGCATCAAGCGCGGCCTGATGACCACCGTGCACGCCGCCACCGCCACCCAGAAGACCGTGGACGGCCCGTCCAACAAGGACTGGCGCGGCGGCCGCGGCATCCTGGAGAACATCATCCCCAGCAGCACCGGCGCCGCCAAGGCCGTGGGTGTGGTGATCCCCGAACTCAACAAGAAGCTGACCGGCATGTCCTTCCGCGTGCCCACCTCCGACGTTTCGGTGGTCGATCTGACCGTCGAGCTGGAGAAGCCGGCCAAGTATGAAGCGATCGTCGCCGCCATGAAGGCCGCCTCGGAAGGCGCTCTGAAGGGCGTGCTTGGCTTCACCAACGAGAAGGTGGTCTCCACCGACTTCGTCGGCTATCCGCTGCCCTCGATCTTCGACGCCGAAGCCGGCATCCAGCTGGACCCGAC
>JAFAMV010000045.1 GCA_019233055.1 Curvibacter sp.
GATTTGCCATCTGGCACGAAGGCAAGCTGGTCGAGCAGTGGCGCGCCGGCCATGGGCCCGACGCCCCGGACCGGCGCATGGCCGACGTGCTCGGCGAGGACTTCCTGGCGCAGTCGGTGCCCGTCCAATGGAATTCGGGCCCGGTCCAGGTGAGCGGGCGGGCGGGGGTGCCCGATGCCGCCCGCTCGCGGGCCGACCAGCAATTCAGTTACGTCAACGGGCGTTACGTCCGCGACAAAGTGCTGACCCACGCCGCCCGCAGCGCCTACGAGGATGTGCTGCACGGCCAGCGTCAGCCGGTGTATGTGCTGCGCGTCGAGATCGATCCGACCCGGGTCGATGTGAACGTGCACCCGACCAAGATCGAAGTGCGCTTCCGCGAGAGCCGGGAGGTGCATCAGGCCGTCCGTCATGCGGTCGAGAACGCGCTGGCCGTGCCGCGCGCAGCCCTGGCCGCCCTGGCTGAGCCGACGCCGACGGACCTCCCGACCGAGCACGGGGTCCATGCGCCGCAGTCGCTGTTCGCCCCGGCGACACAGACCCTGCCCCGACCTGAACGCTGGGGCCAGCCGACGATGGATTTCCGCTTCCGGGACGCCCCCGTCGGCCACCGTGTCGACGAGCTCTCCGCCCTGTGGCAACCCTCGCCGGCACGGCCCGAAGCTCAAGAAGCCTCCCAGGCGGTGGGCGGCTGGACGTCCCCCGCCCCCGCGCCCTCTGCGGCCCCGGCCGCCGCCTGGCAACCCCTGCCGGACACCGCCGACGACTGGCCGCTCGGTCGGGCCCTGGCCCAGTTGCAGGGCATCTACATCCTGGCGGAGAACGCCCTTGGCCTGGTCATCGTCGACATGCACGCGGCCCATGAGCGCATCGTCTATGAACGGCTGAAACAGCAGCTGGAACTGGCCGCGCTGTCCAGCCAGCCGCTGCTGATACCCGCCACCTTCTCGGCCACCCCCCAGGAAGTGGCCACCGCCGAGGAATGCACCGAGACCCTGGCCACCCTGGGGCTGGAGGTGGTGCCCTTCTCGCCCAAGACCCTGGCCGTGCGGGCGGTGCCCAGCTCACTGGCCCATGGCGACGCGGTCGAACTGGCGCGCAGCGTGCTGGCCGAACTGGCCCAGCACGAGGCCAGCACCGTGGTGCAGAGGGCACGCAACGAATTGCTGGCGACCATGGCTTGCCATGGCGCGGTGCGGGCCAACCGGCGCCTGACCCTCGAAGAGATGAACGGCCTTCTCCGTCAGATGGAGGAGACCGAGCGCTCGGACCAATGCAACCATGGCCGGCCGACCTGGCGCCAACTGGGTCTGAGCGAGCTCGACGCGCTGTTCCTGCGCGGTCGCTGAAAGCCGCTGAGCCCGCCCGGGCTGCAACGGCGGCCCGCCTACATTTGCTCACGGCGAAGGCGGCTGTGCCGCGCATGATGGCCGCCCCGCACGTCCAAGCCCGCGATGTGCGCTGACGAAGGACCGCATGAAGCCGCACCCCACGAGCGCCTATGATTTCCTGAACCGGCTCGCTCAGCGACACCCGCACGAGCCCGAGTTCCTCCAGGCCGTGACCGAAGTCACCGAGAGCGTCTGGCCCTGTCTGCTCCGGCACCCGCAGCTTCTCGAACAGAAAGTACTGGACCGTCTGGTGCAGGCCGAGCGCATCATCCAGTTCCGGGTCTGCTGGCTGGACGACCAGGGACAGATCCAGATCAACCACGGCTTTCGGGTGCAGCACAGCCAGTTGATCGGCCCCTACAAGGGCGGCCTGCGCTTCCATCCTTCGGTGAACCTGTCGGTGCTGAAATTCCTGGCCTTCGAGCAGACCTTCAAGAACGCCCTGACCACCCTGCCGATGGGCGGCGCCAAAGGAGGCGCCGACTTCGACCCCAAAGGCAGAAGCCCGACCGAGGTGATGCGCTTCTGCCAGGCCTTTGCCGGCGAGCTGTTCCGCCACGTCGGGGCCGACACCGATGTGCCGGCGGGCGACATCGGCGTCGGCGCCCGCGAAGTCGGCTATCTGGCCGGCATGGTGAAGAGACTCAGCAACCGCAGCGACTGCGTCTTCACCGGCAAAGGCCCCAGCCATGGCGGTTCGCTGATGCGGCCCGAAGCCACAGGCTATGGGACGGTGTATTTCGCCGAGGAGATGCTCAAGACCTGCGGCCGCTCGCTGCAGGGGCTGAGCGTCGCCGTCTCCGGTTCGGGCAACGTGGCCCAGTACGCCATCAAGAAGGCCCTGCAGCTCGGCGCCCGGGTGCTGACGGTCTCCGACTCCTCGGGCCTGGTGGTCGACGAGGCCGGCTTCGACGCCGAGAAGCTGGCCATGCTGCAGACCGTGAAGAACCACGAGCGCGGCCGGCTGAGCGACTACGCCCAGCGCCTCGGCCTGCCTTTCCATGCGGGTCGACGGCCCTGGCAGGTGCCGGTCGACCTGGCCCTGCCCTGTGCCACCCAGAACGAACTGGACGTCGACGACGCGCGCACCCTGGTGCACAACGGTGTGCTGTGCGTGGCCGAGGGCGCCAACATGCCCTGCACGCTGGCGGCGGTGAAACATTTCGAGGCGGCCGGCATCCTGTATGCCCCCGGCAAGGCCAGCAATGCCGGCGGCGTGGCGGTCTCGGGCCTGGAGATGAGCCAGAACGCCATGCGCCTGAACTGGCCCCACGAGGAGGTCGATGCCCGTCTGCGCCAGATCATGCAGGGCATCCATGCCGCCTGCCGGGCGCATGGCCAGACCCGCGACGGCAGGTTGAGCTATGTCACCGGCGCCAACGTGGCGGCCTTCGTGAGACTGGCCGACGCGACCCTGGCCCAGGGCGTGCTCTGATCCACGGTCGATGTCGGAGGCCGGGCCCCGCCCTAGTCGCGCACGGCCTTGGCCAGCGCCGCCCAGGCCTTCAAGGTGGTGGCGTGGGTGAAGGCAGCCCCCGGCACCGGGTGCGAGGACAGCTTCACCACCACCATCTCGGCGGCCGGATTGATGTGGATGAATTGGCCATGGATGCCGGCGGCCTCGTAGGCGCCGTCGGCGTTGTGCAACACCCACCACTGGTCGTGGTAGCTGTAGCCGGGCCGGGCCGCCTGCAGGCCGCCGAATTTGAATTTCTCGCGATCACCACCCCGGGCGATGTCATCGACCACCGCCTTGTCCAGGATCTTCTGCCCATTGAAGGTGCCGCCCAACCGCAGCATTTCGCCCACCCGTGCCAGATCGCGGGCCGTGGCGTTGAGTCCGGCGCCCTGCAAGGGCGTGCCCACGCTGTCGACCATCACGTAGGCGTCCTCTTCCATGCCCATCTTCTGCCAGAAGTTCTCGCTCATGAGGTCAGCCCAATGGCGCCCGGTCACCCGCGAAACGATCCAGCCCAGCACCTCGGAATGCACGGTGCGGTAGACGAAATGCTCGCCATGCTCATCGTCCTTGGGCAAGGTCTTCAGAAAATCATCGATGTTGTTCGGCCCCTGATAACCCGCCGGCCTGGGCAGCAGGCCGCTGGCCATGCCATAGCGGTAGACGTCGGAGCTCGGGTCGTTATAGTCCTCACGGAAACGCACGGCTCCGGTCATGTCGAGCACATGCCTGACCTTCATATCCCCCCAGGCCGATCCAGCCAGTTCGGGCACATACTTCGTGACCGGCGCATCCGGATCGATCCGGCCGTCATGGACCAGTTGCGCCGCCAACAGACCGGTGAACGACTTGGTGACCGAGAACAGCAGATGGGGCGAGCTCGGCTTCATCTGGTTGTCATAGCGCTCATAGACCACCCGCCCCTTGTGCAGCACCACCAGGGCGTCGGTATAGGTGCTGCGGGCCCAGTCGTCGATGCTCAGGGCCCGTCCCTTGTCGTCCTCGAACATGAGCTGGCCCAGCGGACGCGGATCGGCGGGCAATGCGGACGCGGGCGCCGCTCCCCGGCGGATGTTGCGGGTCGGGGCCAGTTCACGCAGGTGCTGGACCGTCCAGCGCATCTGCGGGTATTTGTAGGAATTGCTCAGATCCACACGCTCGCCGGCCTCGGGCGGATAGCTCTTCATGTAGCCCAGTCGATCGAGCTGGACCGCCTCGGGCGCCGGCAGTTGGGGCCCCGACTGGGCCTGGCCCATCGAAGGCGCCGCCAGCAGGGTCAAGAGGCCCAGCGATGCGCCGGCCAGTCGCCCGGGCGCGCGCCGGACCTTGTCGAGAAATCGGGCCGGCCGGCCTCGATCGGGGGTGTTTTTCATGGTGTGTCCTCTCTTGGATTGACCAGTCGGTCAGCCTCCTCGGATTATGGAAAGACCCTCGGTTTTCAGGTGTTGCGTCCGCAGCCATCCAAGGGAATGCCCTGACAGGGATAGACCGGTGGCCCCGAGTCTCCGACGCACTTGACCCGGGCGATCAGCCTGCCGCACGCTTTCTGCTACCCTTGCCGACCTGCCCGTCCGCTCTCGAGGCCGGCCCCCTCCGAAGACCTCCGCCATGCTTGCCTGCCTCGCCCTCGCCGGCCCCACCGCCTCTGGAAAAACCGCCGCCGCCCTGGCCCTGGCCGAGGCCCTGGCCCCGCACTGTCCGGTCGAGATCATCAGCGTCGATTCCGCCCTGGTCTACCGGGGCATGGACATCGGCACCGCCAAGCCCACCCCGGCGGAGCGCGGGCAGGTGCCTCACCATCTGATCGATATCCGCGACCCCCTGCAGGCCTACAGTGCGGCCGAGTTCCGGACCGACACCCTGCAGCTGGTGGCGCAGATCCGCGCCCGTGGCGCCTTGCCCCTGCTCGTGGGCGGCACCATGCTGTACTTCAAGGCCTTGATGGACGGCCTGGATGCGCTGCCTGCCGCCCAGCCGGCCCTGCGGGCCGAGATCGAGGCCCAGGCCCGCGAGATCGGCTGGCCGGCGCTGCACGCCGAACTCGCGCGCGTCGACCCGGACACTGCGGCCCGCCTGTCACCCAATGACGCCCAGCGCATCCAGCGCGCCCTCGAGGTCTACCGGGCCACAGGCCAGCCGCTGTCGCAACACCACACGCGCCAGCAGGCCGGGGCCGGGCTGCAACTGCCGCTGATCTCACTGGAGCCCGACGATCGAAGCTGGCTGCACGCCCGCATCGCCCAGCGCTTCGACGCCATGCTGGCTCAGGGCTTCCTCGACGAGGTGGTGGCCCTGCGGCGGCGCGGCGACCTGGATCCCGAGCTGCCTTCGATGCGCTGCGTGGGTTATCGGCAGGCCTGGGAGGCCCTGGCAGGGCAGGCGCCGATGAGCGAGTGGCGCGATCGGGGCATCTTCGCCACCCGCCAACTGGCCAAGCGCCAGCTGACCTGGCTGCGCGGCATGCCGCAACGCCAGCGTGTGGCCTGCGATGCGCCGCAGGCGCTCGCACAGGTCCTGCAACTGGCCTTCGAACTGATCGAACGCGAAGGCCTGCATCCATGACCCGGCCGCCGGCCATCCAGGTGCAGCAACTGGGCAAATACCATGGCGGCAAGCCGGTGTTCAGCGGGGTCAACCTGAGCGTGGCGGCGGGCGAGTTCGTGGCCATCGTCGGCGATTCCGGCGTCGGCAAGTCCACCCTCCTGAACTGTCTGGCTGCGCTGGAACACTGGGAGGAAGGCCGCATCGAGGTGCAGGGCACCGATCTGTCGACGCTGGATGAAGCGGCCCGCGCACTCTGGCGGCGCAGGCATGTCGGCTTCGTCTTCCAGGCCTTCCACGTCCTGCCCCATCTGGACGTGGCCCAGAACGTCGCCCTGCCCCTGCTGCTGCTGGGACGGCAGGGCGCCGACGCCGAGCGCCGCGTGCAATCGCTGCTCGACGCGGTGGGCCTGGGCCCCCTGGCCGCACGGTTGCCGGCGCAACTCAGCGGCGGCCAGTTGCAGCGCGTGGCCATTGCCCGGGCCCTGGTGCATGCCCCCGCCCTGCTGTTGGCCGACGAACCCACCGGCAACCTGGACCCGGGCACCGCCCGCCAGGTGATGGATCTGCTGCTGAACCAGCGCGCCGAACATGGCGCCGCCCTCGTCCTGGTCACCCACTCGGAGGCCGCCGCCGCCCGCGCCGACCGGGTGCTGCGCCTGGGTGCCGACGGCATCCAGACGGATTGAGGGGCGCCACGCCATGCGCCGCCTGATGCACAGCCCGGTGCCCTCCCTGCTGGCGACGTTTTCGTGGCAGGAGTTGCGCCAGCACCCCTGGCGCCATGCAGCGGCGGTGCTGGCCATGACCCTGGGGGTGGCGCTGGCCTTTTCGGTGCAGCTCATCAACCACTCGGCACTGGCAGAGTTCGCCCAGGCCCTGCGCTCGGTGAACGGCCAAGCGGACCTGGAACTGCATGCGGTCCACGGCCAGTTCAACGAGGCCCTGTATGAGCGGGTGCTGCTGGATGCACAGACCGCGACCGCCAGCCCGGTGCTGGAACTGAACACGCTGCGCGAAGGCCCGCCTGCAAGCCCCGGCGCAGCCGCCTCGCCCCTGCGCCTGCTGGGCATTGACGCCCTGCGCATCGCCGGCATCAACCCCGATCTGCTGCCCCGTCCGCGGTCCGGGGCCGAACGGTTGGCCATGCTGCTGCCCGGCCATGTGTTCCTCAACGACGCGGCCATGGCCGCCAACCATGGGGCCGCGACGCTGCGCCTGGACACGCCCGGCGGCAACCGGTCGCTGCAGGTCTCCGGCCGGATCAACGCCAGCGGCCCGCCCTTGGCCGTCATGGACCTCGGCGCCGCCCAGGATCTTTTCGCACAGTGGGGCCGCCTCAGCCGCATCGACCTGCGGCTGACGGCCGGCAGCGACCGGCAGGGCTATCTGGATCGGCTAGCCCTGCCCGGCGATGTGGTGGCCGTGGTGCCGGCCGACCTGAACCGGCGCACCGACAGCCTGTCGCGGGCCTACCGGGTCAATCTGACCGTCCTGGCACTGGTGGCCCTGTTCACCGGTGCCTTCCTGGTGTTTTCAGTCCTGTCGCTCGGCGTGGCGCAACGCTCACGCCAATGGGCCCTGCTGGGCGTGCTGGGCCTGA
>JAFAMV010000059.1 GCA_019233055.1 Curvibacter sp.
GCCGTGAGCGCCAGCCGCAGGCCCAGGCGGCTGCGCCCCTGGGTCAGCGCCTGCAGCAGATCTTCGCGGGCCGATCGGCGATCGGCCGTCTGCCTGGCCTTGTCGTCGCTCTTGTAGGACCGCCGCCCGATCAGCTCGCGGGCCAGCAGCCCGGGGTAGGCCTCCAATGCCACCCTGCGGCAGCCAGGCCATGGTTCCGGCGTCCAGAGGCCGGGCAACTCGACCCCGGCATCGAGCAGTGGCGGCACACCGGCCTGCAGCATGTACGCCACCGGCGGATTCACCCATTTCATGGAAGGACTGCTGCCGGCCGGCCGGTCGGTGGCCCGGTGCGCAAACTTGCCGCCCGCCGGACGGCCCGCACAGAACGCGGCAAAAAGGCGGCGGATCTCGGCCCTCTCCAGCCCGGCGTAATGATCGATGCAGTCCCGCCACGACAGGGGCCAGCCCAGGCTCTGCACCAGTTCGCGCGGCAACCCGAAAGGCAGATCGAAGCCGCCGACCCATTCCTGCGGCGCCGACAGCCATTGCGCATAGGCCTGCAGGCTGAGCAGGCGCTCGAGCCGATCCAATTCGACCTGCCCCTTGCGCACGGTCCCCAGCGCCAACACGATGGGTTTGCGTGCCGTAGGACGGCTCGAGAAGTCACAGCCCAGCAACAGGGGCGACTCCGACGCAGCCAGACCCGGACCCATGGCGGTGCGAAAAGGCAGAGCAGCCGCGCGGCCGGGAGAAAGGAGAGATCAGGTCCTGCCGATGATCGACGCGGTGGCCATCAACTCCTCGAGCAGGGCCAGCGAGACCTTGCCCGACACCGAGTAAGGATCGAGTTCCGGGCGCTCGGAGTACTTCAGCAGGATCGAGGCATTGAGTTTGGACAGGTTGACCTGCCCCATGGTCCAGCCGCCGAAACGGCGCTCGCCGATCTCCTCATAGACCAGCAGCTCGACCCGCGTGTGGCGGGCATCGCGCAGGATGTGGGCATAGAGCTCGTTGACGGCACTGCGCCCGCCCTCGATGGCTTGCAGGAAGACACCGCCGCCGTAGCAGAGGATGCCGGTGATGCCGCAGCCCGGGTTGTGCTGGCGCGACTCGGCCAGGATGGCTTCGATGGCCTCGGGCGAGGCATCGGTGGCACGGCTGGCATAGAGCAGGCGGACAAGCATGTCATTTCTCCAAGGCGTTGACGCCACTCATATCGCAGGAAACGGGCCAGCCAAGGCCCCTCGCCGGGCCGTGCAGGGCTGGGGCCCGGCCGCCGGGCTCGCCGCGCTGGCGGCAGAGGGCTCGAAGCGGCATGTCATTTCAGTCCTTGCGGGGGATCAGGGACAGGAATTCTCGCCGCAAGGCGGGGTCCTTGAGGAACACACCGCGCATCACCGAGTTGATCATCTTGCTGTCCATCTCGCGCACCCCGCGCCAGGACATGCAGAAATGGCTGGCCTCCATCACGATCGCCAGGCCATCGGGCTGGGTCTTCTCCTGGATCAGGTCGGCCAGTTGCACCACGGCCTCTTCCTGGATCTGCGGCCGTCCCATGATCCAGTCGACCAGGCGCGCGTATTTGGACAGGCCGATCACATTGGTGTGCTCATTGGGCATGACGCCGATCCAGATGCGCCCCATGACCGGGCAGAAATGGTGGCTGCAGGCGCTGCGCACCGTGATCGGGCCGACGATCATCAGCTCGTTGAGGTGTTCGGCGTTGGGAAACTCGGTGATGGCCGGCGCCCCCACATAGCGCCCACGGAAGACCTCGTTGAGGTACATCTTGGCCACGCGGCGGGCTGTGCTGTGGGTGTTGTGGTCGGTCGCGGTGTCGATCACCAGGCTGTCGAGCACCCCCTGCATCTTGCTCTCGACCTCGTCGAGCAGGTGCTCGAGCTCGCCCGGCTCAATGAATTCGGCAATGTTGTCGTTGGCATTGAAACGGCGGCGGGCCGCGGTCAGCCGCTCGCGGATCTTGACGGAGACGGGCGTGCCTTCGTCCGTGTGGATTGGATTCATTTCAGCAGGTACTCGGTCCAGACAGCCGATGATGGTAACAGTGAATCAAAATCACGGCATCGCGCCTGAATTCCCGCATGAGAACTAGGCCAAATGCTTCACAAAGCATAGCGTCGCGCCATCACGACCGTCGCTCCGGGTCAATAGTGCTTCCGGTTCAGCAACAGGGCCAGACGCATGAGCGCAAAGGCCAGCCGATCCAGCAGGCGTTGCGACCAGGGTCGCCGGCGCAGGGCCTCGGCCTCTAGCGGCCGGCCGGCCTGGGCCATGGCCTGCAGCAGAGGCCTGCGCAAGCGCTCGGCGAAGGCCCGGTCCTCGACCACGACATTGGCCTCCCGCGCCAGCAGCAGGCTCAGAGGATCGAGGTTGGAAGAGCCGACCGTGCTCCAGTGGCGGTCCACCACCGCCACCTTGGCATGCAGGAAGCTCGGCGCGTACTCGTGGATCTCGACCCCGGCGTCCAGCAGCGCCCCGTACACCGGCCGCGCGGCATGGAACTGCATGAAACTTTCATAGCGCCCCTGCAGCAGCAGCCGCACCTTCACCCCACGCCGGGCCGCCAGCACCAGGGCCCGGCGCAGACGGCGCCCCGGCAGGAAGTAGGCGTTGGCGATCAGGACCTCCTCGCGCGCCGTTCCGATGGCGCGCAGGTAGGCTTTTTCGATGCGGCTGCGATGGTGCAGGTTGTCACGCAGGGCCAGCGCCGCCTTGACGCCTCGGCCCGGCGTCGCCGCCTCCCAGGCTGCGCTTGCCGTGGCGCGGCGTTGGCGCCAGGCCTCGAGCACTGCAGGCAGCCGGCGCTCGCGGGCGGCCTGGGACAGTTGCAGCCGCCACCACAGCTGCCCCATGGTCTGGGCCCCTTCGGCGACGATGGGCCCCCGGGCGCTCAGAGCGAGATCGAAACGCGGCTGCGCCAAGGCGCCGTGGACCGGGTCATGCCAATCGTCGACGATGTTGATGCCGCCGCAGAACAGCCATTCGCCATCCACCACGCAGAGCTTCCGGTGCAGGCGCCGCCAACGGGTGGGGTCCAGCCAGCCCAGAGGCCCCAGCGGCGAATAGATCCGGCAGACCACCCCGGCGTCGCGGAAGCGCCCCGCCCACGGTTCAGGCAAGGCCCCCGTGCCCACGCCGTCCACCAGCAAACGCACCTGCAGCCCGCGCCGCGCCGCGCGCACCAGGGCCTCGGCCACCGTCTGCGCCTGGCCCTCGAGATCGAAGATGTAGGTTTCCAGCCAGACCCGGTGCGTCGCGGCGGCTATGGCCCGGCACAGCGCCGGAAAGAACTCGTGCGAGCCCTGCAGCAGATGGACCTCATGCCCTGGCTGGAAGCGCAGCAGAGGCCGGCTCATCAGAAGGCCTCGGCCCCGCGCTCAGAGCCTGAACTCGGTCAGCAGCGGCAGGTGATCGGACATGCGGGCCCAGGCCCGGCCGCGCGGGACCTGCGCCGACACCGGCCTCAGGCCGCGGGCATAGATGTGATCCAGCTGGACCAGGGGCAGCCGCGAGGGAAAGGTGGGATGCCGAGCGTTGTCCAGTTCCTCCAGCCCTTCGTGCCCCAGCGCCCGGCGCATGGCCTCGCCCCAGTCATTGAAATCACCGGCCACCACCAGGGGGGCTCCCGACGGGACCTCGCGCGCGATATAGCGCCGCAGCTGTTCGATCTGCCGCACCCGGCTGCCCGGGATCAAGCCCAGATGGACCACGATCACATGCAGGGGCGTCGCCGCCACCGCGATCTCGACATGCAACAGCCCCCGCTGCTCGAAGCGGTGGTCCGACATGTCCTCGTGCTGGTGCATGACCACCGGCCAGCGCGACAGCAGGGCATTGCCGTGCTCTCCATGGCGGGTGTAGGCATTGGTGCGGTACACCGCCTCGTAGCCCTCGGGAGCCAGGTAGTCGGCCTGCGGCATGGACGGCCAACGGGTGAAATAGGCTTCTTCGCCGCGGTGCATCTTGCGCACCTCCTGCAGGCAGACCACATCGGCATCGAGCTGTTCGACCCCATGGCCGATGTCGTGGATCTCGAGCCGACGCGCAGGCCCCACCCCCCGAACCCCTTTGTGGATGTTCCAGGTGGCCACGCGAAAAAGACCTGATTCGTTCATCCGCCTATTGTGCAGCGACCTGCCCACCCCATGTCGAGCACCGAAATCGAGAGTTTTTGCAGGCTGCAGACTGAAAAGCTGCCAAATCTGCTCGCCGCCACCTACACTGCGACTTCCAGCATTTGACCACCCCGCCCGCACACGCTGCCGATGGCCACAGACACCCAACGCGACATCTCCGACTGTCAGGCCCTGGTCATTGACAGCAATGCCACCTCCCGCAGCATCCTGGTCGCCCAATTGCGGGATTATGGGGTGGGCCGGATCGTCCAATGCAGCCGGGCCCGTGACGCGCGCAACCGGCTGGAACACACCACCTTCGATTTCGTGCTCTGCGAGCAGTATTTCGAGGACACCCAGGAATCCGGGCAGACCCTGCTCGATGACCTGCGTCGGGCCCAGTTGCTGCCCTTTTCCACCGTCTTCTTCATGGTCACCGCAGAGGCCTCGTACGCCGCGGTCGCCGAAGCCGCCGAATCGGCGCTCGACGGCTACCTGCTGAAGCCCTTCACGCCGACCGCCCTGTTCGACCGCCTCAGCCTGGCCCGTCTGCGCAAGATCCATCTGGCCCCGATCTTCGACGCCATGGAGGATCAGAACTTCAAACTGGCGGCCGATCTGTGCGTGCAACGTTTCGAGAACCAGCAACCCTATTGGCTGTATGCCGCCCGGATCGGTGCCGAACTGCTGTTGCGCCTGGGGCGCCATGACGAGGCACGCACCCTCTTCGAGGCCGTGATCGCGGCCCGGGCCCTGCCTTGGGCCAAGCTCGGCGTGGCCCGGGCCCAGGTCGAGGCCGGTCAGGCCACCCGCGCCCTCACCACGCTCCAGGGCCTGATCGGCGAGGATGCCGGCTTTGCCGACGCCTACGATGTGCTGGGCCGGGCCCAGGTCGAGGTCGGCAACTTTGCGGACGCCATGGAAACCTACCGGACGGCGGCCAACCTGACCCCCGATTCGGTGGGGCGGCTGCAGAAGCACGGCATGATGGCCTACTACATGGGCGACCGGGAGACCGCCACCAAGTCCCTGGCCAGGGCCTCCATCCTGGGCATCGACTCCAAGCTGTTCGATTTCCAGTCCATCGTGCTGCTGGCCTTCTCGTATTTCGAGGACAAGGACCGCAAAGGGCTGGAGCGCTGCCTGGCCGACTTCACCCGCATCCTGGAACGCCACCCCGGCAGCGCCCGGGTCAAACGCTTCAACGACGTCACCCTGACCTTGCAGTGGATCCAGCAGCGACAGTTCGCCCGCGCGGTGGAAGCGGTCAAGACCATGGCCGCCGGCATCCTGCACACCGATTTCGATTTCGAAGCCGCCTGCAACCTTGGCAACCTGCTGTCGGTGTTGTCGGGCACCTCCATCGACCTGCCGGACGCCGAGACCTGGATCCGCTGCCTGGCCATGCGCTATGCCAACACCCGGGGCCTGTGCGAATTGATGGCCAATGCCTGCCATGTGCATCCGCCCTATGCCGAACTGGTCCGTGACGCCCTGGTCAAGATCAACGGCATCGCCGAACGTGCGATGAGCATGAGCCTGGCCGGCGACCCCACCGGTGCCGTGCGCGGTCTGATCCAGCACAGCAGCGAGACCATGAACCTCAAGCTGCTGGACATGTCGCAGCAGGTGCTGCTGCGGCATCAGGCCCGGATCGCCGAGCCCGCCCCCCTGCAGGAACGCATCGACGCCCTGCGGCGGCGCTGCGGCACCACACCGGCACGTGCCGCCCTGGGGCAGGACAGTGAACGCCAACCCGGCGGCGTGACCCTGCGCATCCGCAACCGGGCCGCTGCGCAACCCAGCATCCTCAGCGGCGTGACCCGCAACACGCCGACACCGGCACCCGCCACCGCCAATGCGAGCGCCACCACAGCCGATGAGGATGTGGCCTCAGCCTTCCGCCTGCGCCCCACCCAGACCAGTTGAACCGCCCGCCATGAGGTCACGCCCCCACCGGGGCAAGCACAGACAGGCCTCGGCATTCGAAGCGGAAAAACAAAGATCGGCCGCTGCGAGCCAAGGCAACCAGACCCAGTCGCTGTGCTCGCGCGGATTGAGCCGGACCGGGGTATCTCTCGGCACCGTCAGGCCAAAGACGCGTTCCCGGTTGCGGTACACCTCGGGCGCATAGCGGTGTCGCCACTCGGGCCAGATGTCGTAGACATTCTCGAGGGCCCAATCGCGCAGATGACATCGGGGGTCCCGGACATCGATCCCGGTCTCTTCAAAGACCTCGCGCCGCGCCGTGGCTTCGAACGACTCCTCCGGGAAGTCCTTGCTGCCGGTGACGGACTGCCAATGCGCCTCGGGGCCGCAGCGGCGGATCATCAGCACCTCCAGCTCCGGCGTGTGGATCACCACCAGGACCGACTCGGGAATCTTGAAGGCGCGACCGCTCATCTCGGCAGGATACCCGGCGGCTCAGGAGGCCGATGCGCCGTGCTTGGTGGCGACCGGAGGTGGCAGGGATTTCGCCTGGAGTTCACGCACCTGTGTCACCAGCTTGTTGTGCGCGTCGAGAAACGCGGCCGCAATCACCTTGCCCTCGTTGGTGTTGCTCCAGCCGGCGCCGGCGGCGCCACCCAGATGCCCCAGCACCAGCCCTCCAGCCCCCAGATCGGTGGTCCGGGCAGACCCTGTCGCGGCAGCCAGTTGCTCGGTGGTTTCGTTGTCGGTCAGCAGCAGGGTGGTCTGGGCCTCCTTCAGCTTCACCTGCTCCACCAGACCCGCCAGGCCAGGCACGCTGCGCAGACCGGGGATCATGCCGATGATGCCCGCCACGCCCCGGCCGGCATCCTGCTCACTGAAGGTCAGGCCAGGGGTCAGGGTGTACTGGGCCTCATAGCCCTTGCCCTTGGACACCGTCGAGTCCTGCCGCAACACACCGGCCGCCTTCAATTCCTGCTCCTGGATGGTCTGGCGCAGTCCGGCCGATCGGTCCACGACACGGAAGCAACCGCTTTGCTGGGCCAGCAGGCGGATCAGGGGGACGGGCGAGGAAGGCAGGTGGTAGCTGCTCGCGACCGTGTAGCCATTGGGGTTCTCCACCAGCGTCAGCGTGGCCACCGGGGCATCGCATTTGACCAGGGAGCCGTCAGCCCCCTTGGCTCCGGCCGGACCGGCCGATCCACTGATCACCGAACCGCCCTCTCCCAACTCCGTCTTCTTCTGGCCGCAGGCGGTCACAAGAATACAAATTGATACAACAGCCAACAAAGTCTTCATATTTTCAACTCCCAAAATGCATTGAAGCGATCGTGGCCCGCGCCAGGATCGCTTCTCGAATGGACCCGCCCCCCACCGGGGGCCGGGTGACCTGTCTTGGTCAGGCCGCCGGCGTCGGGTTGCGCAGACGGATGTGCAGTTCACGCAATTGCTTCTCGTCGACCGGGCTCGGGGCCTGGGTCAGCAGGCACTGGGCGCGCTGGGTCTTGGGGAAGGCGATCACGTCGCGGATCGACTCGGCGCCGGTCATGAGCGTCACGATGCGGTCCAGACCGAAAGCCAGGCCGCCATGGGGCGGTGCGCCATATTGCAGGGCATCGAGCAGGAAGCCGAACTTCTGCTGCGCTTCCTCGGGGCTGATCTTGAGGGCGTCGAACACCTTCTGCTGCACATCGGCACGGTGGATACGGACCGAGCCGCCGCCCATTTCCCAGCCATTGAGCACCATGTCATAGCCCTTGGAGATGCACTTCTCGGGCGCAGTGACCATCCAGTCTTCGTGGCCGTCCTTGGGGGCGGTGAAGGGGTGGTGCACCGCGTTCCAGCGCTGACCGTCCTCGTCGTATTCGAACATCGGGAAATCGACCACCCACAGCGGGGCCCAGCGGTTCTCGAACAGGCCGCTCTTCTTGCCGAACTCGCTGTGGCCGATCTTGATGCGCAGGGCACCGATGGCGTCGTTGACGATCTTTTCCTTGTCGGCACCGAAGAACAGCAGGTCGCCGTCCTGGGCGCCGGTGCGGGCCAGGATCTCGGTGATGGCCTTGTCGTGCAGGTTCTTGACGATGGGGCTTTGCAGGCCGTCACGGCCCTTGGCCAGGTCGTTGACCTTGATCCAGGCCAGGCCCTTGGCGCCGTAGATCTTGACGAACTCGGTGTAGCCGTCGATCTCGCCGCGCGACAGGCCCGAGCCTTCCTTGGCGCCGCCAGGCACCCGCAGGGCCACCACACGGCCGCCCTTGGTGGTGGCCGGGGTGGAGAAGACCTTGAAGTCGACATCGGCCATCACATCGGTCAGTTCGGTGAACTCGAGCTTGACGCGCAGATCGGGCTTGTCGGAGCCGAAGCGGAAGGCCGCCTCCTGGTAGGTCATGACCGGGAACTCGCCCAGGTCCACGCCCAGGGTGTTCTGGAACACGGTCTTGATCATGCCCTGGAACATGTCGCGGATGTCCTGCTCTTCCATGAACGATGTCTCGATATCGATCTGGGTGAATTCAGGCTGGCGGTCGGCCCGCAGGTCTTCGTCGCGGAAGCACTTGGTGATCTGGTAGTAGCGGTCGAAGCCGGCCACCATCAGCAGCTGCTTGAACAGCTGGGGCGACTGCGGCAGCGCGAAGAACTGGCCGTCGTGCACGCGGCTGGGCACCAGGTAGTCGCGGGCGCCTTCGGGTGTCGACTTGGTCAGCATCGGGGTCTCGATGTCGATGAAGCCGTTGGCATCGAGGAACTTGCGCACTTCCATGGCCACGCGGTAGCGCAGCATCAGGTTGTTCTGCATGTAGGGGCGGCGCAGATCGAGCACGCGGTGCGTCAGCCGGGTGGTCTCGCTGAGGTTTTCCTCGTCGATCTGGAACGGCGGGGTGACCGAGGCGTTGAGCACCTTCAGTTCGTGGCACAGCACTTCGATCTGGCCGCTCTTGAGCTTGTCGTTGGTGGTGCCGGCCGGACGGGCACGCACCACGCCCTTGACCTGCACGCAGAACTCGTTGCGCACATCCTCGGCCGTCTTGAACATCTCGGCGCGGTCCGGGTCGCAGACCACCTGGACATAGCCTTCGCGGTCGCGCAGGTCGATGAAGATCACACCACCGTGGTCACGACGACGATTGACCCACCCCGACAGGGTGACGGTTTGGCCCAGCAGGGCTTCGGTCACGAGACCGCAATAGTGTGTGCGCATAGCCATAAAAACATCCATCGCCAAAACGGCGGGTTACTTATTTACTGGGAAGAGGAGGAACGACCGGCGCACTGGGAGCCACGACGCCCATGGAGACGATGTACTTGAGCGCATCGTCCACGCTCATGTCGAGTTCGATGCAGTCGCTGCGGCGCAGCATCACGAAATAGCCCCCGGTCGGATTGGGGGTGGTCGGCACGTAGACGCTGAGGTAGTCGTCCTTCAGGTAGGTGAGCACATCGCCGCCCGGCGAACCGGTCACGAAGGCCACGGTCCAGACGCCTTCACGCGGCCATTGCACCAGCACGGCCGTGCGGAAGGCATTGCCGCTCTCGGAAAACAGCGTGTCCGAGACCTGCTTGACGCTCGAATAGATCGACCGCACCACCGGGATGCGGCTGACCACCGCGTCGCCGAACTTCACCAGCTTCTTGCCGATGAAATTGCTGGCCACCGCGCCGGTGACCAGCAGGATCAACAAGGTCAGCAGGACGCCGAAACCCGGCACATGGAAGCCCAGCAGCTGGTCCGGCCGCCATTGCATCGGCAGGATCTGCAGCGTCTGGTCGAGCGTGCTGATGATCCAGTTGAGCACCGAGATGGTGATGGCCACCGGCACGATGACCAGCAGGCCCGAGAAGATCCATTTGCGCAGGGCAGCCATGGTGCCCTTCAGTGGCAGGCGCAACCGCCGCCGCAGCCGCCGGACGCCGCAGGTGCGGCTTCGGACTTGGCCGGTGCGCTCTCGGCCGGCTTGGAGTCGGTCTTGGCCGGTGCGCCGTCAGCGCTCGGGGCCGGCGCGGAGGTCGAGGGGGCCCCGGAGGCGCCGCCACGGAAATCGGTCACGTACCAGCCCGAGCCCTTGAGCTGGAAACCGGCCGCCGTCAGCTGCTTGCGGAAGGTGGACGCGCCACAGGCCGGGCATTCGCTCAGGGGGGCATCCGAGATTTTTTGCAAGACGTCTTTGCTGTGCCCGCAGGACTCGCATTTGTAGGCGTAGATTGGCATGGCTGATTGAGCTGAGAGGGTGGTTGCAAAACCCTCAATTATAGGCGGGGGCCGCCAATGCAAGTCTGCAGCTGCGGATCAGCGCGGCCGCCACTCACAGGCCCGGCAGCTTGTGGTGCGAGGCATGCACGTTGCGGATGGCCTGCGGCCCCAGCGAGCCGATCAGCATGCCCGCCACCCCGGCCAGGAAGCCGGCCAACTGCGCCGGAAACTCGTCACCGGCCGGCGTGGCCAGGAACAGCAGCCAGGTCAGGATGCCCAGCACGATGGAGAACACCGCCCCCTGGGTGCTGGCCCGACGCCAGTACAGGCCCGCCGTCAGCGGCACGATGGCCCCCACCAGGGTCACCTGGTAGGCCCCCGAGACCATCTCGTAGATGGGCTTGTCGCGCGACAGGATGGCATAGGTGCAGACGAAGAGGCTGAAGATCAGCACCGTGACGCGCATGGTGCGCAACTCCTGCTGATCGCTCTGGCGCGGGAAGAACTGGCGCCAGATGTTCTCCACAAAGGTCACCGAGGGCGCCAGCAGGGTGGCCGAGGCGGTGCTCTTGATGGCCGACAGCAGGGCCCCGAAGAACAGCACCTGCATCACGAAGGGCATGTGGGTGCGCACCAGGGTGGGCAGGATCATCTGGCTGTCGACCTTGCGGCCGGTGGACAGCAGCTGATCAGCCGTCTCGGGCATGATGATCAGCGCGCTGGTGACCAGGAACATGGGCACGAAGGCAAACAGGATGTAACACACCCCGCCGATCACCGGGCCGTGCGTGGCGGCCTTCTCGTCCTTGGCCGACATGACGCGCTGGAACACGTCCTGCTGCGGAATCGAGCCCAGCATCATGGTGATGCCGGCGCCCACGAAGAACAGGATGTCCTTGGCCGTCATCGGCGGCCAGAAGCTGAACAGGTCCTTCTGCGCGGCATAGTCGATCACCCGCCCCACGCCGCCCGCCTGCTGGCCGGCGAACACGGCCAGGATGAACAGGCCCAGCACCAGGATGATCATCTGGATGAAATCGGTCACCGCCACCGACCACATGCCGCCGAACAGGGTGTAGGCCAGGATGGAGGCGGTGCCGATCAGCATGCCCACCGGCTGCGGGATCGCCCCTTCCGAGAGCACGTTGAACACCAGCCCCAGGGCCGTCACCTGGGCGGCCACCCAGCCCAGGTAGCTCAGCAGGATGATCAGCGAGCAGATCACCTCGATCACCCGTCCATAGCGCTCACGGTAGTAGTCGCTGATGGTCAGCAGCGACATCTTGTAGAGCCGTGCCGAGAAGAACAGGCCGACCAGGATCAGGCAGAAGCCGGCCCCGAACGGGTCCTCGACGACGCCGTGCAGGCCTTCCTTGATGAAGGTGGCCGGGATGCCCATCACCGTCTCGGAACCGAACCAGGTGGCGAAGGTGGTGGTCACGATCATGAACATCGGCAGATGGCGCCCGGCAATGGCGAAATCGGCGGTGTTCTTGACGCGCTTGGCCGCCCACAGGCCGATCGCGATGGTGACGAGCAGATAAAGTATGACCAGGGTCAGCAGCACGGCAAATCCTTTGATTCGGCCGGATTATCCTGAAATTCCGGCCGGATCCCGCCGTTTCAGAAGAGCCGCACGCGAATCAGCCACTGGAAGGCCAGCAGGCCCAGCAGAAAACCAACACCGCCGTAGATCAGGGCCTGCAGCAGGCGGTTGGTGCGGCGCTGCTCGGCCAGCAGCAGCTCCAGCGCCTTGTCCGGCGCGCGGGCACCCGCACCGCGCTGCAGGTAGGTCGCGAGCAGCCGGGGCATCTCGGGCAGCAACTGGGCATAGCGGGGAAACTCGTCACGCAGTTGCTGGAACAGGCGCTTGGGGCCGATCTGGTCGAGCATCCACTTCTCCAGGAAGGGCTTGGCCGTGCTCCAGAGGTCCAGTTCGGGGTCGAGCTGGCGCCCCAGGCCCTCGATGTTGAGCAGCGTCTTCTGCAGCAGCACGAGCTGAGGCTGGATCTCGACCTGGAAACGCCGCGAGGTCTGGAACAGCCGCATCAGCACCATGCCCAGCGAGATCTCTTTCAGCGGCCGGTCGAAATACGGCTCGCACACCGAGCGGATCGCAGCCTCCAGCTCGTCCACCCGGGTTTCCGGCGGCACCCAGCCGCTTTCGATGTGCAGCTCGGCCACCCGCTTGTAGTCGCGGCGGAAGAAGGCGGTGAAGTTCTGCGCCAGGTACTCCTTGTCGAATTCGGTGAGGGTGCCCACGATGCCGAAGTCCAGCGAGATGTAGCGGCCGAAACTGTCGCCGGCCAGGCTGACCTGGATGTTGCCCGGGTGCATGTCGGCATGGAAGAAGCCGTCGCGGAAGACCTGGGTGAAGAACAGGGTGACCCCATCGCGTGCCAGCTTCGGGATGTCGACCCCGGCTTCGCGCAGCCGGTCGACCTGGTTGATGGGCACGCCGTGCATGCGCTCCATGACCATGACCTCGGGATGGCAGAAGTCCCAGAAGATCTCCGGGATCAGCACCAGATCCAGCCCCGCCATGTTGCGCCGCAGCTGCGCCGCATTGGAGGCTTCGCGCACCAGATCCAGCTCGTCGTGCAGGTACTTGTCGAACTCGGCCACCACCTCGCGTGGCTTGAGCCGCTTGCCGTCGGCGCTCAGGCCTTCGACCCAGCCCGCCATCATGCGCATCAGGCCCAGGTCCTTGTCGATCACCGGGAGCATGCCGGGACGCAGCACCTTGACGGCCACCTCGCGCTCCTGCCCATCGCGGTCGCGGATCAGCCCGAAATGCACCTGCGCGATCGAGGCGCTGGCCACCGGCTCCCGCTCGAAACGCACAAACACCTCGTCGACCGGACGCCGGAATGCGCGCTCGATGGTGGCCACCGCGACGCTCGAATCGAAAGGAGGCACCCGGTCCTGCAGGCGGGCCAGCTCGTCGGCCAGATCGGCCGGCAGCAGATCGCGGCGGGTGGACAGCACCTGACCGAACTTGACGAAGATCGGCCCCAGGCGTTCCAGGGCTTCGCGCAGACGCTGTCCGCGCGGGGCCTCCAGGTTGCGTCCCACCGAGACGATGCGCGCCAGACGCAGCAGCCAGGGCTTGTCGAAGCTGCTCAGGACCAGTTCATCGAGCCCATAGCGCAGCACCACCCAGACGATGTACGCCCCCCGCAACAGACGGCTCATGCAGGGTCCTTGTCACGCACGATGGAGGTGGCCGGAAAACGGCCGACGAAATCCTTCACCCCTCGGGCGAGCCGCGACACGGCCTGCACCAGCGCATGGGCCGGGCCGTCTCCGAGAAGGCGCGACAGGTCCTCTTCGAGGTCCCAGCGCACATGGTCGGCCAGCCAGTTGACCTCGGCGGCCAGTTGCACATCGCCTTCGATGCGGACCGGCGGCTTGGCGCCGGTCAGCGCGGCCTGGACCAGGGTCAGGGGGGATTCCTCGATGACGCTGAGGCTGAGGTCGGCGGCGCCCTGCGCGTCGACCAGATCGAACAGGCCCGCCGGCGTGACCTGCAGGCGCACGGAAAAGATCCGCCAGGCCACGCTGATGATGCGCCCCTGCTGGCGCGTCAGCCGGGCCATGGCCTCGGGTTCCTGCATCAGCACATGGTTGATCAACAGCACCGCGCGGTGCTGGCCTTCGGCGACCAGCCAGTCGGGCACCGGCAGGCTGCCGGCGACGCGGTCGAAAAGGCCATCAAGAAAGGGGATGGGGGATGGATTGACCATAGCCTCTCATTATTCCCCGAAAGTGTGTCCGGCCCGCCGCAGCACCGCCGGGACCGGGGCGGTCGGCCACCGGCTATTGCAGGGCCTGCACACCGGCCACCAGCCAGCCACGCTGGCCTTCCCGCGGTTTGATCAGGTTCCAGACCTCCCGGAACGGGCTGGGCCCGGCCGAGGGCTCCTCGCGGATCAGGCCGGAGAACTCGACACTGGCCAGGTGGTCGTCCGCCAGGTCTTCAATGCCCAGGAGGCGCGCCTCCAGCATCACCACCTCGGTGGCGTTGGGCTCCCCGGGGCGGTGCGCTTCGCGCTCGGCCAACTGGGCGCGGATCTCCCCGAGCATGGCGTCGGTCATCATGGAGCGCAGCAGTTCGATGTCCGAGCGGTCCCAGGCCCCCTGCAGGGTCACGAAGTGGCGCTTGGCGACGGCCAGGAAGGCCTCGACATCGAAATCCGCCGGGATCCGCCAACCGGGACCTGCTGGCTGGGCCGCCAGTGCCGAACCGATCTGCAGGCCGGCCACGGGGGCCGCCGCCGCGCCGTCGGTTGCCGGCGCATCGAAGGTGCTGTGCCGCTCCCAGGGGCGGGCCGAGGCATCGTTGCCGACATGATCAGGGCTGTACTGGCGCAGGAAAGGCGCGGCAGACGCGCCGCCGGAACCGGCCACGGCCAAGGCGGAGGCCCGTCCCGATGCCGCAGCACGGCTGCGACGGAAGGCGCTGAACACCGCCACCAGCACCAGGGCCAGCACCAGCAACATCAGGCCTTGCGCCAAGGCGGGGCCCAGGCCCAGCGATTGGGCCAGCCAGGCCAGGCCCAGACCGGCGGCCAGGCCACCCAGAAGGCCTGCCCACGGCTTGCGCACCGGCGGCGCCGGCGCAGGTGCAGGGGCGGCCCCGGCGGCCGGGGCCGGCTTTGCCGCTGGTGCGGTCGGGGCCGCTGCGGTGGCGGGTGCGGCCGGGGCCGGGCCGGGGGCCGCATTGGCCTGGCGTGTCACGTTCGTGGACTGCTGTCCGATCGAACGGCCGCTGCCCAGCCGGCGCGCCGCCTGGGCCTCCAGACTGCCCATGGCCAACACCAGAACCAACACCCAGGACCACAACTTCAACATCTCATCTCCATCGACATGCACACGAAAATCTTTACGATTCTTCATGAAGCAAAAACGTTCCCTACCCCGCCCTGGCCTTTCGCGCCGCCCGCCGGGTTGCGCCTCAGCGCCTCAGCACTTGATCCCGACATGCAGCGCCACCACGCCGCCGGTGAGGTTGTGGTAGTCCACATGGCCGAAACCGCTCTGCTTCATCAAGGCCTTGAGTTCCTCCTGCCCGGGGTGCATGCGGATCGACTCGGCCAGGTAGCGGTAGCTGTCGGCATCACCGGCGACCAGTTGCCCCAGGCGCGGCAGCACCTTGAAGGAATACCAATCGTAGGGCTTGGCCAGGGGCGCCGCCACCTTGGAAAACTCGAGCACCAGCAACTTGCCGCGCGGCTTGAGCACACGGTTCATCTCCCGCAGGGCCTGGTCCTTGTGGGTCATGTTGCGAAGGCCGAAGGCCACGCTGACCAGGTCGAAATGACCATCGGGAAAGGGCAGCTTCTCGGCGTCGCAGACCACGGTGGGCAGGACCACGCCGGCGTCGAGCAGACGCTCACGCCCGGTGCGCAGCATCGCCTCGTTGATGTCGGTGTGCACCACCGTGCCGCTGTGCCCCACCTTCTTGGAAAAAGCCAGCGCCAGATCGCCGGTGCCGCCGGCGATGTCCAGCACCCGATCGCCCTCGTGCAGGTTGGCGACCATGACGGCATAGGCCTTCCA
>JAFAMV010000094.1 GCA_019233055.1 Curvibacter sp.
CGGGTTTGGCGCCGATCATCTCGACCCCGTACTTCTCCAGCACGCCGTGCTTGTGCAGTCGCATGGCGGTGTTGAGGGCGGTCTGGCCACCCAGCGTGGGCAGCAAGGCGTCGGGCCGTTCGCGCTCGATGATCCGCTCGACCATCTCCCAGGTGATCGGCTCGATGTAAGTGCGGTCGGCCGTCTCCGGGTCGGTCATGATCGTGGCGGGGTTGCTGTTGATCAGGATGACCTTGTAACCCTCTTCGCGCAGGGCCTTGCAGGCCTGCACGCCGGAGTAGTCGAACTCGCAGGCCTGGCCGATGATGATCGGGCCGGCGCCAATAATCAGGATGCTTTGGAGGTCGGAACGCTTAGGCATTTTTATGTTGCTCCATCAGTGCCGTGAAGCGGTCGAAGAGGTAGGAGATGTCGTGCGGACCGGGCGAGGCTTCCGGGTGGCCCTGGAAGCAGAAGGCCGGCTTGTCGGTGCGGGTCAGGCCTTGCAGCGTGTGGTCGAACAGGCTGATGTGCGTGGCGCGCAGGTTGGCCGGCAGCGATTTTTCGTCGACGGCGAAGCCATGGTTCTGGCTGGTGATGCTGACGCGGCCGGTGTCGAGGTCTTTGACCGGGTGGTTGGCACCGTGGTGGCCGAACTTCATCTTGAAGGTCTTGGCGCCCGAGGCCAGGGCCATGATCTGATGGCCCAGGCAGATGCCGAAAGTGGGGATGCCGGTCTCGATCAGCTCTCGCGCGGCGGCGATGGCGTAGTCGCAGGGCTCCGGGTCGCCAGGGCCGTTGGACAGGAAGACGCCATCGGGCTGGTGCTTGAGCACCTCGGCGGCCGACGTCTGGGCGGGCACCACCGTCACCTTGCAGCCGCGTTCGGCCAGCATGCGCAGGATGTTCTTCTTGACGCCGAAGTCGTAGGCCACGACGTGGAACTTCGGCTCGGCCTGCACACCGTAGCCGGTGCCCAGCTTCCATTCGGTCTGGGTCCAGTCGTAGGCCTGCGCAGAGCTCACCACCTTGGCCAGGTCCAGGCCGGCCATGCTGGGCGCACCCTGGGCCGCAGCCACCGCCTGGTCGATCAAGGCCTGGCTCACTTCCTGGCCGGCCGCCAGACCGATGATGGCGCCGTTCTGGGCGCCCTTGCTGCGCAGCAGACGGGTCAGCTTGCGGGTGTCGATGTTGGCGATGGCCACCGTGCCCTCGCGCTGCAGGTACTGCGACAGCGTGAGGTTCATGCGGAAGTTGGATGCCAGCAGCGGCAGGTCCTTGATGATCAGACCAGCAGCATGGACCTTGGCGGCTTCGACGTCTTCCTCATTGACCCCGTAGTTGCCGATGTGCGGATACGTGAGCGTCACGATCTGCTGGCAATAGCTGGGGTCGGTGAGGATTTCCTGGTAGCCGGTGATGGCGGTGTTGAACACCACTTCGCCGACCGTGGAGCCGGTGGCTCCGATCGAGTTGCCGATAAAGACCGTGCCGTCTGCGAGCGCCAGGATGGCGGGCGGGAAGCTTCCCTGTTGAGACAAAAGCACTGGGTTCTCCGGGTTGGTTACGGGTACGCCCAAGCGGATTCCGACGAGTTGCCTCTGTGGATGTGCTTTTGGAGGGAATGGCTGGAATGCGCTAGGCGTGGGGTGTTGCGTGAAAGCCTCTCATTATAGCCGAACGGCGGCTACGCTGACGCCAAATTGACACGACTCCCCAGTTTTCGGTTACAAAGCGCCCCGCACGAATCAGCCTCTGGCGATGGCGCTGGCATGCAGGCAGATCGCGGCGGCGGCCGCGACGTTCAGCGACTCTTCACCGCCTGGTTGGCCGATGCGCACCGACAGGCTGGCCTGGGCCTGCAAGGCTTCGCCGACGCCCTGCCCTTCATGGCCCATGGCCCAGGCACAAGGCCAGGGCAGCGCCTGATGCTGGATCAAGGCCCCCTGGTGGGAACTGGTCACGATCAGGGGCAGCCCCAGTTCAGCCACCTGCTGCGGCAACACCCCCTCCAGCAGCGACAAGCCGAAATGCGCCCCCATCCCGGCGCGCAGCACCTTGGGCGACCAAAGGGCGGCAGAGCCCTTCAAGGCCAGTACCTGCTCGAAGCCGAAGGCCGCCGCGCTGCGCAGGATGGAGCCCACATTGCCGGCATCCTGGACCCGGTCGAGCACCACCGCCGCCCGGCCAGGCTGCACCTCCTGGCGCTGCGGCAGGTCGAGGACGAAGGCCAGCGGCGCCGGCGACTCCAGACCGCTGAGGTCGCGGAACAGTGCGTCGGGCATCACGACATGGCGCTCCGCATGGTCCAGCCACGCCACCTGATGCGCCTGCCAGAAGGACTCGGCATAGACCGCCAGGCGCGGCCTGAGGCCGCGCTGCAGCGCCGCCCTGCACAGATGGTCACCCTCCAGCCAGACACGACCCTGCTTGCGGTAGGCCGTGCTGTCCTGCGACAGTCGGCGCAGGTCTTTGACAAGTGGGTTCTCACGCGAGGTGATCTGCTGGATGGACGGCGAGGAAGTCACGGATGCGGTTCTCCGGTAGCGGTGGGTCGGGCAGCCGCCAGACGCACCGGGGCAAAGGAATGGCGGTGCTGGTCACAAGGGCCGTGGGCCTGCAGGGCGGCCAAGTGCTCGGCCGTGCCGTAGCCCTTGTGGCCGGCAAAGCCATACTCGGGTCGCTCCAGGTGGTATTGCACGCACCAGCGATCACGGTGCACCTTGGCCAGGATAGAGGCCGCAGAAATGGCCGGCACCAACGCATCGCCCTTGACCACGGCTTCGGCCAGCACATCCAACCGGGGCAGTTGGTTGCCATCCACCAGCACCTTGACCGGCTTGAGCCGCAAACCTGCCACCGCCCGCTGCATGGCCAGCAGGGTGGCCTGCAGGATATTGAGGCGGTCGATCTCCTCGACCGAAGCTTCGGCCACCGCACAGCACAGCGCCTTGGCGAGGATCTCGTCGTACAGCCGCTCCCGGCGCAAGGGGCTCAGGCGCTTGGAATCGGCCAGGCCCCCGATGGGCTGGCGTTCATCCAGGATCACCGCCGCGGCCACCACCGGACCGGCCAGGGGCCCTCGGCCTGCCTCATCCACTCCCGCCATGAGGCCCGGGGCATCCCAGAGCAGGCGTGATTGCTCAGCGTGCAAGAAGCTTCTCGATCGCATCGGTGGCCAGGCGCGCCGTGTCGCGCCGCAAGCTGTGATGGAGCGCCAGAAAGCGCTGCTGCAGATCCGCCACCCGGGCGGGCTGATCCAGCCAGTCGCCGATGGCTTCTGCCAGGGCCTGTGGCGTGGCCGCCTCCTGCAGCAATTCGGGCACCACGAAGTCCCGTGCCAGGATATTGGGCAGGCCGACCCAGGGCTGCAGCTTCTTGCCTTTCATGATCTGCCAACTCAGCCAGGGCATGTTGTAGGCGATCACCATCGGGCGCTTGAACAGGGCCGCTTCCAGGGTCGCCGTGCCGCTGGCGATCAGGGTCGCATCACAGGCCGCCAAGGCGGCATGCGAGCGACCGTCGATCACGGTCAACACCCCACCGGGCCCCATGCCGAGCCCGGCCTGGCGCGCCGCCGCTTCCACCTCGGCACGCAAAGCCGGCAAGGTGGGCAAGACGAAGTGCAGATCCGGATGGCGGGATTGCAGCAGGCGGGCCGCCGCCATGAAGCGTGAGGCCAGGTAACGGATCTCGGAACGCCGGCTGCCAGGCAGCAGGGCCACGATGCGGCCGTCCAGCGGCAAGCCCAGTTCACGCCGCGCACCCTCGCGGTCCGGCTCCAGCGGGATCACGTTCGCAATCGGATGACCGACATAGGTGGCCGCCACGCCGTGGGCCGCCAGCAACTCGGGCTCGAAGGGAAAGATGCACAGCACATGGTCCGCTGCGCGGCGCAGCTTCTCGACCTTCTTGGCACGCCAGGCCCAGAACGAAGGGCTGACGAAATGCACGGTCGGGACCCCGGCCTCGCGCAGACGGATTTCGAGATCGAAATTGAAGTCGGGCGCATCCACCCCCACGAACACATCCGGGCGATCGGCCAGCAGGCGGTCGCCCAAGGCCCGACGCATCGCCAGCAGTTCACGCAGATGAGGCAGCACCTCGACATAGCCCCGCACCGCCAGGCGCGCCTGAGGCCACCAGGCCTCGAAGCCCCGCTGAGCCATCGCGGGCCCACCGATGCCCTGCGCAGTCAAGGCAGGCCAACGGGCCTTCAACCCGTCCAGCAACAGGGCGGCCAACAGGTCTCCGGACGCCTCGCCGGTCACCATGGCGAAACGCGGATCCATGGTCATGCGGGGTCAGCGGACGATGCCGCGGTTGGGCGGGGTCTGCTCCAGGAATTCGAGCATCATCTGCACGTCTGGCGCAGCCTCGGCATGGGTCTCGGTCAGGCGGGAGATTTCGGTGCAGGCCTGCTCCAGAGAGAGGTTGCTGCGGTAGAGCAGCTTGTGCATCGAGCGCACCGCCGCCATTCGATCCGCCGAGAAACCCCGGCGACGCAAGCCTTCGAAGTTCATCGAGCGCGCCTCGGCCGGCTGCCCCTGGCACATCACGAAGGGCGGCAGATCGGCGAACAGCAGGGAACTCATGGCGGTCATGCTGTGCGCGCCGATGCGAACGAACTGGTGGACCACGGTGAAGGCACCGAAGATCACCCAGTCGTCAACTTTGACATGGCCGGCAATCCCCGCGTTGTTGGCGAAGATCGTGTGATTGCCAACCTCGCAATCGTGCGCGATGTGCACATAGGCCATGATCCAGTTGTCGTTGCCGACCCGGGTCACGCCTCCACCGCCCGGCGAACCGATGTTGAAGGTGCAGAACTCGCGGATGGTGTTGCGGTCGCCGATCACCAGCTCACAAGGCTCGCCGGCATACTTCTTGTCCTGCGGGATCGCGCCCAGCGAATTGAACTGGAAGATGCGGTTGTCGCAGCCGATCGAGGTATTGCCCTCGATGACGCAATGCGCACCGATCGTGGTGCCGGCGCCGACGATCACATCCGGACCGATCACGGTGTAGGGCCCTACCGTGACGCTGCTGTCCAGCTCTGCCCCAAGGTCGATGATGGCGGTCGGATGGATGTTGGCCATGGTGGGACGCTCCGCAGGAAAATCAGGCGATGGTGCGCATGGTGCACATGAGTTCGGCTTCGCAGGCCACCTCATCGCCCACACGGGTGACACCCTTGAACTTGAAGATGCCCGCCTTCATGCGTTCGAGCGAGACATCCATCAGCAATTGGTCGCCCGGCTCCAC
>JAFAMV010000252.1 GCA_019233055.1 Curvibacter sp.
AGGCCCCGGACGCAGCAGGGGCCCGAGTCCGTTACACTAGCCGGGTACGCGACTGGCGATAGGCGCGGGCCCCGGACTCCAGGGGCTTTGCCGCTGACGTGGGTTTACCACTGGGAAGCGTACCGCTCACCGGCCATCTGGCCCGAGCGTTCAGCCGTTCGCCTGGGCAGCCCTTGTTCTTCCTCCGAGCAACAGGGACCACGTCTTGAAGGACTGCCATGTACAACCGCAACATCCTCGTCGAGCAAACCGACCCCGAACTCTTTGCCGCCATCCAGGCAGAGAATGCCCGCCAGGAGCACCACATCGAACTGATCGCCAGCGAGAACTACGCCTCGCCGGCCGTGATGTGGGCCCAGGGCACCCAGCTCACCAACAAATACGCCGAAGGCTATCCCGGCAAGCGCTACTACGGTGGCTGCGAGCATGTGGACGTGACCGAGCAGCTGGCCATCGAGCGGGTCAAGCAGATCTTCGGTGCCGACGCCGCCAACGTTCAGCCGCATTGCGGCGCCTCCGCCAACGAAGCGGTGTTCCTGGCCTTCCTCAAGCCCGGCGACACCATCATGGGCATGAGCCTGGCCGAGGGCGGCCACCTGACCCACGGCATGCCGCTGAACATGTCGGGCAAGTGGTTCAACGTGGTGTCCTACGGCCTCGATGCCAACGAAGCCATCGACTATGACGCCATGGAGCGCAAGGCCCATGAGCACCGCCCCAAGCTGATCGTGGCCGGCGCCTCGGCCTACAGCCTGCACATCGACTTCGCCCGCTTTGCCAAGGTGGCCAAGGATGTCGGCGCCATCTTCATGGTCGACATGGCCCACTATGCCGGCCTGATCGCCGCCGACGTCTACCCCAACCCGGTGCCGCACGCCGACGTGGTGACCTCGACCACCCACAAGAGCCTGCGCGGTCCGCGCGGCGGCATCATCCTGATGAAGGCCGAGCACGAGAAGGCCATCAACAGCGCCATCTTCCCCGGCCTGCAGGGCGGCCCGCTGATGCACGTGATCGCGGCCAAGGCCGTGGCCTTCAAGGAAGCGCTGCAACCCGAGTTCAAGGCCTACCAGCAACAAGTGGTGACCAACGCACGCATCGTGGCCGAAACCCTGACCCAGCGCGGCCTGCGCATCGTCAGCGGCGGCACGCAAAGCCATGTGATGCTGGTCGACCTGCGCGCCAAGGGCATCACCGGCAAGGAAGCCGAGGCCGTGCTGGGCGCGGCCCACATGACCATCAACAAGAACGCCATCCCGAACGATCCGGAAAAGCCGATGGTCACCAGCGGCATCCGCGTGGGCACCCCGGCCATGACGACCCGTGGTTTCAAGGACGAAGAGGCCCGCCTCACCGCCAACCTGTTGGCCGATGTGCTGGACAATCCGCGCGATGAGGCCAACATCGCCGCCGTGCGCGCCAAGGTCAATGCCCTGACCGCCCGCTTCCCGGTCTACCAGTGAGACTTGCACACCAGGCCTTCCGTGTCATGCCCCTGCCGGGGCGGGCACGGGCATGCGCATCCGCCTTTGAGTGACCTGGGCCCCGAAGCATGAAATGCCCCTTCTGCGGACATCCGGAAACCCAGGTGGTTGAAACCCGGGTCTCCGAGGACGGGGATTTCATCCGCCGCAGGCGCCAGTGCGGCGCCTGCGAAAAGCGTTTCACCACCTATGAAAGGCCCGAGGTCAGTTTTCCTGCGGTCGTGAAGAAGGATGGGCGCCGCATCGACTACGAGCATGCCAAGCTGCAGGGCTCGTTCAATCTGGCCCTGCGCAAGCGCCCCGTCAGCACCGTGCAGGTCGACAGTGCCATCGAACGCATCGAAGAGAAGCTCTTGAATCTGGGCCAGCGCGAGGTGGCATCGAGCCGTATCGGCGAACTCGTCATGCGCGAACTCAAGAAGCTCGACAAGGTGGCCTACATCCGCTACGCCAGCGTCTACCGGAGCTTCGAGGACATCGACGAGTTCAAGACCCTCGTCGACGAAGTGCGCAAATAGGCGCCATCAAACCGCCCCGCCCCATTCCACACATTCCACAAGGCGGGACAAGCAGGTTCAGCGGACGGCCGCAGGAATCGGCGGCACCGGCAGGCTGACATCGCCACACTGGGCCCGATGCCGCAGCGCGTGATCCATCAGCACCAGCGCCAGCAGCGCTTCGGCAATCGGCGTCGCGCGGATGCCCACGCAGGGGTCGTGCCGGCCCTTGGTCACGACTTCGACCGACTGGCCGTTCACATCGATCGATTCGCGCGGACTGATGATGGAACTGGTCGGCTTGATGCCGATGCTCACCTCGATGTCCTGGCCTGTGCTGATGCCCCCGAGAATGCCCCCGGCGTTGTTGCTGCGGAAGCCTTCGGGCGTGAGCGAATCGCCGTGCAGGGTTCCCCGCTGGCGCACGCTCTCGAAGCCGGCCCCGATCTCGACCGCCTTGACGGCATTGAGGCCCATCATCGCGTGGGCGATGTCGGCGTCGAGCCGGTCATACAGCGGCTCGCCAAGCCCCACCGGCACATTGGAAGCCACCACACGCAGGCGGGCGCCACAGGAATCGCCGGCCTTGCGCAGGGCATCCATGTGATCCTCGAGGAACTGGACCTGCGCCACCGGCGCGAAGAAGGGGTTGTTCGGGACATGGTCCCAGGACTCGAAGGGGATCTCGACCTCGCCGACCGCCGTCATGCAGCCGCGCAGCACCGTGCCGTATTTCTCGAACAGCCATTTGCGCGCCACCGCCCCCGCCGCCACCGTCGGCGCCGTCAGGCGGGCCGACGAGCGTCCGCCCCCACGGGGATCGCGCACCCCGTATTTGTGCCAGTAGCTGTAATCGGCATGCCCGGGGCGGAAGCTCTGGGCGATGTTGCTGTAGTCCTTGCTGCGCTGATCGGTGTTGCGGATCAACAGGGCGATCGGGGTTCCGGTTGTCTTGCCTTCGTAGACCCCCGACAGGATCTCCACCGCATCGGCTTCACTGCGCTGGGTCACATGCCGGCTGGTGCCCGGTCGGCGGCGGTCGAGCTCGACCTGGATGTCCGACTCGCTCAGCGCCATGCCGGGAGGACAGCCATCGATCACACAGCCGATGGCCGGGCCATGGGACTCACCAAAATTGGTGACGCTGAAAAGGGTGCCTAGGGTGTTGCCGCTCATGGCTGCGATTATCCCCGACAGGACTCCGGTCACCACCCACAAAAAGCTTGATATGCGTCAAATTTGGAACCCCGAAACCGAGCATCATCCGAAACGGCGACAATGCCCCGTGCAAGAACGCCCTGAACGACACGGGTCCCGAATCCGTCGTGATTCAAGCCCCGGGATCCAGCCCTGACACAAAGCCACCGCTTTTTGGAATCGCATGCCCGCTCGACTGCCCCCGGAACGTGCACTGCCTGCAGGCCAGGAAGAGGCGCCGCACCCGCCCGCAGCCCGGGATCCGGCCTGGATCGAGGCCGCACTCGATGTCAGCGACAGTGCCATCATCCTCACCGACGGGCTCAGGCGCATCTGCTATGTGAATGCAGGCTTCACCCGGATGTTCGGATTCACGGCGGCCGAAGTCCTGGGGCGGATGCCCAGCGAGGTGCTGCTCGGCCCGGATGCCGAACCCGCCCAGAAGGACACCATCCACCACGGGCTGCGCACCTGGGGCCAGGTCCGATGCGAGGCGCTGATCTACGGGCGCAGCGGCCAGCCGCGCTGGGTCTCCATGGTCATCAACCGCCCCCCGGGGCCGCAACCGGATCCACTGGCCAACACCACCACCGTGCTCAGCGACATCACGCTCACCAAGATGCACGAAGTGCTGCAGAAGAAGGTGTTGGAAGGCATGGTGCATGAACTCCCGCTGCAGGAATTGATGCTGCTGGTCTGCACCGAGGTCGAGCGCATCGCCCCCGAGGTGACGGCCACGATCCTGTCCGTCGATGACGACGGCAGGGTCCATCCGCTGGCGGCCCCCCGCATGCCTGCGTTCGTCAGTGCGGCCATCGACGGCCTGTCGATCGGGCCCTGCACCGGGTCGTGCGGCACGGCGGCCTGGCGCGGCGAACCGGTGCTGGTCACCGACATCCAGAGCGATCCTCTGTGGGCCGACTACCGTGCTCTTTTTGCCCCCACCGGCTTGAAGACCTGCTGGTCGAGTCCGATCAAGACCCATCAGGGCAAGGTGATCGGCACCTTCGCGTTCTACTTCCATGCCAGCCGCATTCCGGATGCATTCCATCAGCGCCTGGTCGAGGTCTGCGTTCACCTCTGCGAGATCGCCATGGAACGGGACGCGACCCGCAAGCGCGTCCACCAGTTGGCCTACTACGACGTGCTGACGGGGCTGCCGAACCGGACCATGTTCAAGGCCAGCTCCGAACAGACCCTGACCCGCCTGAGGGAGGACGGCCGGAGCGCCGCCCTGCTGTTCATCGACCTGGACCGCTTCAAGCGCGTCAACGACAGCCAGGGGCACGCGGCGGGTGATGCCCTGCTCTGCGAGGTGGCCCGCCGCCTCACCAGCCAGTTGGGTTCCCAGGACCTGGCAGGCCGCCTTGCGGGGGATGAATTCGGTGTCCTGCTCAGGGTCGATGACGCCACACAGGCCGTCCGATCCGCCGAGCGCATCCTGCAGACCCTGGGGCAACCCGTCCAGGTGCTGGGCCAGACCCAGCTCCAGCAGGCCAGCATCGGCATCGCGTTGTTCCCGGCGGACGGGGCAGACATCGACACCCTGCTGCGCCACGCAGACCAGGCCATGTACCAGGCCAAGAGCGACAACCGCCACGGGGTGCAGTTGTTCCGTTCCGAGATGAACCTGCGCACCCAGGCCCGCGCCGCACTCGAGCAGGCCTTGCGGCAGGCTCTGGATGCCCGCAGCCTGACCCTCCACTACCAGCCCCAGCTGATGGCCGGCCCGGCCCATACCCTGTACGGCGTCGAAGCCCTTGCCCGCTGGCAGCACCCCGAATGGGGACCGATCCCACCGGATCAGTTCATACCGGTCGCAGAAGAGACCGGCCTCATCGGCCCATTGACCGACTGGCTGGTGGAAGAGGCCTGCGGCCAGTTGCTGCGCTGGCGCCAGGCAGGCCTGTCGGTCCCCCACATGGCCATCAATCTGTCGGCACGCAGCTTCCATGAGCCCGACTTCGCGAACCACCTCGAGGCCACGCTGCGCCGGCTGGGCCTGGCGCCGTCAGACATTGTTCTGGAAATCACCGAGAGCGTGATGATGGATGCCCACCAGAGCACCCTGCACAACATCGACAAACTGCATGCTCAGGGTTTCTGCCTGTCGCTGGATGACTTCGGCACCGGCTATTCCAGCCTCAGCTACCTGCACCGCCTGCCCATCTCGGAACTCAAGCTGGACAAGAGCTTCGTGCAGGACCTGGCCGGCAGCCCGGCGGCCCGGGCCCTGATCCAGTCGGTCATGAGCATTGCGCGCAGCCTGGACATGGTGGTGGTGGCCGAAGGTGTCGAAACCATCAGCCAGCAGGAATGGCTTGAAAACTGCGGTTGCCCGGTGCTCCAGGGCTATCTGTTCAGCCGACCGCTGACACCTCAGGCCCTGCGGGACTGGATGGAGCTGCGCGACAGCAGCGGGGCTGGCTGAGCCCCCGCCTGGCTTCGCGCCTTCCTGATTTCAGGAGGTCGAGGTCTCTTCAGGCCAGTCGCGGATGTAGGCCTTGAGCATCTTGTTCTCGAAGTTCTGGCTGTCCACCACCGCCTTGGCCACGTCGTAGAAGCTGATCACCCCCATGAGCATGCGCTGGTTCATGACCGGCATGTAGCGGGCGTGGCGGTCGAGCATCATGCGACGCACTTCGTCGAGATCGGTTTCCGAGGTGCAGGTCAGGGGATGGTCGTCCATCGAGGAGCGCACCAGCGTCTCGCCCACCGAGCCACCGTTCTTGACCACCGACTGGATCACCTCGCGGAAGGTCAGCATGCCCACCAGGTCGCCATGCTCCATGACGACCAGCGAACCGATGTCCTTGTCGGCCATGATCTGGACAGCCTGGGCCAGAGGCTCGTCGGGAGTGGCGGTGTAGAGCGTGTTGCCCTTGACACGCAGGATGTCGCTGACTTTCATGTTTGGTCTCCTGGAGGGGGATGCGTTTGAATATAGCGAAAATTTGCCCTGGCGACGGCTCATTTTGCAACCTTGACGACAGGACTTGACCCGACAGGGTGTGTGTCCGGCGGCGGGCCGGGTCCGGGGTCAATCCTGGCGCTCCTATCATGAGGGCCCGACATCCCCCAACATTCCAGGAGACCGTGCATGGCCGGTTATTCAGATCCCGGGTTCGACACCCTGGCCCTTCATGCAGGCAGCGCGCCGGACCCGTCCACCGGGGCGCGCGCCGTTCCCATCCACCTGAGCACCTCCTTCGTGTTCGAATCCAGCGACCACGCAGCGGCCCTGTTCAATCTGGAGCGCCCGGGTCACGTCTATTCGCGCATCTCCAACCCGACCAACGCGGTGCTCGAACAGCGCGTGGCCGCCCTCGAGGAGGGCATCGGCGCCATCGCCACCGCCAGCGGCCAGGCCGCACTGCATCTGGCGGTGGCCACCCTGATGGGGGCCGGCTCGCACATCGTGGCCTCGACCGCGCTGTACGGCGGCTCGCAGAACCTGCTGCACTACACCCTGCGCCGCTTCGGCATCGAGACCACCTTCGTGAAACCCGGCGACATCGATGGCTGGCGCGCGGCTGTGCGCCCCGAGACCCGGCTGTTCTTCGGCGAGACCGTGGGCAACCCGGGGCTCGACGTGCTGGACATCGAGACCGTCGCCGCCATCGCCCACGAGGCGGGCGTGCCGCTGCTGGTGGACTCCACCCTCACCTCGCCCTACCTGGTCAAGCCGCTCGGCCTGGGCGCCGACCTGGTCTACCACTCGGCCACCAAGTTCCTGTCCGGCCACGGCACGGTGATCGGGGGCATCGTGGTCGATGGCGGCAGCTTCGACTGGGAAGGCCCGGCCACCGCAGGCCGCTTCACCGAACTGACCCGCCCCTACGACGGCTTCCACAACATGGTGTTCAGCGAGGAGTCCACGGTCGGTGCCTTCCTGCTGCGCGCGCGCCGCGAAGGCCTGCGCGACTTCGGGGCCTGCATGAGCCCGCACACGGCGTGGCTGATCCTGCAGGGCATCGAGACCCTGCCGCTGCGCATGGAGCGGCACATGCGCAACACCGAGAAGGTCGTCGAGTTCCTGGCCCGCCAGCCCTTTGTCTCGCGCGTCGGCCACCCGCTGCTCGAATCGCACCCCAGCCACAAGCTGGCCGAGAAGGTGCTGCGCTTCGGGGCCCGGGGCGCCGGCTCGGTGTTCAGCTTCGACATCCAGGGCAACCGGGCGCAAGGCCGCCGGTTCATCGAGACGCTGAAGATCTTCAGCCACCTGGCCAATGTCGGCGACTGCCGCTCCCTGGTCATCCATCCGGCCAGCACCACGCATTTCCGCATGAGCGACGAGGCCCTGGTCCAGGCCGGCATCGGCCAGGGCACCATCCGCCTGTCCATCGGACTCGAAGACCCCGACGACCTCATCGACGACCTCCAACGCGCGCTGAAGGCCGCCGAGAAAGCAGGAGCCTGACCATGGAACTGACCGTCAACGGCCACCCGCTCTACTGCTACACCGGCGGCAAGCCCTTCCGTGCGGATCAGCCGACCGTGGTCTTCATCCACGGCGTGCTCAACGACCACAGCGTCTGGATCCTGCAGAGCCGCTACCTGGCCCACCATGGCTGGAATGTGCTGGCCATCGACCTGCCGGGCCACTGCCGCAGCGCCGGCGAGGCGCCCGCCAGCGTCGAAGAGGCCGCCGAGGTGATTGCCGGCCTGCTCGATGCCGCCGGTGTGCAGACCGCGGCCCTGGTCGGCCACAGTTGGGGCTCGCTGATCGCACTCGAGGCCGCCGCCCGCCTGGGCCCACGCATCAGCCACCTGGTGCTGGTGGGCTGCGCCTACCCGATGAAGGTCTCGCCGGCCCTGTTGCAAAGCTCGCTGGAGACCCCCGAGAAGGCGCTGCGCATGATCAATGTCTTCTCCCGCAGCACCCTGTCGGCACCGCCCTCGGTGCTGGGGCCGGGCACCTGGGTCTTCGGCAGCGGCATGGCGCTCGGACGCCGGGTGCTGCGCAGCAACCCGGAGGTCAACGTGTTCCACCGGGGCTTCCAGGCCTGCGACCGCTATGCGAACGGCGAGGCGGCGATGGCCCAGCTGAGCTGCCCGGTGCTGTTCGTGCTCGGCAGTGTCGACCAGATGACCCCGCCCAAGGCCGCGCAAAGCCTCATCCAGGCCGGCCAGGCGCATGGCAAGACGCTGCGCCGGGTCGATGTCCCGGTGGGGCACCACCAGATGAGCGAGGCACCGGACGCCACACTGGCGGCGATCCGGGATTTCCTGACGGCCTGAGCGCCTGTTCACGGCCTCGCATGGCCCATGCGAGCTCGTGAACCGCAGTCCTGAGCCCTGCAGGCGGCGCAGCTCAGTCTGGCGGCATGGCGTCGGACAGCCGCATGCCCGGCCAGGCCGCCTGGCTCCAGAGCGCCGCCGTGCCCGCCGACGGCTCCAGCAGGAAGCGTTCGAACAAGGGCCCCAGGTGCGTGCTCCGGGGGTCCACCAGCAACACATAGCGCGCCTCGCCGCCCGCTTCAGGCTCGTTGAGCTGGGCCACCCAGTCCATGGCCTGCAGCCCCTCCAGCAAGGGCTCGAGCTGCAAGGCATCGACGCGCAGCGCGTGCACCAGGGCGTCGATGCCCAGGCCATGCGCCGGCTCATGGCGGGCCAGGGACAGGCGGTGCACCAGCTCCAGCGCCAGCTGGAACGCCCAGCCCGGCCCGCCCGCCGGGCGCCGCACCCCGAGGATGAGGCTCGGCAGGTAGGCGGTGATCACCGCGCCGAGCAGCACCACCACCCACACGACATAGATCCAGATCAGCAGGATGGGGAAGGTCGCAAACGCCCCATAGATCACCGAATAGGTCGGCACCTGGCTCATGTACAGCCCCAGCAGCTTCTTGGCCAGCTCCATGTCCACCGAGACGAACACCCCGCCGACCCAGGCGTGGCTCCATTTCACATAGGTGTTGGGCACATAGTGGTAGAGCGCGGCCATGCCACCGGCCAGCATCAGGAACTCGACCGAATCGAGCAGCAGGCGCAGCGGCTCGGGCATCGCCGCCACCAGGCCGCGCGAAGCGCTCATCACATACGAGGTCAGCACCAGGCTCAGCCCCATGACCAGGGGCCCGAGGGTCAGGCCCGCCCAGTAGATCAGCACGCGCTGGCCCAGCTTGCGCGGGCGCCGCACCCGCCAGATGCCGTTGAGGGTGCGGTCGATCGTCAGGATCAGGGTCAGCGCGGTGAACACCAGGGCCGACAGGCCCGCCGCGCCCAGGCGGCTGGCCTTGCTGGCGAACTGGGTCAGGTAGCCCAGAACCTGGCGCGAGATCGCCTCGGGCACCAGGCTGTCGATCAGCCAGCGCTGCAGCACGTCCTGCACCTTGCCGAACATCGGGAAGGCGGTGAACACCGCCAGGGCCACCGTCATCAGGGGCACCAGGGCGAGGGTGGTGGTGAAGGTCAGGCTGCTGGCGGTCAGGCCCAGGCGGTCTTCGCGGAAGCGTTCGCGCAGGGTCAGCGCCGTGGCCTGCCACGGAAAGCGCGACAGCTCGCGCGCCCAATGGCGCAGCTGCACCATGCCGCGATGCCAGGGCGATCGGTGCACGGTGCGTGGAGGGACAGGGTCGGACATGGCCGCTATGATGCCACCGCCATGACACCGCACCCGACCTCATCCGCCCCGCCCCCCATCCGGCCCGCCGTGGCCCCGAGCCTGGAGGTCAACCTGACGCGCTGGCTGGCCGTCGGCAGCCTGCTGGGCCTGGTCCTGCTGGGCCTGGCCTGGGAGCTGGCGCTGGCACCGATCCGCCCTGGCGGCTCGTTGCTGGCGCTCAAGGTGCTGCCGCTGTGCATCCCCCTGGCAGGCCTGCTGAAGAACCGCATGTACACCTACCGCTGGGTCAGCCTGCTGATCTGGCTCTACTTCACCGAAGGCGTGGTGCGGGCCTACAGCGATCCGGCGCCGGGTCGCTGGCTGGCCCTGCTCGAGGTGCTGCTGTGCCTGACGTTGTTCACCGCCTGTGCCCTGCACGTGCGCCTGCGCCTGCGCCACGGACGGCGGCTGGCCCCACAAGCGGCACCGCCTCCCCAGGCCCATTGATCGCACGGATCCCATGCATCGCATCGATCCTTCACTGACCCCAGCCTGCCCCACAGACCGCCATGTCAACCGAACTGATCCAGCAACTCCGCCACCTCGTGGGCCCGTCCCATGTGCTGTGCCCTGACGACCCCGGCAGCGACCTCATCGCCTGGGAGCAGGACTGGCGCCGTCGGGCCCGGGGCCGTGCCCTGGCCGTGGTGCGGCCGGCCACGACCGCCGAAGTGGCCGCCGTGGTCAAGGCCTGCGCCGCCAGCGGCACCGCCATCGTGCCCCAGGGCGGCAACACCGGGTTGGCGGTGGGCTCCATCCCCGACGGTTCGGGCACCCAGGTGGTGCTGAGCCTGGGGCGCATGCAGGCGGTGCGCCAGATCGACCCCGACAACCTCACCGTCACCGTCGAGGCCGGCTGCATCCTGCAGAACCTGCAGCAGGCCGCCGAGCAGGCCGGCTTCCTGTTTCCGCTGAGCCTGGCCGCCGAGGGCAGTTGCACCATCGGCGGCAACCTGGGCACCAATGCCGGCGGCACCCAGGTGCTGCGCTACGGCAACGCCCGAGAGCTCTGCCTGGGGCTTGAGGTGGTCACCGCCGACGGCGAGGTCTGGGACGGCCTGAGCGGCCTGCGCAAGGACAACACCGGCTACGACCTGCGCGATCTGTTCATCGGCAGCGAGGGCACCCTGGGGGTGATCACCGCGGCCACCCTGAAGCTCCATCCGCTGCCCGCCGCCCGCCTCACCGCCTGGGCGGCCGTGCCCTCGCTGCCCCAGGCCGTGGCCCTGCTCGGCCTGGCGCACCGCCAGCTCGGGGCCGGCCTGACCGGCTTCGAGGTCATGGGCCAGTTCGCGCTGAGCCTGGTGGGGCGGCACATGCCGCAACTGCGCGTCCCCTTCCTCGGCGACGCGGCAGCGCCCTATTGCGTGCTGCTCGAGAACTCGGACAACGAGTCCGAGGCCCATGCCCGCGAACGCTTCGAGGCCCTGCTCGAGACCGCCTTCGAACAGGGCTGCGTGAGCGATGCGGTGGTGGCCGAAAACATCGCCCAGGCCCGCCAGCTCTGGCATGTGCGCGAGAGCATCCCGCTGGCCCAGGCCGAGGAAGGCCTGAACATCAAGCACGACATCAGCCTGCCGGTCTCGCGCATCCCGGCCTTCTGCGAGGAGACGGATGCGCTGCTGGCCAGCACGATCCTCGGGGTGCGCCTGGTGAATTTCGGCCACCTGGGCGACGGCAACCTGCACTACAACGTCCAGGCCCCGGCCGGTGGCGATGCGCGGGCCTTCCTGCACGAGCACGAAGACCGGGTCAACACCCTGGTCTACGACCAGGTCACCCGGTTCGGCGGCTCGATCTCGGCCGAGCACGGCATCGGCAGCCTCAAGGCGGCGAAACTGCCGCACTACAAGCCGGCGGTGGCGCTGGCGCTGATGCGCCGCATCAAGCGCGCCCTGGACCCGCAACAGATCATGAACCCCGGCCGTGTGCTGGCCGACTGAGCCCCCTCATCACCAGGAAAGACCATGAACCAGGAACTGTTCGACCAAGGCCTCCAGACCCGCCGCGAGGTGCTGGGCGCCGACTACGTGGACGCCGCCATCGCCAACGCCGACGATTTCAACCGCCCCCTGCAGGAGATGGTCACCCAGTACGCCTGGGGCGACATCTGGAACCGCCCCGGCCTGGACCGCCGCAGCCGCAGCCTCATCAACCTGGCCATGCTGACAGCCTTGAACCGGCCCCATGAACTCAAGCTGCACCTGCGCGGTGCGCTGCGCAACGGGGTCAGCCGCGACGAGATCCAGGAAGTGCTGCTGCAGACCGCCATCTACTGCGGCATGCCCGCTGCCATCGACAGCTTCCGGGTGGCGCGCGAGCTGTTCCGCGAGATCGACGCCTGAGCGCTGCGCAGTCTGCGGCAGAAGCTCTGGGCCCGTGTTCCTCGCGACAAGCCCGGAACCCTCGCACGCCAAGCCCTCGAAGACGAGGCGCCATTCGTCGACGCCATGCCTTCCCTGCCCGCGTGTGGATGGGCTGGGCACAGCGCCGTATGATGTCCCGGCCTTGGAGATTCCGGGCAGCCATCTGAATTCAACGCCAACGACCTCCTGAAACGGAACTGCTGATGAAAAATCACAAGTTGTTGTTTGTTTCGCTGCTTGCGCTGGGCCTGGCCTCCGTCTCGCCCGGTGCATGGGCCCAGACGGCCTTGGACAGCATCTTGAAAGCCAAGAGGATCGTGATTGCGGTCCCGCCGGATTTCCCGCCCTTTGGCTCCATGGGCCCGGATTTCAAACTTCGGGGGCTGGACGTTGACATGGCCAATTTTGTGGCGGCCAAATTGGGGGTCAGCGCCGAACTGATCCCGGTCGTCAGCGCCAATCGAATTCCCTATCTGCAGAAGCACAAGGCGGCGCTGGTGATAGCCACCCTGGGGAAAAATCCTGAACGCGAACAGCAGATCGATTTCAGTGCCGCCTACTCCCAGTTCTACCAAGCCGTGTTCGGGGCCAGCAACCTCAACGTCAAGAGTTTCGCCGACCTGGCCGGGAAATCGATCGGCGTGACCGTCGGGTCGGTGGAAGAGCAGGAGTTGCAGAAGGTGGCGCCGGCCGGCACCGACATCAAACATTTTGGCGACAACACCAAAACCGTCTCCGCGTACATTGCCGGTCAGGTTCAGTTGATCGCCACCGGCGCCTCGGTAGCGGGAGACATCATGGCGACCAACCCCGACACCCATACCGCCTACAAACTGCTTCTGAAAGAAAGCCCGAACTACATTGGGGTCCCGAAGGGCGAGGACTCTCTGCGCCTGGTCGTGAACGGCATCATCGGCGAGGCCAAGAAAAACGGCGACCTCGACAGGATGTCCATGAAGTGGCTGGGAAGACCCGCCGGCGACCTGCCGCAATGAAATCGATCAGACCCGCCGGCCCTGCTGGCCGTGGGCTGGATTGAGGGATGCCTTGAATGCGTTTTAACGTCGGAAATGGCCGTCCGCTGAAATGATGGCCAGATCGACAAAATGCAGCCCGGTGTGATCTCCAGGGGCATATTGCAGTTCGATCCCCCCCAGATCAAACGTACCGAGGCTTTCCAGTGCTTTCGTCAAACGGGCCCGGCTGAAATCGGGCGCAGCACGGCGCAAGCCCTCCACCAAGACTTTCGCCGCCACATACCCTTCCATCATGGAGGGCGTCAAAGGCCCGGCGTTGCCCCCCCTGGCTGCCTGCTGCAACTCTGCCACTATGGGGTAGGTGATCGCGTGGTCACTGGGAAACACCTGCGTGACAATGACGCCGGTCTGCATATTTCCCAAAGAGCGAATAAACCCCGCCGAGGCGTTGTTCGAAAGCGTGATCACTGTTCTGCCATATCCAGCCGAACGTAAGAACTGGATCCCCGTGGCCACCGCCTGCTCCGAACCAATGAACAGAACCCCTTCCGGTTGGAGGGCTGCCACTTTGAGCAAGAACGCCTTCTGATCCGGCTGATCCCGGGGAAAGCCGAGTTCAATCAGGGGCGAAAGACCGCTCTTGGACAGTTCCTGCCGTGCGCCTTCCAGGGCGTCCCGCCCGAATGAATCATCTGGGTAGAGCAGCGCGACACGTCGGGAGCCCACTGTCAGAAGGTGATGGATGGCCGCCTGCGCCTCCAGTTGATACGGGCTGCGAACATTGAAAATCCAAGGATCGGATGGCGCACGCAACGACATGGCACCACTCGACGGCGCCACCAAGGGGATCTTGAATTGCCGCAATATCGGCACCATCGCCAGGCTGTGTGGCGTGCCTCGCGAAAGAAACAAGGCGATCACCTTGGGGTCTTGCGCCAACAGGAGTGCATTGGCTGCGGCGCGTTCCGGGTCGAATCCATCATCAAGCGTCCTCAATTCGATCTTGCGACCGGCGACCCCGCCTTGCCGATTCACCATATCAAAATACAGCCGCGCCCCCACGAGATTCTCCGCCACACCGGAGGCGACCTGCCCTGTCAGACCTGTCGATTGACCGATGATGATCTGCGCCCATGCGCCCGCGTTTCCTGAAGCCATGGCCAAATAGAGAAGCCAGCGGCCTAGGAAAGTAAAAATCTGGCGCAACTGATTCATTCGGAGACCTCGACGGCGAAAATCTTTGAGATGCTTTTCAATGAGTTGAAAATTGATCACCGCAATACAGGATTGCCATGTAATTCCTGCGCCACCTGGAATGTGGCCACAATTCCAAGAAGATCCCGTGCCAGGTCATTCAATGAAGAAATCGATGCCGTGGCCTCTTCCACCAGCGCGGCATTTTGCTGAGTGACGGCATCTATATGGGCAACGGCTTCGTTGATTTGCAAAATACCGTCGCTTTGCTCCTGACTGGATGCCGATATATCGGCAAAGAGTTGGGTCACTTCCACCATGCGCCGTTCAATATCCTTGATGCCATCACTTGCCAGTGCCGCCTTCTGTTGCCCCAGGTCCAAGGACTTCACCGTCTGATCGACCAGTGAGACGATCTCTTTGGCTGACTGTGCACTGCGATGGGCCAGTTGCCGGACTTCTGCGGCAACCACGGCAAACCCCCGCCCATGCTCACCGGCCCGTGCAGCCTCTACCGCGGCATTCAATGCCAGTATGTTTGTCTGGGCGGAAATTCCGTCGATGATCTCTACAATCGCGAAAATACGATCCGACAAACCATGCATCTCATCCATGGCGGAAACCAGTTGAAGCACCTCCGCATTGCTGTCCAACACCACCTTCAAGGCTTCATCGGCCAATCTTTGGGCTTGCCTTGCGTTATCCGAGTTGTGCTTCACAGAAGTTGTCATCTGCTCGACGGACGCGGCCGTCTGTTCGAGAGCGCTGGCCTGAGATTCAGTCCGCGCTGACAGATCGAAATGCCCGTCAGCCATCTCATTGGATGCTCCATGGATTGTTTCGGCACCTCTTCTGACCTTCAGGACCACGGATCTCAATTGCTGAACCATGGCTGACAACGCGAGAAACAGAGCGCCGATCTCATCCTGGCGATCCTCACGTACCTGCAGATTGAGATTGCCGTCGGCGACCGCGTTTGTCACGGCGACAGCTTGCCGTAGAGGATGCGAGATGGACCGGGTGATCAAGGCGGCCAAAATGACGGCCAGTGCTGTTTCAATCCCCCCCAGCCAGAGCAATCCAAGCTTGCAGCGTGAAGCGGCTTCATGTGCCAGACTTTGGGCTTGATCCATCCCTTGCCGTTGATGGTCCAGCAGGTTTTGCAAGGCTTCAAGATATTTCGCGGCAGCAGGCTCATACACCGCACTGAAAAAGGACTTTGTCACCTCTTCAGATTCGTGGGCCTTGCGCGCAACAAAGATGGAATCGCGCGCCTTGATGTATTGGGAGCGCACAGCCTTCAGCTTGTCAAAGAGTTGGCGCTCTTCGTTTCCTTGAAGCAGAGAATCCAATTTCTCCTGCTGCTGATTGGATATTTTTGTGGCTTCCCGTGCATCGCCCTCAAAATAGAACGCCAGTTGCTCGTCCCGGCTTTGAGCAATGGCAGTGGTGCGCTTGATGGATGACTGGATGATGCGATACCAGTCCGAAACCACCCGCTCCTTCAAAAGAAGAGACGACATGATTCCATCATATCTAGACTCAACAACATTCAGATTATGAAAACCCAGCCCGATGGCCAGAAGCATCATGGCCGTCAAAAATCCGAACGCCCCGATCAATCGGGTGCGGATGCCCAAAATTGGAATACTCATTGTCTCGATTATTCATTTTTTCAAACACAACAGGATCGCGGAGTGTCTTTCGCACTCTTGATCTCAAAGCACTCAGCAGGTCGAATTGGCGCCCACACACGAAGATGCGCCAGACCTCCCACGCGCCGAAATAAAATTCTTAGCTCAGGCCAATGGGCCCGCCATCAATTCAATAGCATTTGATGCATGGGAGGCTTCGAAAAAAAAGCGCCACTTGATGTCTTTCATCCTTTTGATCGTCTGCCTTTGGCGCCCTATCCGACCTTTCATTCGAAAGGGATTGAGGACCTTCGAGACACGAAGCAAGGGGATGGATGGCGTAAGGACCTTGAGAACGGCTTGCCTCCGATATACTCAGACGGCCCATGAGAGAAGGTGAAGAAAAAGCGCTGCCGGCGGCCAAGATCAGGAACACAATCAAGAATGATTTTTTCATTTAAAAATGGATATTTTTTACGTCAGTTGATTTTTCGCAGGTATTTTCATTATTTGGCAAGGTGAAAAAAGCACATCCGTAAAATTACGCAGAACAGCTTGCGTATTCCTTCCGTGGTAATCCTGGGGTCGAAGCGCGATTTCTGATCGCTTGAGAAATCCTGAAGACGGCCAGCAAAGCGGCATCATGTCCCGGCGAAATCATCTTGCACACCGCTGGCAGGCGGCTGGTACCGCATTCATTCCCCCGCATGACTTGGACCACGCACATCGCTGTCGGGTGCCGGCGCCACCCGGCCAGGTGACCTCCGGGTTGGCCTGAGCCCGTGTACTGGGCGATGACGGCCGAAGCAGGTTCTAGAATCAGGCTCCGTTCCTTTCATCCGCGACCACCGCCCCCCGCCATGAGCACCACCCAGCCACGCCCTGTCCGTTCGCAGTACGAGGACTTCATGCGCCTCGTCTACCAGAACGGCGTCAGCAAGGGCGACCGCACCGGCACCGGCACGCGCAGCCTCTTCGGCCACCAGATGCGCTTCGACCTGCGCGAAGGCTTTCCCCTGGTCACCACCAAGAAGGTGCATCTGCGCTCCATCATCCAGGAGCTGCTGTGGTTCCTCAGCGGCTCGAGCAACAACAACTGGCTGCGCGAGCGCGGCGTCACCATCTGGGACGAATGGGCGCGCGAGGACGGTGAACTCGGGCCGGTCTACGGGGTGCAATGGCGCAGCTGGCCCACCCCCGATGGCGGCCACATCGACCAGATCGCCGAGGTGGTCAAGACCCTGCGCAGCAACCCCGATTCGCGCCGCATCATCGTCAGTGCCTGGAACGTGGCTGCGCTGGACCAGATGGCGCTGATGCCCTGCCATGCCTTCTTCCAGTTCTACGTCGCACCGGCCCAGGCCCCGGGCGGGCGGGGACGCCTGTCCTGCCAGCTCTACCAACGCAGCGCCGACATCTTCCTCGGCGTGCCTTTCAACATCGCGAGCTACGCACTGCTGACCCATATGCTGGCCCAGCAATGCGATCTGGAGGTCGGCGACTTCATCTGGACCGGGGGCGACTGCCACATCTACGACAACCACCATGAACAGGTCGAGACCCAGCTGGCCCGCACGCCCTGCCCTTACCCGGTGTTGAACATCAAGCGCCGCCCCGACAGCCTCTTCGACTACCAGTACGAAGACTTCGAGGTGCTCGACTACCAATGCCACCCCGCCATCAAGGCCCCGGTGGCCGTCTGAAGCCGCCAGAGACCGAGAGCCGTTTTCCCCATGCCCCTGAACCTGATCCTGGCGCGCGCCGCCAACGGCGTCATCGGCCGCGACAATGCCCTGCCCTGGCCTCCTCTGCCCGAGGACATGGCCCATTTCCGGCGCTGCACCAGCGGCTGTGCGGTCCTCATGGGCCGGCGCACCTGGGACTCCCTGCCGCCGCGCTTCCGCCCGCTGCCGGGCCGCCGCAATCTGGTGCTGACACGCCAGGCCGGCTGGAGCGCCCCCGGCGCCGAGTGCGTGGCCTCTTTCGATGCGGCCCTGGCCCTGCTGGCCCCCGACGAGGAAACCTGGGTCATCGGCGGCGCCGACATCTACGCCCAGGCCCTGCCCTGGGCCCGGCGCGCCGTGATCACCGAGATCGGGCGCGATTTCGAGGGCGACGCCCATGCCCCCATCCTGGGCCCGGAATGGCAGGAGCTGAGCCGCGAGCCGCAGCTCTCCAGCACCGGTCTGCCCTTCAGCTTTGTCACCTACCAGAAAGGAGCCTGAGATGTCTGGCGACGGATTCCATGTGCACGGTCCCCATGACCACGAAATCGAACATGTGGTGGAGCACGGCGGCGACCGCATGACCAACCAGATCGCCATGTTCACCGCGATCCTGGCCACCGTGGGCGCCATCTTCGCCTACATGGGCGGCGCCACCCAGGCCAATGCCGGCCTGTACAAGAACGATGCCGCGATCAAGAAGACCGAGGCGGCCAACCAGTGGAACTACTTCCAGGCCAAGAGCACCAAGCAGTCGCTCGCCGAGCTGGCCCGCGACCTGGCCCCCGAGGACAAGAAGGCCACCTACCAGGCCAAGGCCGAGCGCTACGAGAAAGAGAAGAACGAGATCAAGGAAGCCGCCGACAAGCTCGAGGCCGAGGCCAGGCAATGGGATGAGCAGTCGGAACAGCAGATGCATCTGCACCACCGCTGGGCCCAGGCCACCACCGTGCTGCAGGTCGCCATCGCCCTGGCCGCCATCGCCCTGCTGACCAAGAAGAAGTGGCTCGAATACGCCATGTTCGGCGTCGCGGGCCTCGGCGGCGCCATCGGTGTGGCAGCCCTGTGCCACGTCTGAACTGAGGCGCGCGCGCCCTCCACCGACCACGGGCCCCTGCGGGCCCGTGGTCACATCTGCGGCCCGCGCCCGCTGTCTCAGACGGTCGTGAAAAGCGCCTTGTAGCGGTCGCGCAGCAGGTTCTTCTGCACCTTGCCCATGGTGTTGCGCGGCAGCTCGGGCAACACGAAGCACTGCTTCGGGATCTTGAAATTGGCCAGTTGCGATTTCAGGCTGGCGATCACCGCGTCGGGCTGCAGATCGGCGCCGGGCCGGGCGATCACCACGGCGACGCCGCCCTCGCCGAAATCGGGGTGCGGCACACCCACCAACGCGCTCTCGGCCACCCCGGGCAGGT
>JAFAMV010000199.1 GCA_019233055.1 Curvibacter sp.
TCGCGGCCTTGCTGCCCAGGGCCAGGGGCGCCAGCAGATCGATGACCTTGATGCCGGTCTCGAACACCTCGGCGGCGGCCCGCCGTTGCGCGAGCGGCAGCGGTGGGCGGTGGATGGGGCGGCGCGGTACCTCGGGGCCCAGGGCCGGGCCGCCGTCGCCGGGTTCGCCCAGCACATTGATGAGCCGGCCCAGCAGCGCGTCGCCCACCGGCACGGTGACGGGGCCGCCGCTGTCGTGCACCAGCGTGTCGCGGGCCAGGCCCTGGGTGTCCTGCAGGGCCACGCAGCGCACCGTCTGCTCGTCGAGCTGGGCCTCGACCTCCAGCGTCAGGGGCTGGGGCAGGTCCCAGCGCACCTGCAAGGCCGTGCCCTGGCCTGGCAGCGGGGCCTGGACGAAGCGCACATCGACCACCCCGCCATGGACGGCGTGGACGCGGCCGGTGGGGCGCGCAGCCACGGCGGAGTCGGCGGGGGCGGAGAGTTCAGTGGGCATGGTGAAGCGGGAGTTCTGAGTCCGTCAGGGCCCGATCACAGCATGGCCGGATGGCGGCGGCATGACGGGCGCTCGGTGCTCAAGACCCATTGAACCCGAGGAGCCTCGTCATTTTCTTGATGCAAGTCAATCGTATTGCTGCGTTGCAGCAAGTTGCGGAGGTCTGGGGCTCAACCCCGGGCGTGCGTCACGCCGCCATCCACCGTGAGGGTCGAGCCCACCACATAGTCGCCGGCCCGCGAGGCCAGGAAGATGGCCGCGCCAGCCATGTCCTCGGCCACGCCGATGCGCCGGGCCGGGATGCGGGCGGCCACCGCGTCGCCGTGGTCCCGTGCATCGCGGTTCATCTCCGAGGCGAAGGCGCCCGGGGCGATGGCGCTGACCACGATGTTGTCCTGGATCAGGCGCAGCGCCATGCGCCGGGTCAGGTGGATCAGGCCGGACTTGCTGGCGGCATACGAGTAGGTTTCCATGGGGTTGACCGAGATGCCGTCGATCGAGGCGATGTGGATCACCTTGGCCGGGCGTTGCGCGGCCGCCTTGCGCAGCAGCGGGGCCAGTGTCTGGGTCAGGAAGAAGGGGGCCTTGAGGTTGAGGTCCACCACCTTGTCCCAGCCGCTTTCCGGGAACTCGTCGAAGGGCGCGCCCCAGGCCGCCCCGGCGTTGTTGACCAGGATGTCGAGGGCGTCCTCGTGCTGGGCATAGGCGGCGGCCAGCGCCTGGGCGCCGGCCAGGGTCGAGACGTCACCCGGCAGCGCCACGCAAGGCCCGAGCCGTGAGAGTTCGGCGGCGGTCTGCTGGCAGGCCTCGGCCTTGCGCGCCGAGATGTAGACGCGGGCGCCCTGGGCCAGGAAGCCCTCGGCAATCATGCGGCCGATGCCGCGCGAGCCGCCGGTGATGAGGGCGCTGCGGCCCTGGAGAGAGAAAAGTTCGCTGGTGTTCATCTTGCAGGTCTCCGTGAAAGTGCACGCGGCAGGTCGGCGCCGCCTGGGCTTGCTCTCCGGGGCCTGTGGCTTTCAAACTGGGTCGGCCGGCCCCGGGGCTTGCGTCGGCAGCATAGTGGCCGGCCCTGGGGCTGTCGGTCACCTGCGGGTCAGCCTTTGCGCAGCAGGCGGCGCGCCAGCGCCATGCCCAGCAGCATGAAGGCGGCAAACAGCGCTGCATCGGTGCTGGACAGCAGGCTGACCAGGGCGGGGCCGGGGCAATAGCCCGCCAGCCCCCAGCCGACGCCGAACAGGGCCGAGCCGGCGAGCAGGCGGCCGTCGATGTCGCGTCGGGTGGGCAACTGGAAGGCCGGCGCCAGCCAGGGGCGGCGCTGCGGGCGGCGCGGCGTCGGCGGCGTGACCGCAAAGGCCACCAGGGTCACCAGCAGGGCGCCTCCCATGACGAAGGCGAGGCTCGCGTCCCAGCGGCCCTGGGCCAGGCCGGCCAGGTTCAGGAAGCCGAGCACCTTGGCCGGCTGGGTCATGCCGGAGATGACCAGCCCGGCGGCGAACAGGGCGCCCGCCGCCAGCGCGGTGAGCAGGCTCAGCAGCGGACGGGCGGGGCGGGCTGGCTGAGGGGAGGTGGAGGAGGTCGAGGTCATGGGTATGGGCGTGGCGGTGGCGGTGGCAGTGGACATGTGCGGGATCAGGCCCACAGGGCCCGCAGGGTGGCGGTGGCGAAGCCGGTCGCCATGAAACACAGGGTGGCCGCCAGCGAGCGGGCCGAACGCCGGCCCAGGCCGCACACGCCGTGGCCGCTGGTGCAGCCCGAGCCCAGCACGGTGCCGAAGCCGACCAGCAGGCCGGCGATCGCCAGCAGGGGCCAGGGGCGCAGGGCGGTTGACGGTGTCGGCCACCAGGCGGCCATGGCGCCGCCTGCGATCACCAGGCCCGCCACGAAGGCCGCCCGCCAGCGCTGTTCGGTGGCCGCAGGCGGCGCCCCCGAGGGCAGCAGGGCGGCGGTGATGCCGCTGATGCCGGCGACCCGGCCCAGCGCGGCCAGCAGCAGCCAACTGGCCAGACCGATGAGCAGGCCGCCCAAGGCGGCCTGGAGGTAGGGATGAAGCGTGTGCATGGTGGAAAAAATAGGCCTTGCAGAAGGATTTCATGATACCAGTGGGAGTATATTGGCGCACTGCAATCCCCTTTGTCTTTCCAGGAGACCCCCCTCTCATGTCCACCATGGCCGACCCCGCCCGCAAGAAAGCCCTTCAGACGCGCCTGGCGCGGGTGGAGGGGCAGTTGCGGGGCATCCAGCGCATGATCGACGAGGATGCCGACTGCGAAAAGATCGCCCAGCAGCTGGCGGCCGCCCGCAAGGCCCTCGACAAATCCTTTTTCAACATGGTCGGCTGCCTGATCGAGCAGGGCGGCCTGCCGCCGGCCAAGGTGGCCGAATTGCTGGCCAAGTTCGCCTGACCCCGCTCATCCACCCCTGCGCAGGAGCCTTTTCCATGAAGCCGATCCAACTGTTCGACCCCGCCTCCAGCACCTACACCTATGTGCTGCACGACCCCGTCACCCGCGAGGCGCTCATCATCGACCCGGTCGACGAGCAGATCGAGCGCGACCTGCAACTGCTGCGCGAGCAGGGGCTGCAATTGCGCTGGATCGTCGAGACCCATGCCCATGCCGACCACATCACCAGCGCCGGGGCCCTGGCCGAGCACACCGGCGCGCGCACCGTCGCGCCCGAAGGCTGCGGTGTCGGCACGGCCTCGGTGCAGCTGGGTGACGGCCAGCGCCTCGAGTTCGGCCAGGAGAGCCTGCTGGCCCTGCACACCCCGGGCCACACCGCCGGCAGCATGAGCTATGTCTGGCGCGACCATGTCTTCACCGGCGACACCCTGCTGATCCAGGGCTGCGGCCGCACCGATTTCCAGTCGGGCAGCGCCGAATCGCTCTACCGCAGCCTGACCGAGGTGCTGTTCCGCCTGCCTGACGCGACCACCGTCTGGCCCGGGCATGACTACCAGGGCCGGACCCATTCCACCATCGGGGCCGAGAAGGTCGGCAACAGCCGGGTGGCCGGACGCAGCCTCGATGAATTCGTCGCCCTCATGGAGGGCCTGAAACTGCCCATGCCCCGGCGCATCGGCGAGGCGGTCCCGGCCAACCTGAGCTCGGGCCTGCGCCACGATGCCGGCGGGGCCGAGCTCGACGGCGTGCGGCCGGCGGCGGGTTATGCGGGCGATGTGTCGGCCCGCCAGGCCTGGACCTGGGTGCAGGCGGGCGAGGCGGTGCTGGTCGATGTCCGCACCGATGCCGAGCGCGAATGGGTCGGCCATGTGCCGGGCGCGGTGGCGCTGGCCTGGAAGCAGTGGCCCGGCATGGCGATGAACCCGGGCTTCGATGCCGGGCTGCAGGCCGCCGCTGCAGGGGGGCGGGCACTGGTCCTGCTGTGCCGCAGCGGCGTGCGTTCGGTGGCCGCCGCCAAGCGGGCTGCGGAACTGGGCCTGCAGGCCTACAACATCCTGGAAGGTTTCGAAGGCGATCCCGACGAGCATGGCCAGCGCGGCCACAAGGGCGGCTGGCGCTTTCGCGGCCTGCCCTGGCGTCAGGGCTGAGGCAGTCGGCCCGCCGCCTGGGCGCTCCGGAAACGGTAGAACGGGGCGGTGCGCCAGAGGCGCCACAGGCTGCCGAGGTGCAGCAGCACATAGCGCAGCCGGCGGTGGCTGCTGCGCTGCGCATGGTGGGTCAGCTCGGTGGCGGCGCGTTCGAGCCGGTAGCCGGCCAGTTGCAGGCGCAGACAGAAATCCACGTCCTCGCAATACAGGAAATAGCCCTCGTCAAAGCCGCCCAGCTGATGCCAGACCTCGCTGCGCAGCACCCAGCAGGCTGCATTCACCCAGTCGCGCTGCTCGGGCCGCCGCCGGGTGTAGCGCCGCCACAGCGACAGCGGTGTCGGCACGGCCCGCTCGCTGTCCTGCACGGAGCCGTCCAGATTGCGCAGCACCGGGTAGGCGCAGCCCACACCCGGCTGCGCCGCCGCCGCCAACAGGCGTGGCCAGAGCTGCTCGGTCAGGTCTTCGAGGTCGGGGTTCAGCACGCCGAAGAAGGGCGTGTCGCAGAGCGCGAAGGCCCGGTTGTGGTTGGCCCCGAAGCCGGCCGGCTGCGGGTTGTGGCACTCGGTGAGCCGGAAGGGCCAGCCGCCGGGCGGCGGGGGCAGCGCGGCGGCCGGCAGGTTGTGGGTGACGATGACGTGCTGGAGCGCGCCGCCGTCCGCCGTGCGGGCCAGTTGGGTGAGGAGGGTGCGCAGGCAGTCCTCGTGGCCGTGGCTGATCACCGACAGGGTCAGGCCCGTCGTGGTGTTTCCTGGACTCAGCAATTGGGACACCGTGCATGCATGGGCCGGCATGTTAACTGCCCCGGCCGCTTGAATTCGGCTGCCAGGGGCCCAACTGGCAGGTTCCCATGAGCGCTGCCCTGGTTTTCGCCCTTCTTGTCCTGCTGTGCCTGGCCGTGGTGGTCTGGCTGTTGTCCACACCCTGGCGGGTGGCCTGGCGTCGTCTGCGCCTGCGGCAGCGTCCTTTTCCGGCCGAATGGCGCCGGGTGCTGCGCCAGCGGGTGCCCTTGGTCGCCCGCCTGCCGGCCGATCTGCAGGGACAGCTGAAAAAGCAGATGCAGGTGTTCCTGGCGGAGAAGCCTTTCATCGCGTGCCAGGGCCTGGAACTGACGGACGAGATGCGGGTGGTGGTGGCCGCCCAGGCCTGCCTGCTGCTGTTGAACCGCCCGGGGCGTTGTTTTCCCCAGTTGCGGCAGATCCTGCTCTACCCGACGCCTTTCTGGGTCGACCGGGTGCGCCACGGCGCGGCGGGGGTGGTGCACGAGCAGCGCCAGATCCTGACCGGCGAGTCCTGGCAGCAGGGTCAGGTCGTGCTGTCGTGGCCGGATGTGCTGGCCGGTGCACAGGACCCCGGCGACGGCCACAACGTGGTGATCCACGAATTCGCGCACCAGCTCGACCAGGAGAATGGCGTGGCCAACGGCGCGCCCTGGCTGGGCTCGGCCGGCCGGCAGCATGAATGGGAGCGGGTGATGCGCACCGAATACGCCGCGCTGCGGGCCCGGCTGGCCGCCGGCCAGGAAGACCTGCTGGACGCCTATGGCGCCACCGAGCCGGCCGAATTCTTTGCTGTGGCCAGCGAGGTGTTCTTTGAGCGGGGTGCGGAGCTGGCGGCCCGGCATCCAGCGCTGCACCGGCAGCTCAGTCTTTGCTACGGGGTGGATCCGTCTTCGTGGGCTTGAGTGCGATGTCCTGCTCCAGCAGGTCGGGGTGGGCCAGCAGGGTTTCGAGCGAATGGAACAGGACGTCCGAGCCCGAGGTCGGGTTGTCCGGATCGAACGAAAACTCATTGCGCAGGTGCTCGGTCAATTTTCCGTCGATCCGGCTTTCCAGGAACATCGAGACGAATCGGGCACCGTGCTGGTGCAGCCGATCCAATGTGCCGGCCAACTGCCGGGTGTCGAGGGGGGTCAGGGGATGGAATTCGGTGACACCGAACTTCGTATGGCCTGTGCTGTGCAGCCAGCGGATGAATTCGGGGCCATAGGCGGTCCGGCCATACAGACTGATGCCGGGCGCCAGGCCGGGCTGTGATTGCAGCGAGGCATCGACCGCGTAGCGGTTCGCGTCCCAACTGGGGTTGCCATAGGGGATCAGTTGATGGGTATAGAGCGTTGGCTGGCCGAGGCAACTGCCGTGGAGCTGTCTGGTGAAGTAGTCCAGATAGGACACCACCTGCTGGTTCCGATAGCGGTGCCACAGCCTGGCCAGCGGATTGAAGTAGAACGAGGCCAGTTCTTCAGGGGTGTCGATATGCTGGCGCAGGGCGGCATCGGCCTCGGCGGCGGCCGGAAGGGCCGCCACCGGCACCGGCTCGGGGGTGGCCTGGGTGGCGTCGACGATCGCGATGCGCCGGCTGCCCAGGTGCCGCAGCGGGTGGGCGGTGCGCTGCAGATAGAAGTCCAATTGGTGGATGCCGCGCGGCCACTGAGAGAAGTCGAGGTCGCTGCGCCAGCCCACATCGGCTGTCCGCAACTGGGGCAGGGCGCTCAGCACATCCTGGCGTCCCAGTCCGATGGATGCCCGGCTCTGCAGGTGGCCATCGAGGTAGACCAGCACCTGACCCTGGCCGAACGGCGCCCCGGATTCGGGCGCCACCCAGCCCGACACCGGCAGCACGCCATGGGCATAGGCGTCGAGGTGCTGCCAGTAGTTCTGCAGCGGGGTGCTGCGGATGTCGCTGCGCGGGGGCTGCACCTCGGACCATTGGTGGAAATGAGAGCCGAGCGCCGCATTGAGTTGCTCGAGCGTGCCGAACTGCCCGACCAGGAATTGGCGGAACCCTTCGATCGAGCGCGGGCTGTAGTCCGAAATGAGGTAATTGTTTGTAAAACCCATGCCGGACTCGAATGTCGGGAACAGCTGATGGGTCTCCCCGAGCACCGTGATGCCCATGAGCCGGGATCGGGCCTCGGCGGGCAGGCGGCAGATCTGGTCGGCCAGGGCCTGGATCACCTGGACCCGCCTGCGGGTCAGCTCGTTGTCGGTGCGGGCGACCGACCAGGGGTACAAGGGGTGGCCGTAGTAGGTGTCGACGGGCAGCGGGCCTTTCTGGGTCTGGGCCAGGTTGTCAGGATCGCCGGCCAGGCGGGCTTCGATCGCTGCGCCGCTCGAGAAGTGGTTGGAAAACAGGTACAGCACGGCCGGTCGATTTTCCTGTGCCAGCGTGTTGGCGACGCGCTGGACGGCCGCGGTATCGACCTGCCAGCCGTCGCCGTCCGGCCGCAGGAAGTCGAGCAGCGGAACCTTGAGGGTATAGCCCAGCGCCAGCTGGGGCGACGGGGCGTTGCCCAGCCCCTGCAGCGTGGCCTCAATCAGCGCGGAGGCGGAGCCTTGGGGGCCGGTGCAGTCTGCCGGCGGCGGCGCCTGCCCCTCCAGGGCGTGGCCCTGCAGGCAGGCATCCAGGCCGCCGATCATCGGTGCCAGCACCAGGGGTGAGGGCCTCACCCAGGGCTGTGCCTTCCAGGCCAGGGTGCCGGCGGTGGCCACAAGCGCCAGGGCCAGCAGGCTGCTCAGGTGCCTGATCGTCTTGGCGGTGGGGGTGGCTTGCGGCGTTGCTGGAAGTGGCTGGTCGGGCATGGTGGGCAGGGGCGAAGGGCTTATGGTGCAGAATTGCGGGTTTACGATTTTCGGCGGCTTGGCCGGTTTCAAACCGGGCCCGCAGCCGCGCCGACGAGGCCGGCCAGGCTGGCAGCTTCTGCCGGCGGCCAAATTGTCCCATGCAGACCCCATGACATCTGAAACAACCGTCGCTACCGAACCGTCTCTGGCCGAGGTCGCGGAGCGCCCGCGCCTGGGTGAACTGCTGGTCCGGGCCGGGAAGCTGTCGGCACGCGACATGGAGCGCGCCCTGTCGGCCCAGCAGGAGATGGGAAGCCTGCTCGGGCGGGTGCTGGTCCAGTTGGGCCTGGTGTCCGAGATCGATGTGCTGCAGACCCTGTCGGCCCAGCTCGACATCCCGCTGGCCCTGGCCGACGATTTCCCGGCAGTGCCGCCGGAGGTCCAGGGCCTGCTGCCCGAGTTCCAGTCCAGCCACCTGATCTATCCGTTGCGGCTGGAGGACGGCCGGCTCGACGTGGCCATGGCGGTGCCGCAGGACGCTTTCGTGCTCAAGGCCCTGCACCTGGCCACCGGCCTGCAGGTCCGGCCTTTCCTCAGCCTGGAGGGCGACATCGAGAAGGCGCTGGCCCAGCCGGTCGAGACCGAGGGCGAGGGCCAGGACGGCGGCTTCGAAGACGAAGGCCTGGGCGGTGATTTCGTCGAACACCTCAAGGACCTGGCCAGTGAGGCGCCGGTGATCCGCCTGGTCACCAGCATCATCAGCCGGGTCATCGATCTGCGCGCTTCAGACATCCATCTCGAACCCTTCGACGACGGCCTGCATGTGCGCTACCGGGTCGACGGCGTGATCCATGCCGGCGAACTGGTGCCGCCCAAGCTCAGCGCGGCGGTCAATTCGCGGGTCAAGCTGCTGGCCCATCTGGACATCGCCGAGCGCCGGCTGCCCCAGGACGGGCGCATCAAGACCCGGGTCAAGGGCCGTGAGCTGGACCTGCGGGTCTCCACCGTGCCCACGGTGCATGGCGAGAGCGTGGTCATGCGGGTGCTGGACCGGGCCAGCGTGCGTTTCAGCCTGGAGAGCATGGGCTTCGCCAGCGACACCCTGGGCCGATTCAATGCCCTGCTGGCCAAGCCGCACGGCATCCTGCTGGTCACCGGCCCCACCGGCTCGGGCAAGACCACCACCCTGTATGCGGCCCTGTCCAAGCTCGACTCGGCCACCCAGAAGATCATCACCGTCGAAGACCCGGTCGAGTACCAGCTTGAAGGCATCAACCAGATCCAGGTCCACCCGCAGATCAACCTGACCTTCGCCAGCGCCCTGCGCTCCATCCTGCGCCAGGATCCGGACATCATCATGATCGGTGAAATGCGCGACGGCGAGACCGCCCAGATCGCGGTGCAGTCCGCGCTGACCGGCCACCTGGTGCTGTCGACCCTGCACACCAACACCGCCGCCGGCGCCGTGATCCGCATGAAGGACATGGGCGTCGAAGGCTATCTGATCACCTCCTCGGTCAACGGCGTGCTGGCCCAGCGCCTGGTGCGCACGCTGTGCCGCCACTGCAAGGCCCCCGAGCTGCCCTCGGCCGAGCTGCGCGCCTCCACCGGCCTGCACCGGTTCAGCGAAGCCGGGCAGCCGATCTACAAGGCCGTGGGCTGCGACCAATGCCGTGGGTCGGGCTACCAGGGCCGCACCGGCATCCATGAACTGCTGGTGCTCGACGAGACCATGCGCCGGGCCATCGTCGCCGGCCAGGATGCCAGCCAGTTGCATGCGCTGGCCATCCAGTCGGGCATGTTGACCCTGTACGACGACGGCCTGCGCAAGGTGGCCAATGGCCTGACCAGTCTGGACGAGCTGCTGCGCGTGACGGAGGACCAGGGCGATGCCTGAGTACGTCTGGCGGGCTGCCGACGCCGGCGGCAAGACCCAGGAAGGCCGCCAGGAGGCCGCCAGTGCGGCCGCGCTGCAGAAGCTGCTGCGCACGCGCGGCCTGACCCCGCTGAGCGTGCGCGAGGCCGGTGCCGACGACGCCCCGGCGGCCGGCGCGGCGCCCGGCCTGGTGGCCGCGGCCCGCAAGCAGCCGATGGGCCGCGGGCCGGTCAACCAGGCCGACATCCTGCTGTTGACCTCCGAACTCTCCATCATGCTGCGCGCCGGCCTGGCGCTCGACAATGCCTTGCGCGTGCTCATCGGCATGAGCCACAAGCCCTCGGTGGCCGAACTCACCCGCACCACGCTCGAAGACGTCAAGGGTGGGACCTCGTTCAGCAAGGCCCTGGGCAAGCACCGTCAGCTATTCGGTGATTTCTACATCAACATGATCCGCTCCGGCGAGATCAGCGGCCAGATGTCCGCCGTGCTGGAGCGCCTGGTCGAGCACATGGAGCGCCTGCGCGCCCTGCGCGAGAACGTGGTCTCCGCCACCATCTACCCGGCCATCCTGCTCGGCGTGGCGGTGCTGTCCCTGGTGGCCATGCTGGGCTTCGTGGTGCCCCAGTTCGAGAAGCTGTTCACCGACATGGGCGATGCCCTGCCGATGCCGACCCGCATCGTCATGGCCATGGGGCATGCCTTCAAGAGCTATGGCCTGTTCATGGCGGTCGGCGCCGTGCTGGTGGTGGCGCTGGTCATGCGCTGGCTGCGCTCGCCCGAGGGCCGGCTGTGGTGGCAGACCCGGGTGCTGCGTCTGCCTTTGCTGGGCCGGCTGATGCTCAAGTACGAGCTGACCCTGTTCTCGCGCTCGCTCGGCACCCTGCTGGGCAACGGCGTGCCCATGCTCACCGCGCTGCACATCGCCACCGAAACCGTCACCAACGCGGTGCTGCGCCAGGCCCTGTCGGGGGTCGCGCCCAAGGTGAAGGAGGGCGGCAAGGTGGTCGACGCGATCACCGCCACCGGAATCTTTGAACCTCTGGCCGTCAACCTGATCCGAGTAGGCGAAGAAACCGGGCGCATCGGGCCCATGATGCTGGAATTGGCCAATATCCTGAACCGCGACGTCGAAGTCGGCATCAAACGGGCCCTGACCCTGGTCGAGCCGGTGCTGATCATCGTCCTGGGCCTGATGATCGCGTCGATCATCGTGTCGATCCTGCTGGGCATCCTGTCCATCAATGATCTGGCTGCATAGTTTTTTCAAAGGATTTTCATATGCTGAATTTTGAGAGCAATCGGAAGGCGCGTGGCGCAAAGGGCTTCACTCTGATCGAGTTGCTGGTGGTCCTGGCCATCCTGACCCTTTTGGCCGGTCTGGTCGGCCCCCGGGTGCTGAGTCAGCTCGGTGGCGCCAAGTCCAAGACCGCCGGTGTTCAGATTGCCGATCTTGAAAAGTCTCTGGAGCTATTCAAGCTCGATGTCGGTCGTTTTCCAACCACAGAAGAGGGGCTGAATGCGCTCGTGGTCAAACCTGGTGCCGCGATGGGTTGGAATGGGCCTTACCTGAAGGGGGCAGTTCCCAGTGATCCCTGGGGCCATCCGTATAAATACACACTGAACAACGGGGCTGTGGAACTGCTTTCTTATGGTGCGGATGGTGCCGCTGGTGGCGAAGGCGAGAACGCCGACATCCAGAACGCCCGATAAGAGGTCTCTGGATTGATCAGCGCATGAACGCCCAAAAGGGATTCACCCTGATAGAGCTTCTGGTGGTCTTCGCCATCATGGCTCTGCTGGTGTCTGTGGTTCCTTTTTCCTTTGAACGCATGAGGCAGTCGGCGCAATACCGCGATGCTCTGCGCGGCATGATCTCCGATCTGCGCTCGGCTCGGCAGCAGGCGCGCCAACAGGGCCGGGAGATTGTGTTCCTGGTGGATCTACCCAATCGTCGCTTTGGTGTTTGGGGGGGCGCCCAGAAGAGCGTGCCAGAACCGTTGCAGATGAGGGCCACCGTGGCCGGCCGTGAAATGAGTGGCACGCAGGTGGCGGGTATCCGCTTCCTGCCGGAGGGCGGGTCCACGGGTGGGAGCATTGATTTGTTTCAGGCCTCCGGTGCAGGAACGCGGGTCCGTGTCGACTGGTTTTCTGGTCAGGTTTCCCAAGAGCCGATCAACCCATGAGGCGGCTGACACCGTCCGGTCAGTCGGGCTTCTCGCTTCTTGAAATGATGGTGGCATTGGCCATTGTCGGGGTGTCTCTTGGATTGTTGTATCGAGTCAGTGGAGGCTCTGTTCGGCTGGTGGGTGAGTTGGAGATGCAGCAAAAGGCGCTCATGCTGATGGATTCCCTTCTGGACTCGCGCGACGGTGTGCCGGCCTCTGGTTGGAATGATGCCGGGCAGACTGCGGGGCTGGCCTGGCGTGTGCAGTCCGAGCCATGGCCGACCCCGGACAAGGATGACCGGCAGGTCCCGCTTCATCATGTCTTTTTCAATGTGCAATGGAGTGATGGAGGCCGGGTGCACTCGGTGTCTACCGATACTGTGCTGCCTGAATTGAAATCGCCGGATCGGGTTGCAGGCGGTGCCCAATGAATCGCATGGATATCGCCCGCAGGTCTGCTTGTCCTCTGCATAGAATGCGCGGTTTCACGTTGGTGGAGCTCATGGTGGCCATGGCATTGATGTCATTGGTCGTCCTGGCCATGGCTTCGGCACTCAGGACGATGGCTCAGACGGAGTCCCGAGTCGACGGCCGCTTGAGTCGTATGGATGATGTCGAATCAGTGGCAGTCTTCCTGAGGAGCGTAGTAGGTCGTGTGGTGGTGAAAAAGAACCCAGCTTCGCTGAACACGAACGACGCACCCTATCTGTTCCAGGCCGACCCCGATTCCTTGACGTGGATCGGTGTCATGCCCGCTCGATTTGGCATGGGGGGGCGGTATTTTTTCCATCTTGCGGTTGAGGCATCTCCGTCTGGGGCGGCGCTGGTCCTGCGCTATCAGATCTGGACGCCAAATACCGGTTTCCCGAATTGGGCTGCGGCCCAGCAACTGACTCTGATTGAGCAGATCGAATCATTCCAGTTGCAATATGAAAATCCGCAGCGCTCACCCGATGTCTGGTCGGCCAGTTGGCGGTTTCCTGCGAATGCGGTCAATGATCTGCCTGCAGACAGATTCCCGTCGCGCGTGCAGATCAACCTCGGCAGGTCGGGGCAGGCGTGGCCACCGCTCGTTGTCGTGATGCGTCCGTTGTCGGGGGCCGCTGACGGTGGCGAGATCGTGGGTATCGGGGGGCAAGGTTGAACACAGTCTCCTTTGGGGCCTTGTGCTCGATCATGGCTGGATGCTTTGGGTGGCGGCCTCGTGTCGTCCGGCGGCACAAGCTGGAGAATGCCACGGCCGCTGGGTGCGGGCGCAAACCCGAGCCTCGATCCCAGCACGGCCTGGCCCTGATAGCCGTATTGTGGCTGGTTGCAGCTTTGAGTTTGGTCGTGACGGGGGTGGTCAAGGCTTCTCGCAAGCAAATTGCGGTCACTGCAGAAGGTCGTCAAATCGTGGTGGCCGATGCGGCAGCTAGAGGTGCCATGACCATGGTTCTCCAGCGATTGCAGACGATGGTCCCTCCGCCGGCGCGCATGCAGGTTGTAACCGTTAATTTTGCAGGGATGTCGATCGAGGTTCGATTGATTCCGATGAATGGATTTATCAATCTGAACAAGGCGCCAGCACCATTGTTGGCGAAGTTGTTCAGGGTGGCTGCTGGTGTGTCGCCAGATTTGGCGCAGAGCCTTGCTCAGTTGATCGTGGATGCGCGGGAGGCCAAGGATGGCAAAGGAGTCGCGGTTGGCATCGATGCGCCTGAAGACCTGCTGCAACTGCCGGGCTTTGACTATGAGCTCTATGCTAAGATCAAAAGCTTGGTCGTTGCAGGGAGCTTTGGCTCCGGCAGGGTCAATGCCAATGCAGCTCCCTTGGAGGTGTTGAGGGTTCTGGCGGATGGAAACGCCTCCATTGCCGAGCAGATTGACCGGTCGCGTATGACCCAGTCTGACGGTGTCGATCTGACACGACTGTCTGCTGACGATCTGGATCCGTCGACAATCAATCGATACCTGCTGACGGCCCGGGTTCCGTTGGCGGATGGGCGTTGGCTCCTCAGCTCCCGTGGAGTGGATGCCAGCGTGTCTCTGCGCAGCGTGCTTCCTTGGCGCATCTTGAGTTCCAGCCGTGTTGTCGAACAACCGGCGCCCTCTTCTTGAACATTTCAACAACGCTTTCCTGTTCATGGCCAAGACTTTTACCGAGCTGCGTCTGTTTGGGCTGGACCTGAACAGCTTGGCGGCTGATTTTGTCAGCCCCTGGCGCAGTCTGCTTCGTTTGCCTGGTTTGCGATGGCTGACGCCCGTTTTTCCGGTGCTGTTGTGGCGTGCCGACGGTCGTGAAATGCTGTGGCAGGGGCAAGGCGTTCTTCAGGCGATGTCCTTTGATGCGACCGATGTCAAGGCGGGCAGGAAGCCTTTTTTCGCTCTGGAATTGCCGCCGGATCTCTATTTGACCCGTCAGTTGAGGCTTCCGGCCATTCCAGAGGCGGACCTTTCTGATGCGATCGACTTGGAGGGCCGGGGCTTCAGCCCGTTTCCTCCGACAGACCTGTTGATGGGACATTCTGTGTGCCCGATGGAGGAGGGTGGCTGGAAGGTGGACCTGGTGTTGGCGTCACGTGCTCAGACGCAGCGCTATGTTGATGAACAGCGTAGTCGCTTCGGGGCGCGCCTGGGTGGGGCTACGCCTGAAGTTTGGATTTTTCCGGGCGCCAGCAGGAGCGCATTGGCTGAGGCGACGCAATCGATGGTTGTATTGACAGGTTTTGGCGAAGCCGCCAGGCAACGCCAGATTCGGTTTGGGCAATTTTTGCGTGTAGGCCTGCTCAGCTCTGCGCTGGCCTTGGCCTTGGCCATGGCTTTGAGTCCTTTGCTGCAACTGAGGTATCGCACCTTGGATGCGGTGGATCAATTGCATGTGGTTCAGAAGAGGGTGGCACCGTTGGTGCACCAGCGTGAATTGCTGGTGCAGGCCTCGGATCGGGTCACAGCTCTCGATGCCCTACTGCAGGATCGAGTCGAGCCGCTGCGCATCCTGGATGCTCTGACGAAAGCCCTGCCGGATGATACGTACCTGGCGACTTTGTCGGTCCATGGGCAGAAGGTGGTGTTTTCTGGGCAGACGGCCAACGCCGCGGCCTTGATGCAAAAGCTCAGCAATGAGACGTTGTTTCATGATGTGCGTGCACCGTCGCCGGCTTTGAAAACCCCGGGCTCAAACAAGGAAACCTTTTCCATTGAGTTGACTCTGGATCTGAAGGCCTTGAGGGCCGCGGATGCCAATGACACTTCCTCGGCTGCTCAGCCTGCTGGAGCGAGCACTTCCCTTCCAACGATGCCGGCGAGCCCCTCGACTCCAGCCACAACG
>JAFAMV010000056.1 GCA_019233055.1 Curvibacter sp.
TGCCGACGCTGCTGCCGATGTTGCGCATCAGGCTGTAGATGGGGGTGCCGTCGTTGCGCAGCGCCGGGTTCAGCGTGGCGAAGGCGGCGGCGCTCAGCGGCACGAAGGTGAAGCCGATGCCCATGCCCTGGATGAAGCCCGAGACCACGATGAGCTGGCTGTCCATGTCCAGCGTCATGCGCGTCATCTGGTAGAGCGAGAAGCCGGTCAGCCCGAAGCCCAGCGCCATCAGGGCGCGCAGGTCCACCCGGTGCACCAGCCGGCCCACCGTGATCATCGCCAGCATGGTGCCGATGCCGCGCGGCGCCATCACCTCGCCGGTGTAGATCACCGGGTAGCCCAGCAGGCTCTGCAGCAGGGTGGGCAGCAGGGCCATGGTGGCGTAGAGCAGCATGCCGACCACGAAGGAGAACAGCACGCAGGTGATGAAGTTGCGGTCGCGCAGCAGTTCGCGGTTCAGGAAGGAGCCGGCCCCGGTGGTCCAGGTGTGGGCGACGAAGAAGACGGCGGCGATCACGCTGCCGGTGGCTTCGAGGCAGATCTCGGTCGAACTGAACCAGTCGAGCTGCTCGCCGCGGTCCAGGAACAGCTGCAGCAGCCCCACCGCCAGGCTCAGCGTCGCAAAGCCGAACAGGTCGAGCCTGAGGGCGGCGGAGCGGTTGTCGGGCAGGTAGCGCGCGATGCCGTAGAAGGCCATCAAGCCGACCGGCAGGTTGATGTAGAAGACCCAGCGCCAGTTGGCGTTCTCGGTCAGCCAGCCGCCCAGCATCGGCCCCAGGATCGGGCCGACCATGATGCCGGCGCCCCAGATGGCCATGGCCTGGCCGACCTTCTCCTTGGGGTTGATGTCGAGCAGCACCGCCTGCGACAGCGGCACCAGCGCCGCGCCGAACACCCCTTGCAGCAGCCGGGCCGCGACGATCTGCCAGAGGCTTTCGGCCAGGCCGCACAGGGCCGAGGCCACCGTGAAACCGGCCACCGCGATCAGGAAGATCTGCCGGCGCCCCCAGCGGCCGCACAGCCAGCCGGCCAGCGGGGTGGCGATCGCCGCCGCGACGATGTACGAGGTCAGCACCCAGCTGATCTGGTCCTGCGAGCTTTGCAGGCTGCCCTGCATGTGGGGCAGGGCGACGTTGGCGATGGTGGTGTCCAGCGCCTGCATGATGGTGGCCAGCATGATGGACACGGTGATCATGCCGCGGTGCGGGAAGGTGGTTCCGGAAGGGATCATGGCGGGGTCTTGCGGCCTCTCGGCCCTTCAGTCCAGCGGGCCGAGGTTGGCCTGGATTCTCTTGAGCAGGGCCTGCAGCAGGTCGCGTTCGGCATCGCTGAAGCCAGCCAGGGCCTCGGCCTGCACCTGGTCGCCGAGCGCCAGCGCGGCATCGATGGCCTGGTGGGCGCTGGGCTCCAGCAGCAACTGGTTGACGCGGCGGTCGTCGGCGCGCGGCTGGCGCCGGATCAGGCCGGCGGCTTCCAGCCGGTCGCACAGCGTGGCCACCGCCATGGCCGAGACGTCCAGGTGCTCGGCCAGTGCGGCCTGGGTCATGGCCTGTTCGGGCGGCCGTCCGGCCAGCACCACCAGGGCCCGGCACTGGGCGCGTGTCAGGGTGAGGTGGTCGCGGGCCAACTGGTCGAAGCGGCGCCCGTACAGGCGCCCGGCCTCGGTGAGGATGACACCGAAGCGGTGGCTGAAATCACGTTTCATAAACATGTTTATTGTAAGCATAAGTATGAATTTCGGTGGACCCGCCCATGCCCTGGTCCGAGGCCGATTCGGATGGAGAGGATCCCGGGCGGCTAAAATTCGGGGTTTTCCATGAAACGCTCTGGTCGGAGCGGGCCTGCCCCATTCAGCGGCGGGCGTCCGATCGACAGCGCCCAACGTCCCTGCAGTCCCACCCCACACAGGCCGCCAAAGTGACCCTGCACACCACGCCCTCGACGCACCCCCTGCACATCAGCACCTTTGAAGGCGGCAACGCCCTGAGCGCTTTCCGGGTCCAGCAACTGCTGCCCCGGCTGCAAGCCATCCACGAACGCATCACCGGCATTGCGGCGCGCTTCGTGCATCTGGTCGCGTCCGAGCAGCAGCCCGATGCGGCGACCCGCGAGCGCCTGGCCGCCCTGTTGACCTACGGCGACCCCTACACCGGCCCGGCCGAGGGCGAACGGCTGCTGGTCAGCCCGCGCTTCGGCACCGTGTCGCCCTGGGCCTCCAAGGCCACCGACATCGCCCACAACTGCGGTCTGGCCCTGAAGCGCGTCGAACGCGTGACCGAGTATGTGATCACCCTGAAGCAGCCCCTGCTGGGCCAGGCCACGCTGAGCGAGGCGCAGCGCCTGGCCGTGGCGGCCCTGCTGCACGACCGCATGACCGAGTCGGTGATGTTCGAACGTGCCCAGGCCGCCGGCCTGTTCACCGAGCTGCAGGCGCAGGCCATGGAATATGTGGATGTGCTGGGCGGCGGCCGCGCCGCCCTGGAGACCGCCAACACCCAGTTCGGCCTGGCCCTGGCCGACGACGAGATCGACTACCTGGTCAACGCCTTCAACGGCCTGCAGCGCAACCCCACCGATGTGGAGCTGATGATGTTCGCCCAGGCCAACAGCGAGCACTGCCGGCACAAGATTTTCAACGCCCAGTTCACCATCGACGGCGTGGCACAAGACAAGAGCATGTTCGGCATGATCCGCAACACGCACCAGCTGGCCCCCCAGCACACCGTGATCGCCTATTCGGACAATGCCTCGGTGATGGAAGGCCACGCCGTGGAGCGCTTCAATGCCGCCTCGGCCGAGGGCCGGTCGGTGGCCTATGCCAAGAGCGAAGCCACCCACCACGTGCTGATGAAGGTGGAGACCCACAACCACCCGACCGCGATCTCGCCCTTCCCCGGCGCCTCGACCGGTGCGGGCGGCGAGATCCGTGATGAAGGCGCCACCGGCCGGGGCTCCAAGCCCAAGGCCGGCATGACCGGCTTCACCGTGTCGCGCCTGGTGTTCGATGACAAGCAGAGCACCGATTTCGGCAAGCCCGAGCACATCGCCAGCCCGCTGCAGATCATGGTCGAAGGCCCCCTGGGTGGCGCGGCCTTCAGCAACGAATTCGGACGTCCGAACCTGGTGGGTTATTTCCGCGAGTACGAACAGACCATCGCCTCCGATGTGGACAGCATCCGCCGTGGCTACCACAAGCCCATCATGATCGCGGGCGGCCTGGGCGTGATCGACGCCACGCTGACCAAGAAGATCGAGTTTCCGGCCGGCACCCTGCTGATCCAGCTCGGCGGCCCGGGCATGCGCATCGGCATGGGCGGCGGCGCCGCCAGCTCGATGGCCACCGGCGCCAATGCGGCCGAGCTCGACTTCGACTCGGTGCAGCGCGGCAACCCCGAGATCGAGCGCCGTGCCCAGGAGGTGATCAACCACTGCTGGGCCCAGGGCGCGGGCAACCCCATCCTGGCCATCCACGATGTGGGCGCCGGCGGCCTGTCGAACGCCTTCCCCGAGCTGACCAACGATGCCGGCCGTGGCGCCCGCTTCGACCTGCGCCAGGTGCCGCTGGAGGAGTCCGGCCTGGCCCCCAAGGAAATCTGGAGCAATGAAAGCCAGGAGCGTTATGTGCTGGCCATCGGCCCTGAATCGCTGCCGCAGTTCAAGGCCTTCTGCGAACGCGAGCGTTGCCCGTTCGCGGTGGTCGGTGTGGCCACCGAGGAACGCCAACTGGTGTTGGCGGACGAGGGGCAAGCGACCCCCGTCGACATGCCCATGAACGTCTTGCTGGGCAAGCCGCCCAAGATGCACCGCGACGTGAAGACCGTGGTGCGCCAGTTCAAGCCGGTCGAGCTGACCGGCGTCAGCCTGCAGCAGGCCGCCATCGAGGTGCTGGCCCACCCGACGGTGGCCAGCAAGCGCTTTCTGATCACCATCGGCGACCGCACCGTGGGCGGCCTCAGCCATCGCGACCAGATGGTGGGCCCCTGGCAGGTGCCGGTGGCCGATTGCGCCGTCACCCTGGCCGATTACAAAGGCTTTGCCGGCGAGGCCATGAGCATGGGCGAGCGCACGCCGCTGGCCGCGCTCGACGCCCCGGCCTCGGGCCGCATGGCGGTGGCCGAGGCCATCACCAACCTGCTGGCGGCCCCCATCGAGCTGCCGCGCGTGAAGCTGTCGGCCAACTGGATGGCCGCCTGCGGCGAGGCCGGTGAAGACGCCGCGCTCTACGAGACGGTCAAGGCCGTGGGCATGGAGCTGTGCCCGGCCCTGGGCATCTCGATCCCGGTGGGCAAGGACAGCCTGTCGATGCGCACCCAATGGAAGGACGAATCGGGCCAGGCGAAGAAGGTGACCTCGCCGGTCAGCCTGATCGTCAGCGCCTTTGCCAGCCTGGCCGATGTGCGCGGCACCCTGACCCCGCAGCTCGATGCCGGCGTGGACGACAGCACCCTGGTGTTGATCGACTTGGGCAAGGGCCAGAACCGCATGGGCGGCTCCATCCTGGCCCAGGTGCTGGACCAGACCGGCGACGCCGTGCCCGATGTGGACGACGCGCAGGACCTGAAGAACCTGGTCAACGCGGTGAATGCCTTGCGCGCGCAGGGCAAGATCCTGGCCTACCACGACCGCAGCGACGGCGGCCTGTTCGCCAGCGTGTGCGAAATGGCCTTTGCCGGCCATGTGGGCGTGGCCCTGAATGTGGACATGCTGGTCACCGAAGGCGACGGCATCAGCGACAGCCGCGCCGAGTATGGCGACAGCAAGAACTGGGCGCAGCAGGTCAGCGCCCGCCGCGAAGAACTCACCCTCAAGGCCCTGTTCAGCGAAGAGCTGGGCGTGGTGCTGCAGGTGCGCACCGATGAGCGCAACGAGGTGATGCAGACCCTGCGCGAGCATGGCCTGAGCAAGCACAGCCATTTCATCGGCAAGACCCGTCCGGCCGGCGCGGCCCTGGACGTGGGCAAGGGCGAGATCCAGGTCTGGCGCGACACCAAGAACGTGTTCAGTGCCAGCCTGTCCGACCTGCACCAGGTCTGGGACGCGGTGAGCTGGAAGATCTGCCAGCGCCGCGACAACCCCGCCTGCGCCGATGCCGAGCACGCGGCGGCCGGCGCGCCCAACGATCCGG
>JAFAMV010000019.1 GCA_019233055.1 Curvibacter sp.
GGAGCGGGTCAAGAACAGCTTCAACTCCTATCCGCTCGATCGCCTGGCCCAGGCCGGCGCGCAGGCGGCCTATGAGGACCAGGCCTATTTCGACCGCACGCGCCATGCGGTCATGCACAGCCGCGAGGGCCTGGCGTTGCAGCTTGAAGACCTCGGCTTTCAGGTCCTGCCCTCCCAGACCAACTTTCTTTTCGTGCGCCACCCGGCCCATGATGCGGCGGCCCTGGCCGCCGGCCTGCGTGAGCGCGCCGTGCTGGTGCGCCACTTCGGCCAGCCCCGCATCCGCGACCACCTGCGCATCAGCGTCGGGTCGCCAGACCAGTGCCTGGCCCTGGTCGAGGCGCTGCGCGCCCTGCTCGACGCGGCGCCGGCTCGCTAGCGGCGCCGGCTAGTAACGGCTCTGGCTCAGTTCGGCGTAAAGATCGCTGTAGATGCGGTAGCGCTGTTCGCTGATGCCGTCGGGCCGGTCCTGCGCGCTCACTGCAGCCATCACGCCGCAGCCGGGCTCATGCAGGTGGGTGCAGTTGTAGAAGCGGCATTGCGCGACATGGGGCTTGAGGTCGGGCATGTAGGCGGCCAACTGGGCCGGATCGATGTGGTGCAGGCCGAATTCCTGGAAACCCGGGGAATCGATCAGGCCGGTGCGGCGTTCGGCATCCACCCAATACCACGACGTGGCGGTGGTGGTGTGCTTGCCTGAGTTCAGCGCCTGGGAGATCTCCTGGGTCTCGGCCAGGGCGCCGGGCACCAGCAGGTTGATCAGGGTGCTCTTGCCGGCACCCGAGGGGCCCAGCACCAGGGTGTTGCGGCCTTCGAGCAGGCCCATCAGCCGCGCGCGATCCGCCGCGTCGGCGGTCTTCAGCGACAGCGGCACGACCTGGTATTGCATGTGCCGGTAGGGCGCCAGCCGGGCCCAGGCGCGGGCAAAGGGTTCGGCCAGATCGGCCTTGTTCAGCGCGATGATCGGCGTGATGTGCTCGGCTTCTGCGGCGATCAGGGCCCGGGCCAGCTGGCTGGCCGAGAACTCGGGCTCGGCCGCCACCAGGATCAGCACCTGGTCGAGGTTGGCAGCGAACGACTTGGTCCGGATCTCGTCCTGGCGGTAGAAGAGGTTCTTGCGGGGCAGCACCTTCTCGATGGTGCCTTCCTCGCCCTGTCCCGGCGCGGCCGACAGCCAGCTCACCCGGTCGCCGACCACGGCCTGGCTCTTCTTGCCGCGCGGGTGGCAGATGCGGCGCAGGCCCTGGGCATCTTCGACCACGCAGTGGCGGCCGTGGCTGGCCACCACCAGCCCTTCCTGGAGCCGGCCGCGCTCAGCCATGGGCGGCGGCCGGGTAGGCCGACTCGAACAGGGCGTCGACCCGGGCCGCGCTGTCGAAGTCGGCGCTGCTCAGGCCCTTGGGTTCGTGGGTGCTGTAGCGCACACCGCACAGGCGGTGCTGCACCGTCAGCACCGGATGGTGGTCGTCGGCCTGGGCCTGGTAGGCCACCGCGTTGGCAAAGGCCAGGGTCTCCGCATAGCCGGGGAAGGCATAGGATTTCTCGATCGCGAGATCGGCCCCGTCGCCGCACAGGCGCCAACCCGAGAGCTTGGACAGCCGGGTCACCACCTCGGTGGCGGACAAGGGGCGGCGATGGTTGGCCCCGGCAGGGCGGGTCGGCGTCGTGCTCATGCGGCTTGCTCCTGGTGGGGCGTCTGCAGGCGGGCCAGGCGTTCGGAGGCCGGCGGGTGCGAATAGTAGAAGCGCACGAAGACCGGGTCCGGCGTCAGCGTCGAGGCGTTGTCTTCGTAGAGTTTGAGCAGGGCGCTGCCCAGGTCGACGGCACTGGTCTGTGCGACGGCATAGGCGTCGGCCTCGAATTCATGGCGGCGCGAGAGCTGGGCCATCCAGGGCGAGACGAAAAAGCTGAACACCGGCACCACCTGCAGGAACAGCAGCAGGGCCAGGGCATCGTTGGCGCCCGACAGCGAAGGGCGCACGCCCAGGCCGCTGTAGAACCAGGCCTGGCCCGAGACCCAGCCCAGCAGCGCGAAACCGAGCAGGCTCAGGGCGAACAGGCTGACGATGCGCTTGACGATGTGGCGGTGCTTGAAATGCCCCAGTTCGTGGGCCAGCACGGCGTCGACCTCGCCGGGCGAGAGCTTGGCCAGCAGCGTGTCGAAGAACACCACCCGTTTGGAGGCGCCGAAGCCGGTGAAATACGCGTTGGCATGGGCGCTGCGGCGGCTGCCGTCCATCACGAACAGGCCCTTGGCCGAGAAGCCGCAGCGTTGCATCAGGGCGGTCACCCGGGTGCGCAGGCCCTCATCTTCCAGCGCCTGGAACTTGTTGAACAGCGGCGCGATGAAGCTGGGGTAGACCACCATCAGAAGCAGGTTGAACGCCATCCAACTGCCCCAGGCCCACAGCCACCAGAGGTGTCCGGTGCTGCCCATGAGCCACAGCATCAGCGCCGCCAGCGGCAGACCGATGACCAGGCCGACCAGGCTCGATTTGAGCAGGTCGATCAGCCAGAGCCTGAAGCTCATCTTGTTGAAGCCGAAGCGTTCCTCGATGACAAAGGTCTGGTAGAGGGTGAAGGGCAGGTCGAGCAGACCGCCGACCACGGCGAAGCCGAGCAGCAAGGCCAGTTGCTGGACCATGCCCTGGCCGAGCCAGGCCAGCAGGGCCTGGTTGAGCAGGTCCAGTCCGCCCAGCAGGGTCCAGCCCAGCAGCATCGCCGTGCCCCAGGCCAGTTCGAGCAGGCCGAAACGGGATTTGGCCAAGGTGTAGTCGGCCGCCTTCTGGTGGGCCGCCAGCGACACCTGGGCGGCGAAGGCCGGCGGCACCTGGGCCCGGTGCAGCGCGACATGCCGCACCTGGCGCGAGGCCAGCCAGAAGCGCAGGGCCACGCTGAGCAGCAGGGCCAGCGAGAAAAGCAGGGTCAGGACCGTGGCCGGATGGGAAGAAAGGGGGGCAAGAGGCATGGGGGGAGTTTAGACGGGTCGAGGCGGGCTGCCGAGGCACACGGAGGGCTTGGGGGGCGGCGCAGGGTGCGCCTGTGCTGATCGGGCTGGACAAAAGCGTCAACAGCCCTTTCCAAGCCTTGCTTCCAGGGCCTGGCGCACCGCAGGCCATTCGTCATCGATGATGCTGAAGCGCACCGAGTCGCGCTTGCGGCCGTCGGGCATGATGCGCTCGTGGCGGACGATGCCCTCCTGCTGCGCCCCGACCCGCAGGATCGCCGCACGCGAGCGGCTGTTGAGCACATCGGTGGTGAACTGGACCCGCACGCAGTCAAACACCTCGAAGGCATGGCAGAGCATCAGGTACTTGGCCTCGGTGTTGACGAAGCTGCGCTGCCAGCGGGCGGCCAGCCAGGTGCCGCCGATCTCGAGTTTGCGGTGCTTGGGGTTGATCTTCCAGAAACGGGTCGAGCCGATCACCTCGCCGGTCTCGATGATCTCGGTCACAAAGGGCATGACCGTGCC
>JAFAMV010000021.1 GCA_019233055.1 Curvibacter sp.
GGTGCAGCAGCGCGCCGAAGACAGCCCCTTCGAGGTCGAGATCGCCAGCAGCGGCCAGATCGTGGTGGTCGACCCCGGGGTCACCGTGGCCCAGGCCCTCGAGCAGGCCGGCGTGCGCCTCATGACCTCGTGTGAACAGGGCGTCTGCGGCACCTGCCTGACCCGGGTGCTCGCAGGCACGCCGGACCACCGCGACAGCTACCTCAGCCCCGAGGAGCAGGCCGCCAACGACCAGTTCCTGCCCTGCTGCTCGCGCTCGCTCAGCGCCCGGCTGCTGATCGATCTCTGAAAGTCCCTTCAGGACTCGCGGGCCAGCACCCGCACGGCCGCCACGCCGACCTCGTCAAAGCCCATGCGCCGGTACAGCGCCAGCGCCCCGGTGTTGCCGCACATCACGTGCAGGAAAGGCGTCTCGCCACGCAGCATCTGGCGCCGCACCAGCTTGAGCATCAGGCGCCGGGCCAGGCCCCGCCCCTGGTGGTCGGGGTGGGTGCAGACCCCGCTGACCTCGCAGAAACCCGGCGCCCGCATGCGTTCGCCGGCCATGGCGATGAGCTGCGTGCCGTCGAAACAGCCGAAATAGTCGCCGAGCTCGATCGTGCGCGGGCCGAAGGGGCCGGGCCGGGTCAGGGCCGCCAGCGCCACCGCCTGCTCCACATGCCCGGGGCCCAGGGCCTGCGCATCGAGGGCGGCATCCTCGTCGGGCATCGGCGCCGTCCAGACCATGCGCGACATCTGGCCGTTCACCGTCTCGACCCAGCCGGCCGGCACCGGGCCGGTCCATTCGATGCAGTAGACCGGCTCGCCCGGCGCACAGAATTCAGCCAGGGTGTCGAAATCAGGCCGCTCGGCCTCGGCAAAGCCGACGATCGGGGAGAAACCCGGCGCATAGCGGCGCACGCCGCCGCGACCGACGGCGCAGCCGGCCTGGGCACCCGACAGGGTCTGCCAGGCAATGTTGTCGAGAGGGTGATGCATGGTCGGCATTCACAGATCAAAGGGCTTCGCTATTCTCGCGGCATTTGCGACGGCCGATGTGGCGCGGTGCCGGAAAGCCGATCGCGGAGCCCCTCATGACACACCACCCCACCCCGAACCGCCGCCTGGCCCTGAGCGGCCTGGCCGCCACCGGCCTCGCCCTGCTGCTGCGCTCGCCTGCCGCCCGGGCCCAGGACGCCCTGCTGTCCGAGGACGACCCGGGTGCGAAGGGCGTCGCCTACCGCGCCGACGCCGCCCAGGTCGATCCGGCGCGCAACCCGCTCTTCAAGCCGGGCCAGCAATGCGCCAACTGCTCGCTCTATGCCGGCGAGCCCGGCCAGCCGCAAGGCGGCTGCGGGCTGTTCTACGGCAAGGAGGTCAGCGCCAGGGGCTGGTGCAACGCCTGGGAGCGGCGCCCCGGCTGAGCACGGCTCAGCTCCGATGCCCGGGATGATGGCCGGGGTCGTTCACGTCGTAGGAAAGGTCGTACACCGTGACCCCGTGGTCCGGATCGGACTGGGTCAGCCAGTCGGGGTGGTTGACCGTGGTCTGCATGTCGCGCTGGCCGGCCTTCCAGTGGTCGACGACGGTGGCGCGCGAGAACTCATAGTCCTTGGACTCGAGTTCGAAGGGGCTTTGCCGGTAGATCAGATGGACGATGTCGACATGCCCCACCCGGCAGCGCGAGGCCAGCCGCCGCACCTCGGGGTCCTGGCGCAGGTCTTCGGGCAGCCGATCGATCAGGCCCTGGATGGCCCGTCGGTCGCGCTGGATCTGGGCCGCCTGGTCGGTGTTGAAACGGGTGCGGCTCGAATAGACGATGTCCTTCTGCCGCGCCATGGCCGCGCCCAGGGTGGTGGGCATCGGGCCGCGGGCGCTGAACAGGTCGACCTGCGCCACCAGCAGGCTGCCCGGGCTGCGGTTGTCGAGCACATACTGCAGCGGCGTGTTGGAGACCACCCCGCCGTCCCAATAGGCCTCGCCGTCGATCTCCACCGGCGGGAAGGCCGGCGGCAGCGCGCCGCTGGCCATGATGTGCTCAGGGCCGATGCGTTGCTGCCAGTTGTCGAAATACACCGAGTTGCCGCTGCGCACGTTCACCGCACCGACCGACAGCCGGATGTGCCGGCGGTTGATCAGGTCGAAGTCGATCAGGCGCTCCAGCGTCTGCCGCAGCGGCGAGGTGTCGTAGACGCTGATGGCGGCCTCGCTGCCCTCGGGCTGCCACTGGGGCGGGACCAGGCGCGGCCGGTAGAAGCCCTGGACGCCGAAGGTCGCTGCCATGGCCGAGCTGAACTGGTGGAAGGCCGGCCGTTGCTGATCGATCACGGGCGCCACCAGGGTGATGTTGGACGACACCAGGTCCCAGAACTCGCGCAGGCGCTCGACCCGGCGTTCCGGCGGATTGCCCACGATCAACGCCGCATTGATGGCCCCGATCGAGATGCCGGCCACCCAGTGCGGTTCCTGGGGGATCTTGGCCAGCTCTTCGTAGACACCGGCCTGGTAGGCCCCCAGCGCACCCCCGCCCTGGAGCACCAGGGCGATGTGTTCGTGGTCGATCCTGATCTTGCGGGCGATCGCGCTTTTCGCGGCTGAGTCCTTCGTGGCCATGGCAACCTTGTGCAAACCCGGGGCACAGCGCCCCGGTACGGCATCTTAGCCAGCCGTCAGCTTGCTGCAGCACAGTGCTGCTTCACCTCCTGCCAGACCCGGTCATAACGGCCGCTGCCGTCATCCTGCAGATCGCTGTGCTCACCGGGCAGGTCGAGCCATTGCCTGGGCTCTGGCGCCGCCTCGAACAGCCGCCGCCCCAGCTCGATCGGCACCGTGCGGTCTTCGCGGCCATGCAGCATCCAGATCGGCCCGTGGACCTCGCCGATGTGGCTCAGCGAATCCATCTGCTGGGTGGTCAGCGCGGCCGCCAGCGGCCCCAGCGGGCCACCTGCAGACCGCGCGATGTCGGGGAAGCGGGTGAAGGCGCTTTCCAGCACCAGGGCGCAGTAGTCGCCCGCAGGCTGGCGGCCCAGGTCGGCCGCCAGGCGCACCGCCAGCGCCGAGCCCATCGAATGGCCATAGATGACCCACGAGGCGCCTGCCACATCGGCGGCCCGCAAGGCGCGCCAGGCCTGCATCGCGTCGGCATGCAGGCTGGCCTCGTCCGGCAGCAGCTCGGACGCGGCGCCCCAGCCCCGGTAGTCGACGGCATCGACATCGAGCCCGTTGCGCGTGATGCCCCGGATCTTGGCCAGGTTGCCGATCACATGCCGCAAGGTGCCATGCAGGTACAGCACCCGCACGGCGCTGCGCCGGCCGGGCACCGCCGGCATATGCAGGATCTGCAGATGGCCGCCGCCGGCCAGGGGCACCTGGGTGGCCGAGAAATCGGGATGTTCTGCCAGAAAGGCCTGCCATTGCGCCTGCGGCAGGCCGGTGGGCCGGTACACATGCTGGCGCTGCCAGGCGTCCCAGCCGGCACAGCCGCTCAGCGGCAGGCCCAGCAGACAGGTCAGCCAGAGCGCGGCAAGGCGGCGCATGCCCGAGTCGGGTCAGGGGGCTGAGGCGATCCGGCGGCCCGGATCAGGCGCCCAGGGCGTCCTTCAGGGCCTTGCCGGGCTTGAAGCGCGGCACCTTGCCGGCCGCGATCTCGATGGCCTCGCCGGTGCGCGGGTTGCGGGCCGTGCGGGCGGCGCGCTCGGCCACCACGAAGGAGCCGAAACCCAGGATGTTGACGGCATCGCCCTGCTGCAGTTGCTCGGTGATGGTGTTGATCACCGACTGCAGGGCCGCCTGGGCCTGGTCGCGGGTCAGGTCGGTGTCGAGTGCCAGCTTGGCGATCAATTCGGTCTTGTTCATGGTGCTTCCTGTGCAGTTGGGCCGCTGGGGCCTGTAGGTCGAGCCGCGCATTGTAGGTGGCCGGCGCCGCCGCGCCAGGACATGTCGCACGCTTTTCAGGAACTTGAAACCTTGATTCAGCTATTTCAATTCCTTTACACAATCAATGGATTGGAATCCTTATCATCACGCGCTTTCCAGGGCCTCCGGTTTTGCGGCGCTCCGTGATCCAGTTCCGAATCCTGGCCTCTGCCGGACCTGCTCCGGGCCGCCCTGGCCTGCCATGACTTAGGCTTCCACCATGTTCCGCCGCCTTCTTCCCTCTTGCCATCGCCTGGCCGTCGCCTTCGGCGGGCTGTGCCTGGCCGGCGCCGCTGCCGCCACGCCCGCCGACCCGGCGCTGCCGGCCCCCTCAGGTGACCACTGGGTCCTGACGCTGTCGCCCTACACCTACCACTGGCACTACGACCCGGCCCATGTCCATGTGTTTCTCGCCGGTCTGGAACACCGCGACGCCGACAACACCTTCAAGGGCGTGAGCCTGTTCCGCAACTCCTTCGGCCAGCCCGCGGCCTACGCCTACTACGGCTGGCAATGGGATCAGGTGCTGAACCAGCCGGCGCTGTATGCCAAGCTCAGCCTGGGCGTCATCTATGGCTACCTGCCCCCCTACAACGACAAGGTGCCGCTCAACTACCACGGCTACTCGCCGGGGGTGATCCCGGCGCTGGGCTACCGGCTGGATCCGCAGGACGCCATCCAGCTCAACCTGCTGGGCACGGCCGGCCTGATGCTGTCCTACACGCGGGAGTTCTGAATCGGGGACCATGAAAAAGACCCCCATGGCGTGAGCCAGGGGGTCAAGAGGTCAGCATGAATGACCTTGGAGAAACACAGCAATGCCGGCCACACCGCAGGAACCGTGCCCGGCCTGAAAGCACCATCTTGGTGCCATCAGACCTGGCCCGCACTCACAACTGCCGCTCCGGGATGAAGGGCGACAACAGCCAGAGCTTGAAACGCAGCCAGGCACTGGTCTCGGGCTCTTCGTGGAAGACGGTCTCGGCACCGTCGCCGTCCTCCTCCACCCATTCGATCTGCTCACCATCCGGCCCCAGACGCAGGTGATAGGAGCTGGCGTTGTCGACCATGGCTTCGAGCTGCTGCGCCATCTCGGGGCTCTCGATGATCAGGCCCAGTTCGGTGTTGAGCTTGGTCGATCGCTGGTCGAGGTTCATCGAACCCAGGAAGACCTCGCGGTGGTCGAGGATCGAATTCTTCATGTGCAGGGCGCCGGCGCTCTTGCCCAGCAGGCCCAGGCGGCGCCGCTTGGCGCTCAGGCTGGGGCTGAGCTCATGGATGTCGACCCCGATCTTCAGCAGTTCGCGCCGGTAGCGGGCGTAACCCACATGGACCCAGGGCTCGTCGGTGGCCGCCAGCGAGTTGGTGACCAGCCGGATATCGAGCCCCTCGCGCCGCGCCTGCGCCAGGGCCTCGACCGCATGCTCGTTGGGCACGAAATACGGTGAGACCATCTTGAGCTGCTGGCGGGCGCTGAGGAACCAGCGGTAGGTGGCCTCGAAGACCGTGCCCTTGATCGAATCCTCCTCCTCGTTCTCGCCCTCGGTCTTGCTCAGCGGGTCGACCAGCACCCGGGCCCGGGCCCGCAGCAGGGGGCCCAACTGACGCGCCTCCAGTTCGTGCGGCAGGTTCAGCATGTGCACCATGTCCGGCGACAGCACCACCGGCGACCCCGGCGCATGGACGCCGGCATCCAGCCGCTCCAGCACCTCGGGCGGATGGGCGTGGGCAGTGTCGTGTTCGAACTGGGCCCGCAATGCCTCGGCCGACCGGGTCGACGAGACCAACTGCGCGATGGGGTAGACGTGCACGCTGTTCCAGTAGAGGTCGAAGGCGGCCGACAGATCGCGCACCGCCGGGCCGGCGACGAAGGTGTCCATGTCGATGAAGTTGCTGCCTTCGGCATTCATCACGTATTCGTCGGCCATGTTGCGGCCACCCGCCATCGCGGCCGCGTTGTCGGCCACGAAGAGCTTGTTGTGCATGCGGCGGTTGATGCGGCCCAGTTCCAGCCCCGAGGTCACGAAACGGGCCAGGTTGCTGGTGCGCCCCCCGGGAAAGGGGTTGAACAGCCGCACCTCCACGCCAGGGTGACTGGCCAGCGCGAGCAGCAACTCGTCCTCGCCCTGGGTGTAGAGATCGTCCACCAGCACCCGCACCCGCACCCCCCGCGCGGCCGCATCGCGCAATGCACGCAGCAGGGCCCGCCCGGTGTTGTCGTTGGCCAGCAGGTAGTACTGGACGTCGAGGCTGCGCGTGGCCAGCCGGCACAGGGCCAGGCGTGTCGCGAAGGAGTTCGGCCCATAGGGCTGCAGCAGGAAGCCCGAGCGGCCGTCGTCGGCCAGTTGGGCGCTGCTCATCTTCCACAGCGGAGTGTCGGTGTAGTCGGCGATGGCCCGGGTCGGCGTCGATTCAGCGTGCGGCGGCAGGCTGGCGCAGGCCTGCAACAGCAGGCACAGCAGCAGGGCGGGCCAGCCCGCGCGCAGCCAGGACAGACCGGAGGGACAGCGAGGGCTCATGGGGCGATTTCCGGTGACAAAGGGCTTCAGTGCGGCCGATATTAGTTCGACTTGCCCCCCCGCGGCAGGACTCCTCCGGGGCGACCCCGGGCCGGGGACAAATCCAGTAACATCTTTTCGCCCCACCGCCCCTACCCACGGCGCCGGGGCACGAAGGCCTGCGCGACCGATGCAGCGCCCCCACAACTCGAGGAGACAAGATGAGCAACGATTCCCGGACGGCCAGCCCGTCCGCTGCCTCGGCGCAGGTGGCCGAAGGCGCCTACCGCAAGGTGACCCTGAGACTGATCCCCTTCCTATTCATCTGCTACCTGGCCGCCTACCTGGACCGGGTCAACGTCGGCTTCGCCAAGCTGCAGATGCTCACCGACCTGAAGTTCAGCGAGACGATCTATGGCCTCGGGGCCGGCATCTTCTTCATCGGCTATTTTCTCTTCGAGGTGCCCAGCAACATCCTGCTGGCGCGCATCGGGCCGCGCGTCTGGATCGCCCGTATCATGATCACCTGGGGCGTGCTGTCGGCGGCCATGGCCTTCGTCAACAGCCCCACCAGCTACTACATCGTGCGCTTTCTGCTGGGGCTGGCCGAGGCGGGCTTCTTCCCCGGCATCATCCTGTACCTCACCTACTGGTTCCCCCAGGAGCGGCGTGGCCGCATCGTGGCCCTGTTCATGACCGCGGTGGCCTTCTCGGGCATCGTCGGCGGTCCGCTCTCGGGCTGGATCCTGCAGAACTTCTCGGGCGCCCAGGGCGTGGCCGGCTGGCAATGGCTGTTCATCATCGAGGGCATCCCCTCGGTGGTGCTGGGCGTGCTGACCCTGTTCTTCCTCGACGACAGCCTGGCCGCCGCCAAATGGCTCGACGCCGATGAAAAGCGTCTGTTGCAGCAACAACTGGATGCCGACGAGGCCGCCAAGCACACGCTGAGCCTCGGCCAGGTCTTCGGCAATCTGCGCGTGTGGCTGTTCAGCGGCATCTATTTCTGCTTCGTGATGGGCCTCTACGGCGTGGGCTTCTGGCTGCCCAACATCATCAAGAACGCCGGTGTGACGAATGTGCTGGACATCGGCCTGCTGTCGGCCGTGCCCTACATCGTCGCCGCCGTCGCCATGGTGCTGCTGGGCCGCAGCTCGGACCGCAGCGGCGAGCGCCACTGGCACATGATCATCACCTCGGTGCTGGGCGCCGCCGGCTTCCTGCTGAGCAGCGCCTATGGCGACAACCTGCCGATCGCGCTGACCGGCATCACGGTCGCCACCTCGGCGGTGTTGGCGGCCATCTCGCTGTCCTGGAGCCTGCCCACAGCCTACCTGTCGGGCACCGCCGCCGCCGCCGGCATCGCCATGGTCAACTCGATCGGCAACCTGTCGGGCTTCGTCAGCCCCTACCTGATCGGCTGGATCAAGGACGCCACCCAGAGCCTGGCCGGCGGCCTGTATCTGCTGGCAGGCAGCTTCCTGCTCGGCGCCATCCTGGTGCTGGCCACCAAGGCGCTGCCGCCAGTCTCCGTCAAGCGCTGATCGCCAGCCAGCGCCGCGCCAGGTCGCCGGCATCGCTGGCGCCGGCCTCGGCGACCAACAGCCCCGCCTGCTCGTCGGGGCCCAGCGCCTCGGCGCGTTCGAGCTGGGCCTGGAGCACCGCGAGGCCGGCCTCGGAGGCGTCGCCTCCCTGCTGCTGACGCCATTGCACCCGACGCCGCAGCTCCGCCGGCTCGGCCCGGCAGTCCAGCAGCGCGAAGGGCAGGCCCAGCGACTGCGCCAGCCGGCGGAAACGCTGGCGCTCGTCACGGCGCGAGAACACCGCATCGACGATCACCGGAAAGCCCGCCGCCAGCGCCTTCACCGCCCCATCGAACAGGGTGTCGAAGGTCCGCTGCGTGGCCTCGGGGGTGTAGATGTCGAGCCCCAGCGTGCGCGAGTCCTGCAGGGCCTCGAGGCCGAAGAGGCGCTTGCGCTCCACATCCGAACGCAGGCGCACCGCCCCGGTCAACGCCAGCAGCCGCGCCGTCCAGGTGGATTTGCCGGCGCCCGAAGGGCCGTGGGTGATCATCAGCCGGGCCGGCCGGCGCGCTTCCTGCACCAGGCGCAGTGCCGCGTCCAGGTACAAGGAGGTCTGGGCGGGGTGTTCGCGGGCCTGCACCATGGCACGCACCAGGGCGCGGTACAGCTCGGCAAAGCGCAGCACCGCCAGGCCGCCCCAGTCGCCCGTGGCCTGCAGGTAGGCGTCCAGGAACTGCGCGGCCAGGTCCGGCCGGCCATGGGCCTTGAGGTCCATGGTCAGGAAGGCCACATCGGCCATCACATCGATCCAGCGCAAGGCCGGGTCGAACTCGATGCAATCGAAGGCGGTCGCCTGCCCGTCCAGCAGCACCGCATTGCCCAGGTGCAGATCGCCATGGCCTTCGCGCACCGCGCCCTGCCGCAGGCGGGCCTGCCAGACCGGGGCCAGCACCGCCATCTCGGCCTCGGCATGGGCGCGCAGCAGCGTCGGCACCGGGCCGGGGCACAGGGCATCGAGCTGGTCGAGCACCGCACGCACCGCCTGCATCTGCCCTGCAACGCTGCCATGGGCGCCATCGGCTGCGGCCACCGGGGCCCTCTGGTGGAAGGCCGCCAACTGCCGCGCCAGCGCTGTCAGCTCCTGCGCCGTCAATTGCCCGGCGGCCAGCCGCTCGCCGAGCAGGGCCCCGCCAGGAAAGCGCCGCATGCAGACCAGATGATCCAGCGGGGCATCGCTGGGACCGAGGGTCGGGGCCGAGGGTGTGCCGCCCACGGCCAGCACCGACAGGTAGAGCTGCGGCGCCAGACGCCGGTTCAGGCGCAGTTCCTCTTCGCAGAAATGGTGCCGCGCCTCGGGGCTGCTGAAATCGGCAAAGGGCAGGCGCACCGGCTTCTTCAGCTTGTAGGCCCGCTCGCCCGCCAGCAGCACCCAGGAGATGTGGGTCTCGATGCATTCGACCGGCCCGCCGGTCTGTTGCGCCAGCAGACGTGTCAGGCCCGCCACCAGCGCGGACGAGGGCGGCTCGGGGGATGGGTGCTCGGTCGAGGTCATCGTGGCTGGCCTTCGCGGTGCCGCCGATCATCGCACGGTGGCGCGGATCGCCGCCGCCAGGCTGCGCAGACCGGCGCGGCCCGGCGCGTCCGACACGCTGGCATGCAGCACCACCTCGCGCACCGGCAGGGCCGGCAGGCCCAAGGCCGGCCCCAGGTCCAGCGTGCCGGCCGGCGCCACCCGCCGGCCCAGCGCCGCCACGGCCAGGCCGGCCTCGACGGCCGCCCCCAGGGTGGCCAGGCCGCCGCCCACGAAGACCTCGGTCCAGGCGATGCCGGCCTGGTCGAGCGCGGCCAGGGCCATGCGGCGCACGCCGCAGGACTCGGACTGCGTGGCCAGGCGCAGCGGCGCGCCCGGCGGCTGCTCGAAGTCGGGCGCGCCCATCCAGGCAAAGGCTTCTTCGAGCAGCACCTCGCCGTCCAGGCGCCGCTGCTGGCCGTGGCGCAGCACGATCACCGCATCCAGGCGGCCGGCATCGAAGGCTTCGAGCAGGCTGTCGGACGAATCGATCTGGATCTCCAGCACCAGCGCCGGGTCGGCGGCCTTCATGCGGCGCAGCAGCAGCGGCAGTTCGGCCCCCACCACATGGTGGCTGAGACCCACCGCCAGACGCCGCCGTGCGGCACCGAAGGCGTCCACCGCGCTGCGGTGCGCAGCCACCAGCGCCCGCGCCGGCGCCACAAAGGCCGCGCCCTCGGCCGACAGCCGCACCAGGCGCGGCGTGCGCTCCAGCAGCCGGCGCCGCAAGCCGGATTCGAGGCGCCGGATCTTCAGGCTGACGGCCGACTGGGTGCTGTCCAGGGCTTCGGCCGCCCGCGTGAAGCTTTTCAGATCCGCCACCAGCAAAAAGGCCTCGACCGCCTCGACGTCCAGGGTTTTCATGTCAATCCATTGAAAAATGAAATCACTGAAAGCTTATTCCATGGATTTTCAAAATGAAACTGTTTTCTTACGCTGTGGCCTTCTGCATCGACTTCCACCGGAGATCACCATGCCACTCGCCCGCATCAGCCTTCGCCGCGGCAAGCCCCTCGCCTACCGCCAGGCCCTCATGGAGCAGGTCTATCAGGCCCTGCGCGACACCTACAACGTGCCTGAGGACGATCGTTTCATCCTGCTCAGCGAACATGACGAAGCGCATTTCAGCTATGGCCGCCACTACCTCGACGTCGCGCGCAGCGACGAGCTGGTGATCATCCAGCTGACCGTCAGCAACACCCGGGGCCGGGCCCAGAAGAAGGCGCTGTACCAGCGCCTGGTCGAACGCCTGGTCGAGCACCCGGGCCTGCGCCCCGAGGATGTCTTCATCAACCTGGTGGAGGTGCTGCCCGAGAACTGGTCCATGGGCCATGGCGTGGCGCAGTACGCGCTGGCCGACGGCGAGTAGGCCCATGTTGATCGCCCACTATGCCCATCGCCTGCCAGCCCGGCAGGCCCTGGATGACATCCGTGAGCGGGCCCGGCAGCGGGGACCTCTTTGGGACCAGGTCCCGGCCCTGGTGTTCAAGGCCTTCCTGTTGCGCGAACGCGGACAGCTCGGCGCCGCAGCCCACCAGTACGCCTCGCTGTACCTGTGGCAATCCGACAGCGGCCTGCGCGACTTCCTGCAACAGGCGCGCTACCAGGTTGTCACCGACAGCTTCGGCAGGGCCGCCATCCGCGCCCGCATCGCGCTGGATGCCGTCCGGGGCCCGGGCGGTCAGGCCCGCTACGCCTGCCTGGAAGAGGCACCGTTGCCGTTGGACGCCGACATCGCCGCCTGCTGCGAAGAAGAGGCGGCCAGAAACCGGCAGGCGGCCCGGCAACCCGGTCAGGTCGTCAGCGCGGTCGGCCTGGACACCGAGGCGTGGCGCTTCCTGCGCCTGCGACTCTGCGAGCAGGCACCGGGCCCGCAGGACCGGTCACCCGACCAGATCTGGCATGAAGTCCTGTACCTGGCCGCGCCGCTGCTTCACACCCTGGCGCGCAGCACCCCGGACCCGGTCAGCGGTTGGACGCCAGCAGCAGGCCGGCCGCGCCCATGAACACCCCGCCGGTGGCCTTGTTGAGGCGCAGCACCGCGGTCTGCGAGGTGATGAAGCGGCGCAGCTGCCGGCCGCCGGTGCCGTAGACGGCCGAGGCCACGAATTCGGCGCACAGGTAGGTCGGCCCCAGCAGCGCGAACTGCGGCAGCGCCGGCTGGCCCGGGTCGATGAACTGCGGAAAGATCGCCGCGAACAGGATGATGGCCTTGGGGTTGGTGATGCCCAACAGGAACTCCTGGCGCACCAGGGCCTTCCAGGCCACCGGGGCGGCCGATTCTGCCGATCCGTCGGCCCCCAGGCCACCGAAATCACGGCTGCGCCAGGCCCGCCAGCCGAGGTAGAACAGGTACAGGGCGCCGACCCACTTCACCACGGCGAATGCGGTTTGCGAGGCCAGCAGCATCGCCCCGAGACCCACCGCCGAGATCGTCAGGAAGATGGCAAAGGCCGCCACCCGGCCCAGGGTGCCGACCAGCGAGGCCACCACGCCCTGGCGGATGCCATTGTTGAGCGCGCAGAAATTGTTGGGCCCTGGCGTGAGGGCGATGGCCACGGCCACCGGAAAGAAAAACACCGCATTCATGACGTACTCCTCAGGCACAGACGACAAGCGTCCATTTCTAGCACAGCCGCCGATCGGGCGCTGCAGAGGCCGGCGACACCCCTAGGGAAATCACGTAGATGACAGCGTGATCCCTTCCATCCTAAAATCATCAGCATACTCATTATTAGTTTACTGATTTAGGAGATGAGCATGGATAAAACCCCTTCCCAAGTACCGGTCCTGGTCGCAGGCGGCGGCATCGGCGGCCTGGCCGCCGCACTGGCCCTGGTGCGCCAGGGCTTTCGCGTGACCGTGCTGGAGCAGGCCCCCGAGATCGGCGAGATCGGTGCCGGCATCCAGCTCGGGCCCAACGCCTTCCATGCCTTCGACGCCCTGGGCGTCGGCGACAAGGCGCGCGGCCGCGCGGTCTACACCGACTTCATGGTCATGCACGACGCGCTGGACGAATACCAGGTCGGCCGCATCCCCACCGGCGAGGCCTTCCGCCAGCGCTTCGGCAACCCTTACGCGGTGATCCACCGCGTCGACGTGCACCGCTCGCTGCTCGAGGGCGCCGAAGAGACCGGCCGGGTCGAGTTCCTCACCTCGACGCGGGTCGAGCGCATCGAGCAGGACGGGCACAGCGTCACCGTCCACGACCAGAACGGCCGGGCCCACACCGGCCAGGCCCTGATCGGGGCCGACGGTGTGAAGTCGGTGGTGCGCCAGCAGTACGTCAACGACCCGGCCCGCGTCACCGGCCATGTGGTCTACCGCGCGGTGATCGACAAGAAGGACTTCCCCGAAGACCTGCAGTGGAACGCCGCCAGCATCTGGGTCGGACCCAACTGCCACCTGGTGCACTACCCGCTGCGCGGCGGCGAGCAGTACAACGTGGTGGTGACCTTCCACAGCCGCCAGACCGAGCAGTGGGGGGTTACCGAGGGCAGCCGCGAAGAGGTGCAGAGCTACTTCCAGGGCATCTGCCCCAAGGCCCGCCAGCTCATCGACCTGCCCAAGAGCTGGAAGCGCTGGGCCACCGCCGACCGCGAACCGATCGCCCAATGGAGCTTCGGCCGCGCCACCCTGCTCGGCGATGCCGCCCACCCCACCACCCAGTACCTGGCCCAGGGCGCCTGCATGGCGCTCGAAGACGCGGTGACCCTGGGCGAGGCGCTGCGCGTGCACCACAACGACTTCGTCGCCGCCTTCGAGCACTACCAGCGCTCGCGCGTGGCCCGCACCGCGCGCATCGTGCTGTCCTCGCGCGAGATGGGCCGCCTCTACCACGCCAAGGGCGTGGAGCGGCTGATCCGCAACGAACTCTGGAAAGGCCGCTCGGCCGAACGCTTCTACGACGCCATGGAATGGCTGTACGGCTGGAACGTCGGCAACTGCCTGGCCTGAGGCCGCGCGCCCTTCCTCACCCCACCGAACCCCCTGGAGAAACCGACATGCTCGAACTCGGACGCCTCGAAGACCTGCCGCAAGACTACCGCGACGCCCTGAGCGCGCAGAACCTGGTCCCGCTGTGGCCCAGCCTGCGCGCGGTGCTGCCGCCCGGCCAGCCCCGCCCCAACACCCGCGCCACCGCCTGGTCCTACCAGGGCCTGCGCCCGCTGCTGCTGCAGGCCGGCGAACTCACCCCGATCGAGAAGGCCGAGCGCCGCGTGCTGGTGCTGGCCAACCCGGGCCACGGCCTCGAGAAGATGCAGGCCAGCGCCGCCATCTACCTGGGCATGCAACTGCTGCTGCCCGGCGAATGGGCCCCCTCGCACCGCCACACCCCGAACGCGGTGCGCATGATCGTCGAAGGCGAAGGCGCCTACACCACGGTCGACGGCGAGAAATGCCCGATGAGCCGGGGCGACCTGATCCTCACCCCCACCGGTCTGTGGCACGAGCACGGCCATGACGGCAGCGAGCCGGTGGTCTGGCTCGATGTGCTGGACCTGCCCCTGGTCCACTACATGGAGGCCTCCTACCACATCGACGGCAGCCGCCAGACCGTGCAGCCGGGCCGGGGCGACCGCGTGCATGCCCATGGCGGCCTGCTGCCGACGCCGATGTTCGAGGGCGCGCGCAAGGCCTACCCCATGCTGCGCTACCCCTGGGTCGAGGCCCGCGCCGCCCTGCTCGCGCTGGCCGAGGACCAGCCCGCGCTCGACGCGGTGCAGCTGCGCTACAGCAACCCGGCCACCGGCGGCGATGCGCTCAACATCCTGGGCTTCTACGCCCTGATGCTGCGCCCGGGCCAGACCCTGCAGCTGCCCGCGCGCTCGCCCGCCAGCGTCTTCCATGTGATCGAGGGCGGCCTGCAGGCGCAGATCGGCGATCAGGCCTTCGCGCTGGCCGAGGCCGATACCTGCTGCGCCCCCGGCTACACCCCCATCACCCTGCGCAACGCCTCGCCCGACGCAGCGGCCTTCGTCTTCATCGCCGACGAATCGCCCCTGCACCGCAAGCTGGGCGTCTACGAAACCCGCTGACCGCAGCCCATCTCCCACACCTCACCCACAGGAACACCATGACCTCGACCGAATACCTCTGGAACCCGCCCGCCGTCGCCTCGCTGCCCGTCGAGGGCAGCAGCCGACGTCTGCCGATCAACCGCCTGTTCTTTGTCGGCCGCAACTACCACGCCCACGCGATCGAGATGGGCAAGCCGGTCGACAAATCGGTCGAGCGCCCCTTCTACTTCACCAAGGCCCCGCAGACCCTGGTGGAAAGCGGCGCCACCGTGCCCTACCCGCCCGAGACCGCCAACTACCACCACGAGATGGAACTCGTGGTGGCCATCGGCAGGCCGGGCTTCCGCGTCCAGGCCGAAGCGGCGCACGAGCTCATCTACGGCTATGCCTGCGGCCTGGACATGACGCGCCGCGACCTGCAGCTGGTGGCCCGCGACAAGGGCCGCCCCTGGGACCTGGGCAAGGATGTCGAGCAGTCTTCGGTGTGCAGCGCCATCGTGCCCATGCCGGGCCGGGTGCTCGAGCACGGCGAGATCGCGCTCAGCGTCAACGGTCAGCCGCGCCAGCACTCCGACCTCGACCGGCTGATCTGGAACCTGCGGGAGATCATTGCCGACCTGTCGCTCTTCTACCACCTGCAGCCCGGCGACCTGATCTTCACCGGCACCCCTGAAGGCGTGGGCGCGGTGGTGGCCGGCGACCACATCGAAGGCCATGTGGCCGGCGTCGGCCGCATCAGCCTGCACGTCGGCCCGGCCGAATAAACGCTTCAGAACAACAACCCACACCCCGCCGGCACCCAGGCACCCTTTGGGCGCCGGCCTGCGCTTTTCCACCAGGAGCAGGAGACATGAACAGAACCATCGACGTCCAGGATTTCATCAACACGCACAAGCTGTCGCGGCTGCAGATCGTCACGCTGCTGCTGTGCTTTCTCATCGTCGCGGTCGACGGTTTCGACACCGCCGCCATCGGCTTCATCGCCCCGGCCATCCGCAAGGAATGGCAGCTCGGCGCGGCCCAGCTGGCGCCGGTGTTCGGCGCCGGGCTGGCCGGCCTGATGGCCGGTGCCTTCGTCTTCGGCCCGCTGGCCGACCGTTTCGGGCGCAAGAGCGTGCTCATGGTCTGCGTCGGCTTCTTCGGCCTGGCCAGCCTGGTCTCGGCCAGCAGCGACAGCCTGGCCGCCCTGATCGCCTGGCGCTTCCTCACCGGCCTGGGCCTGGGTGGCGCGATGCCGAATTCGGTCACCCTGAGTTCGGAATACGCCCCCGAGAAGCACCGCTCGGTGCTGGTCACCACCATGTTCTGCGGCTTCACCCTGGGCTCGGCCCTGGGCGGCGTGGCCGCCGCCTACATCGTGGCCGACCTGGGCTGGCGCGCAGTGCTGGTCACCGGCGGCCTGCTGCCCCTGGTGCTGCTGCCGCTGCTGGCCTGGGCCCTGCCCGAATCGGTGCGCTACCTGGTGCTGCAGGGCGCCGCCGCCGGGCGCGTGCGCCGCATCCTGCAGCGCATCGCCCCTGCCTCGGTGCCCGCCGACGCCGGCTTCAGCGTGCCCGAGAAGAAACGCCCCGGCTTCCCGGTGCGCCACCTCTTCGATGCCGACCTGCGCGTCGGCACCCTGCTGCTGTGGACCAGCTTCTTCATGAGCCTGCTGGTGATCTACCTGCTGTCGAGCTGGCTGCCCACCGTCATCAGCAGCACCGGCATGAGCCTCAAGGACGCCTCCCTGGTCACCGCCATGTTCCAGGTCGGCGGCACCGTCGGCGCCATCGGCCTGGGCCAGTGGATGGACCGCAGCAACCCGCGCCGCGTGCTGGCCTGGGCCTATGCGCTGGCCTCGGTGTTCGTCGCCGCCATCGGCAGCAGTGCCGGCCAGACGGGGTGGCTGGTGGCGGCCGTCTTCGGCGCCGGCTTCTGCGTCTCGGGCGGCCAGGTCGGCGCCAACGCCCTGGCCGCCGCCTTCTACCCCACCCACAGCCGGGCCACCGGCGTGGCCTGGGCCTCGGGCATCGGGCGCATCGGCTCGGTGCTGGGCTCGATGACCGGCGGCTGGATGCTGGCCCTGGGCCTGGGCCTGCCCACGGTCTTCCTGCTGGTCGCGCTGCCGCCGCTGATCAGCGCGGCCTGTCTGATGCTGCTGACACGCTTCTCGCCGCAAAGGGCTTGAAGCGGCGCCGGCGCCCCCTCTCAGCCGCCGATCAGCTGCCGACCAGCCCCTGCAGCCTTTCCAGGAAATGCGCCAGCGGCCGGGTCGTCTGCCCGGGCACCTTGGCCAGATCGTCGTAGCGGCGCAGCCGCAACGCCTCGGGGGCGAAGGGCTGGGCCAGGAACTGCGCCGCCTCGGCCTCGGTGTGCGGCCCGCCCTGCAGCACCAGGCTCTGGCGTGAGGCCGGCGAAAGCTGGGCCTGGTAGCCGGGCTCGGTGCTGCACAGGCAGCGCTTGGCCTCGACATGCAGGCGGATGGGTTCCAGCACCGCCTCGGGCAGCAGGCCGCGCAGAAAAGGCAGCGGCACGTACTGGTGCAGATCGTCCACGCCCGGGGTCTCGTCGGCCTGGCCGCGGCCCTCGGCCGCCAGCAGATGGCCCAGGTCGTGCAGCAGGCAGGCCGCCACGGTGGCCTCGGATTCGCCGGCCTGATCGGCCAGTTCGGCGCATTGCAGCGCATGTTCGATCTGGCTCACCGCCTCGCCGCCGTACTGGCTGCGGCCGCGTTCCAGGTAGAGGGTGCCGATCTCGGCCAGGCTGAGGGACATGGGCTGCTGCTCCGCGAAAGGCATCGATCCTGCGGCCCGACCGCGACAGGCCGATGACAGCCGGCCCGGCCCGATAATGCGCCCATGCCCAGTCCCGCGCCCATCGAACAAGCCCTGGCCACCCTGCTGCGCCTGAGCAACAGCGGCTCGCCGCAACAGGCCCTGGCCCTGGGCCTGGCCCTGCTGGAGCAGGCCCCCGGCCATGCCGCCCTGCATCAGTTGCTCGCGCACCTTTTCCTCGGACAGGGACAGCTCGGGCCGGCCCGGGCGCACATCGCCACCAGCCTGCGCCTGCGCCCCGAGCACCTGCCCTCGCGGCTGCTGGCCGCCCGCCTGGCCCGCCAGGCCGGGCAGCCCGAGCAGGCGCTGATCGAACTCGAAGCCGCGCGGGCCCTCGCCCCGACCGACGCCGAGCTCACGCGGCAACTCGCCGACGCCTGCCTCGAGGCCGGCCAGCCGGCCCGCGCCGAAGCCCTGCTGCGCACTCTGCTCGAGGGCCCGGCCGGGGCCAGCGCGGCCCTGGGCTACGAACTGGGCCGCGCCCTGCGCGCCCAGGACCGGCTCGACGAGGCGGCCCAGGCCTTTGCCGGGGCCGTCAAGGCCGATCCCGCCCTGGTGCCGGCCTGGTTCGCCCTGGCCCTGGTGCGGCAGGACCTGGGGCAGATCGACGCCGCCGTGGCCGCGCTGGGCGCGCTGCTGGCACTGGACCCGGCCCACGACCAGGCCTGGCTGAACCTGGGCCTGCTGCAACAGGCCCAGGGCCGCTGCGACGAGGCCCTGAGCAGCTATGCGCAGGCGCATGCGCTGCAGCCGGCCAGCTTCGGCCGCATCGCCCACGCGCTGTGTTCGCAGCCGCACGGCCGCATCTGGCTGCAGCTCGACGAGTTGCGCCAGCTGCTGCAGGGGCTCAGGGCTTGACGCGGAACTGCTTGCGGTAGACGCCGGGCTCGGCCAGCACCTGGGCCACCAGGGCCTCGTAGCGCTGCGCCTGCACCTCGTCGAAGGCTTCGAACTGCAGCTCCAGGGCCTCGCGGCGCAGCACCACGCACTGGGCCACCGGGGTGCCGCGCGGCAGCACGCCCTCGAAATCGGGGTCGTTCCACAAAGCCGGGAAGTTGATGCCGGCATCGACGAAGCGGTCTGCATCCACCAGGCCGGTGAAGGTGCGGAACGGCAGGTCGGGCCGGTTCACCGGGTGCATCGCCAGGAGCGCATGGCCGGCTTCGAGTTCGATGGTCCAGAAGCTGTTGAACTTCAGCGCCGAGCGCCCCTCGCTGGCGAACGGACTGCCGCTCAGCTGGGCCGGCACATGGAAGCTCAGCGGCGAGGCCGGGTGGTGGTCCAGGCCCAGGGGCGGCAGCTCCCAGTCCCAGGAGAAGCAGCCACGGCTCACCCGGACGTCGCAGGGCAGCAGGATGCAGAAGCCCTGCGACATGGCATCGACGAAGGGCGGGCACTGCTTCACGGTGCGGATGGCCCGCTCATGCAGCTCGGAATGGGCCCGTGGCGGCATGCGCCGCAGCCACTCGGGCAGGGCCTCGCGGGCCGGCACAGGACGGGGCAGCAGGCCCTGCAGGGCCGGGGCACAGCGGAAGACGACTTTCATGGCGGCAAGGTCGGAGGACGTGGGTCGGACGGGCAGCCCGAAAGCATAGCGCCTCAGGCCGCCTGGCCCCAGGTCTCGGCGGTCGGGGCCGCACTGTGCTCGGCCACCCAGGCCCAGGCCTCGTCGGACAGGGCCTGCACCTGGGCCGCGCCGCCGAAGCGGGTCAGTTCGTCGGCCACCGAGTCCAGGCTCTGCTGTTCGATCAGTTCGGGCAGGCGCAGGTAGATCGCCCAGGGGCCGCTGTGTGCGAGCAGGGCCTCGCGCCCGGTTGCCGGCAGGTTCAGGGTCTGGGCCACCTCGTCCGGCCCCAGGTCCAGCAGCAGGCCCAGCATGGAGGCCAGGCCCAGCGAGAACAGCTCGCCCGGCGCATCGTGCCCCCCGCACAGGGCCAGCAGCTCCATGAAGCGGGCCCGCCACAGCGCCACCTCCTGCAGGGCCGAGGCGGCGCGCCGGGTGCCCGCGTATTGCAGCAGCAGCACCGACAGCCAGCGGTAGAGCTCGTTGCGGCCCAGCATCAGCACCGCCTGCTCGATGCTGGCGCCGGCGCGCACATGGGCCAGGCTGGCGGTGCCCAGGCGCTGCAGCAGGCGCAGCGACAGGCCCACATCGGCCTTGATGGCGTCGGCGATCGGCGCGGTCTCGGCCCCGGCGGCCAGTTGCTGCAACAGGCGGCCGATGCGCCGCACCTCGGGCGGCACCGGTGCCAGCGCATCGGGTGCCGGCGCCCGGCCCGGCTTGGGGGCCAGCGCGCCGCAGACCAGCCGTGCCCCGCTGCCCAGGGCGGCCTCGAGGTCGTCGACATCGGCCAGATCGGTCAGCACCCGGGGGCTGTCGCGCAGCGGCGCGGCCCAGTCCTGCGGCTGGGCCAGCAGTTCGGACAGGGGGCGTTGCTGCTGGCGCAGCAGCACGAAGTCGCCGGCCTCGGCGCCGGCGCTCGCCGGCGGCCAGCCGACGCGTGCGCCCTGCTGGCGCAGGCCGGCCAGATCCGGCCGGGGTGGCGGCGGCAGGTGGTCGGATTCATCGACCTCGTCGAGCCCGATCAGCAGGTTCGGATGCCCCTGGAGCGATTGCGCATGGGGCCACCAGGCGGCGGGCACCCGGGCCAGGGCCAGCCGGCCCGAGTGGGCCACCCGCTGCGCCGACGCCAGCAGGCCCGCCACCTGGGCGGCCGCGCCGACGCCGTCGGTGCGCCGCCGGCTGCGCCGCACCAGCGCTTCGGGCAGGCGGAATTCAAAGCCGACGAGGGCCCCCGAGGGCGAGATCAGGGGGCGGCGCAGACCGGCCGCGCCCAGGCCTTCGATGGCGGCCGGCAGTGCGGTCGCGGCGGCGCTGCCGGCCTCGGCGAGGGGGTCGGCGGGCGCTGCAGGCGGCGCCTCGCCCGGCCCACGGAGGCGTCGAAACCAACGGGTCAGGAAGGATTGCATCGCCCCATGCTCCAAGCAACTGCCATGCCCGCCAGCATAGCGGCTGCAAGGCCGCCCAGCGCAACACAAGGCCCGTCAGTCAGGCATTCCGGCGATTCAGGCGCCGGATGTGGCGGCCAGGGTACGCCCCTCGATCAGCCGCACCAGGGTGGCCAGGGTGCGGTTGCGCGGCACCGGCTGCCCCAGGGCCTCGGCCGCGCGGACGACGGCGCCGTTGATGGCGTCGATCTCGGTGCGCCGGCCGGCCAGCAGGTCCTGCAGCATGGAGGGCTGGTGCGCGCCATGGTGTTCCAGGGCATGGGCCATGGTGGCATGCACCCGCTCGGGCTGCACCGCCACCCCCGAGGCCCGCGCCACCTGCAGCACCTCGTCGGCCACCTCGAAGGCCAGGGCCCGCGCCTCGGGCAGCGCCGCCAGGGCGCCGACGCGGCAGCCGCTGCCCGCACACAGGGCATTGAAGGCGGCGTTGAAGGCCACCTTCTCCCAGATCGCCACGCCGACCATGGGATCGACCTCGGCGGGCAGCCCGGCCGCGCCCAGGGCCTCGGCCAACTGGCGCAGTGTGGCATCGTCCTGGCCCTGGGCCATCATGAGGCGGATGCTGCCCGCACCGTGCGAACGCACATGACCGGGCCCGGCGAGGTCCGAGGGCACGGTGGTGACGCCGACGGCGATGCGCCCGGCCGGCACCCATTCGGCCAGGCGGTCGGCACCGCCCAGACCGTTCTGCAGGCTCAGCACCCGGGTCTGCGGGCCCAGCAGGTGCGCGGCCGAGGCCAGGGCCCGGGCGGTGTCGCCGGTCTTGGTGAAGACCAGCAGCCAGTCCGGCGTCTCGCGGGCCGCCTCGGGGCGGCAGATCGGCACCGCCACCCGGCGGTCCCCCCGGTCGGTCTCCAGGCGCAGGCCCTCGGCCTGCACCGCCGCGATATGGGCCGGGTTGACATCGAGCAGTTGCACCGCCAGCCCCTGCTCGGCCAGCAGGCCGCCGAACAGGGAACCCATGGCACCCGCGCCGAGCACCGCCACCTTCATGGACATCGCCATCGTCATTTCCTTCTGAGAGTTCATGCGTTCCGGGTCGGCCGGGCGATGTGCTGGCGCACCACCGCCAGGGCCACGAAGACCAGCACCATCGCCACGCCCAGCATGCCGAGGTAGCCGCCGGCGCCGCCCGCCGTGATGACCACCGCGCCGGCAAAGGCGCTGAGGATGGCCCCCAGGCGGCCGAAGGCCAGCGCCGAGGCGGTGCCGGTGGCCCGCACCTGGGTCGGGTAGATGTAGGCGCACAGCGCATACATGGTCGACTGCACTGCGTTGACGAACAGGCCGTGCAGGCCCAGGCCGAAGATCAGCAGCGCGGTATCGCCCCGGGCATCGACGGCCAGCATCGCGAAGGCGCTGGCGGCCGCGCCGACGCAGCACAGCAGCAGCGGGCCGCGCGAACCGAAGCGGTTGATGGCCATCGCGCAGCCCAGTGCACCGATCACGCCGCCAAGGTTGTAGGCCGTCAGACCCGAGCCGGCGATGGCCACCGGCAGGCCGGCGGCGGTGAGCATGGTCGGCAGCCAGCTGAAGGCGCTGTAGACCGCCAGCAGGCACATGAAGAAGGCGCACCAGATGGCCAGGGTGTCGCGCGCCATGCCCGCCTGGAACAGGGCGCCGAAGCCGGCGCGCTGCTCCTTGCGCTGCTCGACCGGGTCGTTGAAGCCGTCTTCGACGGCCACCGCACGGCCCATGCGTGCCAGCAGGGCGCGCAGCTCGGGCCAGCGCGCCGGCCGGCGCACCAGGAAGCGCGGCGACTCGGGCAGCACGAAGGCCAGCGCCACGCCGAAGGCCAGGGCCAGCAGGCCGCCGCTCCAGAACAGGCCGCGCCAGCCGTACAGCGGCAGCACCTGCCCGGCGAACAGGCCGGCCAGCATGCCGCCCAGCGGCACGCAGACGATGGTGGCGGTGACCATCACGGTGCGCCAGCGCGTCGGGGTGTATTCGGCCGTCAGCGTGGTCGAGCTGGGCAGCGCGCCGCCGATGCCGAAGCCGGCGATCAGGCGCAGCCAGGCGATGGTGGCCACATCGGGGGCAAAGCCGATGCAGGCGGTGGCCGCGCCGAAGACCAGCACACTCGAGACCACCGCCCAGCGGCGGCCGAAGCGGTCGGCGAACAGGCCGGCGCAGGCGCTGCCCAGGCCCATGCCGATCAGGCCCGCCGCCACTGCGGGCACGAAGGCGCTGCGCTGCAGCCCCCATTCCTGGAGGATCACCGGGATGGCGAAGCCGATGAGCTGGCCGTCAAAACCGTCCATGACGATGGACAGGGCCGCCAGCAGCACGGTGATCTGCTGCATGGCGGTGAAGGGGCCGGCGTCGATCAGGCGGCCGGCATCCACGGTGTGGCGGGCTGCGCCGGGGTCCGCAAAGGAGGGGGTGCTGCTCATGGGCTTGTCTCTTTTCTCTGTGTTGTCTTCTCTGCTCTTCAGGGCCTGGAGGCCCGTGCCGGCCCCTTCCGGGACCGGTGGGCACCCGATCAGAAGGGGTAGTGGCGCGGTGTCGTCTGCAGCGTCACCCAGCGCAGCTCGGTGAAGGCGTCGATGCCGGCCTGACCGCCGAAGCGGCCCCAGCCGCTGCCCTTGACGCCGCCGAAGGGCATCTGGGCCTCGTCGTGCACCGTGGGGCCGTTGACATGGCAGATGCCCGATTCGATGCGCTGGGCAATGCGCAGCGCCCGCGCGGTGTCGCGGCTGAACACCGCCGAGGACAGGCCGTAGGGGTTGTCGTTGGCACAGGCCACGGCGGCGTCATCGCCCTGCACCCGCACGATGGCCTTGACCGGACCGAAGGACTCCTCGGCGTAGATCGCCATCGCCGGCGTGACGTGGTCGAGCAGGGTGGCGGGCATCAGGGTGCTGTCGGCCCGGCCCCCACAGAGCAGGCGGGCGCCCTTGGCCAGCGCGTCATCGATGAGCCGGTTGCAACGCTGCACCGTGGCCATGTCGACCACCGAGCCCAGCACCACCGGCCCCTGGCGCGGATCGCCCAGCGGCAGGCTGGACGCCTTGGCCGCCAGCCGGGCGACGAAGTCATCGGCGATGGCCTCGTCGACGATGATGCGTTCGGTGGACATGCAGATCTGCCCCGAGTTGGCAAAGGCACCGAAGGCGGCGGCATTGACTGCGGCCTCCAGGTCGGCATCGGCCAGCACCAGCAGCGGGGCCTTGCCGCCGAGTTCCAGCACCACCGGTTTGAGGTGCGCCGCGCAGTGGCCGGCGATGATCTTGCCGACATGGGTGGAGCCGGTGAAGTTGACCCGCCGCACCGCCGGGTGGGCGATCAGGGCCTGCACCACCTCGGGCGCATCGGCCGGCGCATTGGTGACGAAGTTCACCACCCCCGGCGGCAGGCCGGCCTCCTGCAGGGCGGCGATGATCAGGCCGTGGGTGGCCGGGCACAGTTCGGAGCCCTTGAGCACCACGGTGTTGCCGCAGGCCAGCGGCACCGCGATGGCCCGCACCGCCAGGATCACCGGAGCGTTCCAGGGCGCCATGCCCAGCACCACGCCGGCCGGCTGGCGCACCGCCATGGCCAGGCTGCCGGGCACGTCCGAAGGGATGAGCTGGCCGGCAACCTGGGTGGTCAGCGCCGCCGCCTCCTGCAGGATGCCGGCGGCCAGGTGCACATTGAAGCCGGCCCACAGGCCCGAGGCGCCGGTCTCCTCGGCCATGGCGCGGGCGAAGTCGGCCGAGCGCGCCTCCAGGGCCAGGGCGGCCCGGTTCAGCAGGGCCCGGCGTTCGCCGGGGCCCAGCGCGGCCCAGGCCGGGAAGGCGGCGGCGGCGGCATCGACCGCGCGCCGCGCATCGTCGGCGCTGGCGGCGGCGGCACGGGTGGCCACGCTGCCGTCCAGCGGGTTGCGGCGCTCGAAGGTGGCGCCCTGCTGCGCCGGGACGGACTGGCCGGCGATCAGCAACTGGGTTTCTTGGCTCATCTTGTCTCCTTGAAAAGTGGAAAAAATCGGGGACGGGCACGGCTCAGACACGGCTTCTCAGTGATCCATGGCACCGCGCGCCACCCACCGCGCAGATCGGCAGTTCGCCAGGCCGCGCAGCAGGCCGTTCCAGGGCACCCGAGGCGCCGGCTTTGCCGGGCCGCCGGGTGCGCCCCTTGAGGGGGATGGGATTTCCACACGCAGTGAGGAAATCCCAACGGGGTGGTCCCATCCGGTGCTCCCATCTCATTGCACCTGCAGCTCGATCAGGCAGGGGCCGTCGTGCGCCAGCGCCAGGGCCAGTTCGTCGGCCAGGTCGCGGGCGTGGTCGACGCGGCGGCCCGCCAGGCCCTGACCGCGCGCCAGCAGCACGAAGTCGAGGTCGGGCAGCTCGGTGCCGGCCGGCTTGTGGCCCACGGGGTAGCCGAAGACCGGGGCGAAATCCTGCAGCGCGGCGTAGCGCCGGTTGTTGAGGATCACGAAGGTGATGGGCAGCTGCAGCTGGGCCGCAGTCCACAGGGCCTGGATCGAATACAGACTGGAGCCGTCGCCGATCAGCGCGATCACCCGCTGCGCCGAGCCCTGGCGGCGCAGCGCCAGCGCCACGCCCACCGCCGCCGGCATGCCGTGGCCCAGGCCGCCGCTGGCCATGGTGTGGAAGCTGTCGGGGCCGTGCATGGGCAGGCAGGCCTGCATCACCGAGCGGGCGCCGGGCGCCTCTTCGACCACCACGCTGTCGGCGGGGCGCAGGCGCGCCAGCGTCTGCAGCGCGAAGGCCGTGCCCATCGGCCCGGGCCCGGGTTCGGCCACCGGCGTGGCCGGGCGCGGCGGCGGCAGCGCCCGCTCCGGGGCCTGGGTCAGGGCCAGCAGGGCCGGCACCGCCAGTTGCAGGCTGCCGACCACGGAACGGCCCACCGGCGTCCAGGCCGCGAGCTGAGGATCGTCCACCAGCTGCAGCAACTCGGCGCCCGCGGGCAGGTGCGGGCCCTGGCCCTCGACGTGGTAGATGAAGGCCGGGGCGCCCAGCACCAGCACCAGGTCATGGCCCTGCAGGCGCTCGACGATGCGCTCGCGCAGCGCCGGCAGGAAGCCGCCGAACTGGGGATGACTCTCGGGAAAGCCGCAGCGCGCACTCATCGGCGCGGTGAAGACCGCCGCACGGTGGCGCTCGGCCAGTTGCACCACCGCGTCCATGGCCTGGTCGCGGTCCACCCCGGCGCCGACCACGAAGGCCGGCCGGCGGCAGCGGTTCAGCGCCTCGGCGACGGCGGCCAGGTCGGCCGGGGCCGGGGCGACCTGGCGGCTGACCTGGCGCGGCTCGACCCAGTCGGTCGGCCGATCCCAATCGTCGGCCGGGATGGACACCAGCACCGGCCCCTGCGGCACCTGCATCGCGATGTAGTAGGCCCGCGCCAGGGCCAGCGGCACGTCTTCGGCGCGGGCCGGCTCGCAGCTCCATTTCACATAGGGCTTGGGCAGTTCGGTGGCCTGGGTCGAGCCGAGAAAGGGGTCGAAGGGCAGGATGGCGCGGCTCTGCTGGCCGGCGGTGATCAGCAGCGGGGTCTGGTTCTTGAAGGCGGTGAAGATGTTGCCCATCGCATGGCCGACGCCGACGGCCGAGTGCAGGTTCACCAGGGCCGCGTTGCGCTGGCGCTGGGCGTAGCCGTCGGCCATGCCGACCACCACCGATTCCTGCAGGCCCAGCACGTAGCGGAAGTCCTCGGGAAAGTCGCGGAACATGGGCAGCTCGGTCGAGCCGGGGTTCGCGAAGACCGAGGTCATGCCCACGCGGCGCGCGAAGTCGATGACCGCGTCGCGCACGGTGAAGGCGCCGCCGGGCGCCGCGGTGTTCCGCTTCTGCTGGTTCTGCTGGTTCTGCTGAGGCGCGCTGCCAGTCATCCAAGGCCTCCTGTCGAAAAAAG
>JAFAMV010000221.1 GCA_019233055.1 Curvibacter sp.
GTCGGGGGCGATCGACGCCCGCCCCGGGGCCTTGCGGCCGACCATCAGATACCCCAGGCCGCCATGCACCTCGTGGCGGACCAGGTCCACCAGGCCGGCCGGCACCGCCGGGGCCTGGCAATGGAAGCCCGGGTTCAGCCACGGCAGCACCCGGCGTCCGACGGGGTGGCGGAAATCGGGGCTCATGGCCTCGTCCCCCCAGGCCATGAGCCCGCCGGGGCGCAGCACCCGCACCCACTCCTGCAGGGCCTGCGCCGGCTGGTCGAACAGCTGCACGCCGCCGAAATGGAACAGCGCATCAAACGACGCATCGGCAAAAGGCAGGTGGTGGCCGTTGGCATGGACCAGTTCCACGCCCAGGCAGCCCATCTGGCGGCGGCATTGCAGCAGCATGTTGAGCGACAGGTCGAGGGCCGCGATCTCGGCACGCGGGCCCAGGCTGCGGCGCAGATCCGGCAGGAACACGCCGGGGCCCGGCGACACCTCGAGCAGGCGCATGCCGGGGCGAAGACCGAGCCGCTCGACGATCTCTTGCCGGCTGCGGCGCATGTCCACCCCGCTGAGCAGCCAACCCAGCCAGCGTTCCGACACATCGTAGAAAGGGGCCAGGCGCTCATAGAGCCGGTGCATGCGGGCATCGGCCTCGGGCAGCTGCTCGGGAAACGACAGGGAGCTGATGCCCAGCCGGTCCGCGAACCAATGGCCGTCGTCCGGCCGGCGCCAACCCTGCGCCTCGCGCCGCAGGCGCTGCCCGGTCTCGGGACAGCGCAGCACCTCGATCATCCAACCCGCCAGCATCGGTGGTTTCCCCTTGCACCTGATCCGGGACATCCGGACCCTGGGCGGCATTCTGCGGCGGCGCAGCTTGGCGCCAGCCAAAGACTCAGGCCGGCAGCGTGACCAGGAAGCCCACGCCGCGCCCGTCCAGCCCCGGAGCCAGCGCCACCCGCCCGCCCAGGGTGTGGGCCGCCTGGCGCACGATGGCCAGGCCCAGGCCGGCGCCGCGCACCTGCTGGCCGCGTCCGCGCACGAAGCGTTCGAAGATGTGGGCCCGCTCCGCCTCGGGGATCCCCGGGCCGTCATCGGCCACGCACAGCTGCAGCTCGTCAGGCCGGCCCGCCTGCCCGACCTGGCACTGCAGGGTCAGGGCCAGTTGCCCGCCCTCGCGGCCGTAGCGCTCGGCGTTGTCGAGCAGGTTGCCGAGGATGGATTCGAAGGCACTGGCGTGCAACACCCAGTCCAGCCGCTCGGGGGCCTGCAGGCTGATGTCCATCCGCCGCGCCATCAGGCCCGGACTGTGGCGCGCCAGGATGCGGCGCGTCAGCTCGGCCACATCCAGACGCTGGGCCTCGGCCTGCGGCGGCTTGTCGAGCGCGGCCAGGGCCAGCACCTGCTGCGACAGGTGCGAGGCGCGTTCGATGGCCTGCTGCAGCTGGGCCTGGGCGGTGCGGCGCTGGGCATCGTCGGGGGCCTGCACCAGCACATGGGCCTGGGCGGCGATCACCGCCATCGGGGTGCGCAGTTCGTGCGCCGCATCCTGCAGCATCGCGCGCTCACGGCCGATGCGCTCGCGCAGGCGGTCGAGCACCCCGTTGAAGGCGCTGCGGACGGTGCGGATCTCGCGGTAGCGCTCGTCCATCGGCAGCGGCGACAGGTCGTCGGCGTCGCGCCGCTGCAATTGCCCGCTGAGCCGGCTCAGCGGCTGCAGGCCGCGCCGCACCGCCAGCCAGATCGGCAGCAGGGCCACCGGAAAGGCGATCAGCAGGTTGGGCAGCAGGTCTTCGACCACCCAGCGCAGCGCGGTGCGCGTGGCCAGGGCCTGGGTGCCCAGGCGCAGGGACCAGCGCGCGTCATCGCTGCGGGCGATCCAGTAGGTACGCCCATCGATCTGTTGCTCCTGCAACGAATCAGGCGTCCCCACCAGCTCGCGTCCGGCCAGCCCCTGGCTGGCATAGACCAGTTCGCCGGCGCTGCTGCGCAGCTCCAGCCACAGCGGCGCCAGCACCCGGCCCTGGTTGCTGGCCGGGTCGCGGCGCGAGGCATTGAGCATGATGTCGGCGCTGGCGGCGACCGCGCGCGCCTCATGCGCGTCACCGATCACCGCCAGGCCGCGCAGCATCACCCGCGCCAGCTGCTGCAGGCCGGCATGCTCGCTGACGGTCTGGGTGAAGCGCTCGAAGTTGTAGGCGGTCAGCACGACACCGACCAGCAGAAAGGCCAGCACCACCGAGGCCAGCATGCGGTGGACCAGCGAGATCGGGTGACGGGGTCGACGGCGATGCATGGCGTTCAGCGAGGGCGCAACAGGGCGGGCGCGGCCAAGAAGGGAGCCACCGCCACCGTTCAGTCCTTGAGCAGGTAGCCCACGCCGCGCACCGTGTGGATGCGCTCGGGGCCGATCTTGCGCCGCAGGTTGGAGACATGCACCTCGAGCGCGCTGAATTCGATCGCCTCGCCCAGCGGCTCCAGGCGCTGCGCCAGCAGACCCTTGGGCACCACCGCACCGGGCTCGCGGGCCAGCTCGAGCAGCAGTTGGAATTCACGCGGCGACAGATCCAGCACCTGGCCTTGCAGCCGCACCTGGTGGGCACGCGGCTCGATGTCGAGGCCGCCGATGCTCCAGACCTCACTGGACTGCTTGGCATAGCGGCGCAGCACCGCGCGCACCCGCGACACCAGTTCGGCCGGCGCGAAGGGCTTGACGAGGAAATCGTCGGCACCGCTGTCCAGGCCCTCGAGCCGCTCCTGCAGGCCCGAGCGCGCGGTGATGACGATGACCGGCACCGCACTGGCCCGGCTGCGCCATTGCCGTAACAGGTCCAGCCCGTCGCCATCGGGCAGGCCCAGATCGAGCAGGACGCAGTCCACCCACTGGTGGTCCACCACGGCGGGGGCATCGACCACGCGGCGGCGCCACTCGCAGCTGAAGCCCTCGAGCTTCAGTGCGGCCTGCAGGGCGCGGCCCAGTTCCAGATCGTCTTCAATCAGCAGCAGATGCATGGTCGGGGCCGGAAGTGAAGCCGGAAGCTTGCCACACCGCAGCTTGTCGCCAGCTTAAAGCCGGTGGCTGCGGTCGCCGCGGGCGAATCCCAGGGGCGCCCAGTCCGCCCCGCGCCCCAGGGCGATGACCTTGAAGAATTCGCCCATCTCATGCTCGTTGACCAGCCTGAGCATCAGCGCGTGTTGGGCGGTGTCGCCCGGCGGCAGCAGCTCGAGCAGACCGCAGTTGAGCAGGAAATGCGCCTGGGTGGTGTAGCCCAGCACCTCCAGGCCGCTGTCCTGGGCGGCCAGCGCGATGCCGGTGAAGTTGACATGGGCGGTGATGTCCTTGAGGCCTGGATCGAGCAGCGGCTCGCCATCGGCCTGGTGGGCGCGGTGGCACATGACGGTGCCCATGTGGCGCTGGGGGTGGTAGTACTCGCTCTCGCCGAAGCCGTAGTCGATGAGGAAGACGGCGCCGCGCTCCAGGTGGTCGGACAGGGTGCGGATGAAGGCCTCGGCCTGCGGGTGGATCTCGGTCAGATAGTCGTGCGGGCCCTCGATCTCGAGTGGCGGGCGCAGCGTGGTCGGCCGATCGGCCCAGGCCAGTTGCCCCTGGTGCAGTGCGACGCCGCGCTCATGCCAGACGCCGCCGACCCGGGCCAGCAGCTGGACCGGCATGGCGTCCAGCACTTCGTTGCCGACCAGCACGCCACAGAGGCGCGCGGGCAGGTGGTCCACCCATCCGACCTTGTGGGCATGCGCCGACAGGGTCTGGCGCTGGCGTTCGCGCAGGCTGCCCGACAGATCGACGATGGTGTAGCGCCGCACCCGGTCGCCCAGGGCGTCGAGCAGTTGCAGGGCCAGGGCGCCCGAGCCGGCACCGAACTCCCACAGTTCGTCGGTGCCGGTGGCCTCCAGGGCCTGCGCGAGCTGGCGTGCCAGCGCCTGGCCGAACAGCGGGGTCAACTCGGGCGCGGTGACGAAATCGCTGCCCGACTGGGGCAGATGGCCGAACTTGCGGCTGTCGTTGGCGTAGTACCCCAGGCCCGGCGCGTAGAGGGCGATGGCCATGAAGCGGTCGAAGCCGATCCAGCCGCCCTGGGCCTGGATCTCGGCGGCCAGCAGGGCCTGCAGGGGATTGGCCCCGGATTCGGGCGCGGAAGGATGGGAAGGGGTGGAGGTGCTCACCCCTCGATTGTCCACGCGGAATCGCGCGGGCCGGCGACAATCCGGGGCATGACTGCAAGCCTTCCCGACTCCCCCCCGCCGCGCACCGTGCTGGTCACCGGTGCCGGCCGGCGACTGGGCCGCGAGACCGCCCTCGAGCTGGCCCGCCACGGCTGGCGGGTCGCAGTGCACTACCGGCATTCCCGCGAGGAGGCCGAACAGACCGCCCGCGACTGCGCCGCGCTGACCCCCGGGGCCTGGGCCTGCCAGGCCGATCTGGACGACGAAGCCCAGGTGCGCGCCCTGGTACCGAGCTTGCTGCAACAGGGCCGGACCCTGGACGCGGTGGTCAACAACGCCTCGCTGTTCGAGCACGACGATGCGGGCAGTTTCGGCTTCGCGGCGCTCGAGAAACACCTGCGCAGCAACACCGGCGCGCCCATCCTGCTGGCCCAGGCCCTGCATGCCCACCTGGTGGCCCGACAGGCCCGTGGGGCGGTGGTGAACCTGCTGGACCAGAAGCTGTGGAACCAGAACCCCGACTTCCTGAGCTACACCCTGTCCAAGGCCGCCCTGGAGGCGGCCAACACCATGCTGGCGCACGCGCTGGCGCCGCAGTTGCGGGTGGTGGGCGTGGCCCCGGGCCTGACGCTGACCAGCCACCTGTTGAGCGACGAGCAGTTCCAGAAACTGCACCGGCTTTCGCCGCTGGGCCGCTCGTCGACGGCGGCCGATGTCGCCGCCGCCGTCCGCTTCGCCCTGGAGAATCCGTCCATCACCGGCACCACCCTGCTGGTGGACGGTGGCCAGCACCTGATGCGCTTCGAGCGCGATTTCTCGCTCATGTGAATGAGCCCACCCCCCGCCGGAACACCATGAGCTACAACACCAAGGACAAGCAGATCCTGCACCTCAGCGGCCTGCGCTTCGACGCCAACCTGGGCATCCTCGACCACGAGAAGACCAGCCCGCAGCCGATCCAGGTCGATGCCGAACTCAACCTGGGCACCCAGCCCCTGCTGCCCCAGGACGACGACATCCACCATGTGCTGGACTACCGCAAGGTGCGCCAGATCATCATCACCGAATGCACCGCCGAGCACCTGAACCTGCTCGAGAGCCTGATCGGCAAGCTGGCCCATCGCCTGATGCAACTGCCCGGCGTGCTGGGCGTGCGGGTGAAGATCGCCAAGCTCGAGATCTTCGACGACTGCGAGGTCGCGATCCGGGTCGAGACCGGGCAGTGGTGAGGGCAGCGCACCAGTCCAGGCGTTGATTTGGCAGATCCGCAGTTTCCAAGTAAATTCAAAAAATGGAAATTGACTTGGAAATTCCAGATCTCGATCCGGAAGCAGCCCGTCAGTACATCGACGCCAGAGCCGCCTACACGGAGCTTGAACGCACCCGCAGGAATGCACTCCAGGTCCGGGGCGGGATGGTCTGGAAAACCGTCAAAGGCAAAGACTATCTGATCCGAACCACCCCTGAAGGTGGGCAGTCGAGCCTGGGCGCAAAGTCAGAGCAGACCCTGGCGGTGTTCGAGAAATTCACCGAACGCAAATCAACCCTGACGGCCCGCCTCGCCAGACTGAAAGAGTCCATGGCCATGCATGAGCGGCTGAACCGGGCATTGCGGGTCGGCCGGATGCCCAACATCGCCGTGGCCATCCTCAATAGGATCTCCAGCGCGGGCTTGGACGAGCATTTCCGCATTGTCGGCACACACGCCCTGTATGCTTACGAGGCCGCTGCCGGTGTTCGCCTTGGCGGCGACGTCACCGCCACCCGTGACATCGACCTGCTGTGGGACACGCGCAAACGTGTCGTCTTTGCACAGCGCCTGGCACTGGACGCCCCATCGATGCTGGAGGTCCTGCGCAAGGCAGACAAGACCTTTGAATTGCGCGAAGACCAGAAATACACCGCAGTCAACGCCAGTGGCTTCGAGGTGGACATCCTGCGCCGAGAAGCCGAAGAAAACGACCCCCATCCCATCCGGCTGAGTGAATCAGAAGATGATTTCTGGGTTGTTCAAGCCCGTCGGGCGGCCGACTTGCAAAATGCGGCAGCGTTCAGTGAAGTCGTGGTGGCCATCAATGGGACCATGGCCCGCATGCACACGATTGATCCCCGGGCGTTTGCGGACTTCAAGCGCTGGATGTCGCGGCAGGCCGATCGCGAGGCCGTCAAACGTCGACGTGACATGCTGCAGGCTCAAACCGTCGACCTGCTGATCCGGGAGCGCCTTCCCCAAATGCAGCCCTGGGTGCAGGGGCAGAATTCGGTCCCCAGCCGCCAGTGAGACAATACGGCCCATGACTGCCGTATGGATTGATGACGAGGCCGCCGTCGCGGCCGCCCCCCCGGAGGCCGCCCAGAAGGCGGTGAAGATCGAGCGCGAGGCCCACAAGCTCGAGAAGCGTCTGTGCCGCCTGGTGGGCCAGGCGATTGTCGACTTCAACATGATCGAGGCCGGCGACCGCGTCATGGTCTGCATGTCGGGCGGCAAGGACAGCTACGGCATGCTCGACATCCTGATGAAGCTGCGCCAGCGCGCGCCGGTCGATTTCGAGCTGGTGGCGGTCAACCTCGACCAGAAGCAGCCCGGCTTCCCGGACCACATCCTGCCCGACTACCTGGGGCGGCTGGGCATCCCCTTCCACATCGAGACCCAGGACACCTACTCCATCGTCAAGGAGAAGGTCCCCGAGGGCAAGACCATGTGCAGCCTGTGCAGCCGGCTGCGCCGCGGCATCCTGTACCGCGTGGCCCGCGAGCTGGGGTGCAACAAGCTGGCGCTGGGCCACCACCGCGACGACATGCTGCAGACCTTCTTCCTCAACATGTTCTTCGGCGGCAAGCTCAAGGGCATGCCCCCGAAGCTGATCAGCGACAACGGCGAATTCACCGTCATCCGGCCGCTGGCCAACGTGGCCGAGAAGGACCTGGTGCGCTGGGCCGAACACCGCCAGTTCCCCATCATCCCCTGCACCTTGTGCGGCAGCCAGGAGAACCTGCAGCGCAAGCAGGTCGGCAACATGATCCGCGAGTGGGAGAAGAAACACCCCGGCCGCATCGAGAACATGTTCACCGCCCTGCAGAACGTGGTGCCCTCGCACCTCATGGACGGAACCCTGCACGACTTCAAGAATCTGAAGCCGACCGGCGTGCCCGACGACGACGGCGACAAGGCCTTCGATGAAGAGTCCTTCCCGAGCCCCGGTCTGCCGGGCCTGCAGGTGGTGCAGCTCTGAGGCCGCCCCCATGCTCCTCTGAGCCCTTTGAGCCCCTTTTGAAGATGGTTGACGACAGGGAGTGATCTGCGATGAGATGGATTGTTGTCATGGCCGCCGCCACCACCGCCCTGTTGCTGGGCGGCTGCGCCAGCAGCCACTGGCAGGTTGAGAGCGATGTGGAGACCTTCGCCAGCACCCCGGTGATTGACCCCGGCAGCCGGTTCCGCTTCGAACGACTGCCCTCGCAGCAACAGGCCGAACCGGCCGCCGAACAGGACCGCATCGAGGCGCTGGCCCAGGCCGCGCTCGAGCGGGTCGGCCTGCAACGCGACGATGCCAATGCCCAGCTCAGCATCCTGGTCGGGGCACGCTCGGTCACCGTGGTCGACCCCACGGCCCCCTACCCCTTCGGCCACTGGCCCGGCTATGGCTGGTCAGGCCGGGCCTGGGCCGGCCGCGGCATGTACTACGGCTCGGGCACACGGGGCTTCTGGGGCGGGCTGCCCTATGCACCGCCACGCACCGTGCGCGAGGTCGCGGTGCTGATCCGCGACACCGCCAACGGCAAGCCCATCTACGAAACCCATGCCGCCAGCGACGGACTGACCCGCAGCGAGCCGATCACCCTCGGGGCCATGTTCGACGCCGCGCTGCAAGGCTTCCCGACCCCGCCCACCGGGCTGCGCCGGGTCAACATCGACGTCCAGATGCCGCCCTGAAGGGCCATTCAGCCCGGCCCTAGAATCGCCGGATGGACGTCACCCGCATCATTGCCATCCGCCATGGCGAAACCGCCTGGAATGTCGACACCCGCATCCAGGGCCAGCTCGACATCCCGCTCAACCCGCTGGGCCAATGGCAGGCCAGCCGGGTCGGCAACGCGCTCGCCAACGAAACCCTGCAGGCGGTCTATGCCAGCGACCTGCTGCGCGCCTGGCAGACCGCCGAGCAGATCAGCCTCAACACCGGACTTTCCGTCACCCCCGAGCTGGGCCTGCGCGAGCGCGGCTTCGGTGTCTTCGAGGGCCGAACCTTCTCCGAGATCGAAGCCGAGCTGCCCGATCAGGCGCGGCGCTGGCGCATCCGCGACCCCGAATTCGCCCCCGAGGGCGGCGAGTCGCTGATCGATTTCCGCCAGCGCGTCGTCGACACCGCCGCCCGGCTGGCCGCGCGCCATGCCGGCGAACAGATCGCCCTGGTGGCCCACGGTGGCGTCATGGACGTGCTGTACCGAGCCGCCACCGGACAGGATCTGCAGGCCCCGCGCACCTGGGCGCTGGGCAATGCGGCCATCAACCGACTGCTGTGGACGCCCCAGGGCTTCAGCCTGGTGGGCTGGTCGGACACCCAACACCTGCAGGATGAAAGCCTTGACGAAAGCACCACCTGAATCGCTGCTGCGCCTCAAGGGCCAGCGCACCGACGCCATCGACACCCCGGCCCTGGTCGTCGACCTCGATGCCATGGACCGCAACATCCAGCGCCTGGCCGAGTTCGCGGCCAAGCATCAGATGCTGTGGCGCCCGCACGCCAAGACGCACAAGAGCATCAACCTGGCCCACCGCCTGCTGGCCGCTGGTGCCTGCGGGATCTGCGTGCAGAAGACCGGCGAGGCGGAAGCCCTGGCTGCCGGCGGCATCGACGACATCTACATCAGCAACGAGGTCATCGCACCGGCCAAGCTGGCACGCGTGGCCCAACTGGCCCAGACCCTGAGCGAGCGCGGCGGACGGCTGTCGATCTGCGTCGACAGCCGCGAAGGCATCGAGCGCCTGGCCCAGGCCCTGCAAGGGCACCCGGCACGGCTGCGCGTGTTTGTCGAGATCGATGTCGGCCAGGGGCGCTGCGGCGTGCTGCCGGGCTCGGCGGCCGTGTCGCTGGTGCAGGACATCCAGCGCCATGCCAGCCTCGAGTTCGGCGGGCTGCAGGCCTACCACGGCAAGGCCCAGCACCTGCGGGGCGTGGCCGAGCGCCGCGAGGCCATCGCCGAGGCGGTCCAGGCCGTGCACCGCACCTGCGAAGCGCTGCAGGCCGCCGGCCTGCAGACCCCGCTGATCACCGGCGCCGGCACCGGCACCCTGGTGCTCGAGGCCGCCAGCGGCGTCTATGGCGAATTGCAGGCGGGCTCGTTCATGTTCATGGACGCCGACTACGCCAGCAACGAGCGCGACCCGGCCCAACCGCATTTCGAGCAGGCCCTGTTCGTCAAGACCCAGGTCATCAGCGCCAGCCTCGATCACGCGGTCTGCGACGCCGGCCACAAGAGCCACGCCATCGATTCGGGCCTGCCCCAGGTGCTGTGCCTGGTGGCCGGCCACGAACTGGACTACGCCAACGGCGGCGACGAACACGGCCTGCTGCGCGCTGCCCGGCCCGGCGGCCCGCTGCCCCAGCTGGGCCAGTTCCTCTGGCTGATCCCCGGGCATTGCGACCCCACCGTCAACCTGCACGACCACCTGATCGGCGTGCGGGGCGGCCTGGTCGAGGGCGTGGTCGACTGCATCATCGACGTCGATGCGCGCGGCGCGCTGACCTGAGAGCCGGGTCACAATCAGATTCCGAGGGAATCACCTCAAACCGCCCGCATCGGCCATCGTCCAGAATGGCCCGATGAGCAAGATCATCGTCCTGGCCACGCCCGTCTTCTTTCTGCTGATGGCCCTGGAATGGGCCTGGGGATGGTTCCGGGGTCGCAACACCTACCGGCTTGACGACGCACTCAACAGCCTGAGCCTGGGCATCCTGAGCCAGCTCAGCGGCCTGTTCCTCAGCTTTTTCAGCCTCGGGCTCTACACCCTGATCCACCGCCATGCGGCCCTCTGGGCGGCGCCGGACTTCTGGGGCGCCTGGTACGGCTGGCTGCTGGCCCTGGTGTTCTACGACTTCTGCTACTACTGGCTGCACCGCATGGGCCACGAGGTGGCCTTGCTGTGGGCCGCCCACGTGGTTCACCACCAGAGCCAGGACTACAACCTGTCCACTGCGCTGCGCCAGACCAGCAGCGGCCACCTGCTGGCCTGGCTGTTCTATGTGCCCATGGCCCTGGCCGGGGTGCCCCCGCTCGAATTCGCGGTGGTCGGCCTGATCGACCTGCTCTACCAGTTCTGGATCCACACCGAGCAGGTACCGCGCCTGGGCTGGTTCGACCGGGTCTTCGCCTCGCCCTCGAACCACCGCGTCCACCACGCGGTCAACGACCGCTACCTCGACCGCAACTACGGCGGCATCCTGATCCTCTGGGACCGCCTCTTCGGCACCTTCCAGGAAGAGACCGAGCCCTGCGTCTACGGCACACGCAGCCCTCTGGACAGCTGGGACCCGCTGTGGGCCAATGCCGAGGTCTACTGGGCCCTGCTGCGGGACGCCTGGCGCACCCGGCGCTGGCGCGACAGGCTGCAGATCTGGTGGCGCCCCCCGGGTTGGCAGCCGGCCGATGTGGCGCAACGTTTTCCCAGGCCCGCCTTCGACCTGCGTCAGGTGCGGCGCCACGAAGTGCCGCAAAGCCGCGCCCGGGCGCTGTTCTGCACCCTCCAGTTCGCGGTGCTGCTGGCCGGCGCCGCCCTCTTTCTCTGGCATGCCGAAGGCATGGACACGCTGCACGCCCTGGGCTGGTTCGGCACCCTGCTCGCCGGCCTCTGGGCCTTGGGGGCCCTGCTGCAGGGGCGCCTGCTGCCGCTCGAGATGCTGCTGGTCGAGGCGGCCACCCTGGCCACGGTCAGCGCCGCCGAGGGCCTGGTCGACTGGCACCACCTCTTCAAGCCCCTGGCCATGGTGCTGGCCCTGGTCCTGTGCCTGCGCCATCGGCCGGCCTCGCCCACGGCGCCGCCCTGGCTGCTGCTGGCCCTGACTGCCTGCCTGGTCGGTGATGTGTGCCTGATGTTCCCGGGCGGCTTCATCCCCGGCCTGGCGGCCTTTCTGCTGGGGCACGCGGCCTATCTGCTGCACTTCCGGCGGGATGCGCCCTGGTTCCCCAGCCGGCGCGCCCTGCTGGCCACCGGCCTGGCCGGGCTGCTCATGCTCGCGGTGCTGTGGCCCCATCTCGACACCGTGCTGCGGCTGGCCGTCCCGCTGTACGTGGCGGCGATCAGCCTCATGGCCGGCCAGGCCCTGGGGCGGGCGGCCTGGCTGCGCAGCCCCTCGGCCCTGGGCGCCGCCGCAGGTGCCCTGTGCTTCATGCTCAGCGACTCGCTGCTGGCCATCGACCGCTTTGTGTCGCCGCTGCCGGCGGCGCCACTGTGGGTGCTGTCCAGCTATTACCTGGCTCAGATCCTAATCGTGCATCACAGCCTGGGCGGCCTGAGCGCGCCTCAGGCGTCGGACTCCGCACCGATCGCCGTGCCGGCCCGCCCGGCCTAGGGCGGGACCTGCACCAGGCAACGCGACTCCTGCGTCGCCTCGATGTCCGCTTCAAGGCTTCCTCGGGAACAGAAAAGCCCCATGTCCTTGGGGCCCTGCTTCGAGGCCGATTCAGGCGAAGCCTTGGCAGGCCTCACCTGAGACGGCGTCTTCCGTTCAGACGTTGAACAGGAAGTTCATCACGTCGCCATCCTTGACGACATAGTCCTTGCCTTCGGCGCGCATCTTGCCGGCGTCCTTGGCGCCCTGCTCGCCCTTGAAGGCGATGAAGTCGTCAAAGGCGATGGTCTGGGCACGGATGAAGCCGCGCTCGAAGTCGCCATGGATCACGCCGGCGGCCTGCGGTGCGGTGTCGCCGATGTGGATGGTCCAGGCCCGCACCTCCTTCACGCCGGCGGTGAAATAGGTCTGCAGGCCGAGCAGCTTGAAACCGGCGCGGATGAGCCGGTTCAGGCCCGGCTCGTCCTGGCCCAGTTCCTTGAGGAATTCGAGGCGGTCGGCGTCGTCCATCTCGGACAGCTCGGCCTCGATCTTGGCGCAGATGGCCACCACCGGCGCGTTCTGGGCGGCGGCGTACTCGCGCAGGCGGTCCAGGAAAGGGTTGTTGTCGAAGCCGTCCTCGGCCACATTGCCGACGAACATGGCCGGCTTGGCGGTGATCAGGCACAGCGGCTTGAGCAGCAGGGCCTCCTGCTCACCGAGGGTCAGCGTGCGCACCGGGCGGCCTTCGTTGAGCACGGCCTGCACCTTGGTGAGCAGGTTGACCAGGGCCGCCGCCTCTTTGTCATTGCCACTCTTGGCGGCCTTGGTGTAACGCTGCAGACCCTTCTCGACCGTGCTCAGGTCGGCCAGGCACAACTCGGTCTGGATGACCTCGATGTCGGCGATGGGGTCGACCTTGTTGGCCACGTGGATCACGTTGGGGTCTTCGAAGCAGCGCACCACATTGACGATGGCGTCGGTCTCGCGGATATGGGCCAGGAACTGATTGCCCAGGCCTTCGCCTTTCGAGGCCCCGGCGACCAGGCCCGCGATGTCGACGAACTCGACGATCGCCGGCACGATGCGCTCAGGCTCGATGATCTGTGCGAGCTGCTGCAGCCGGGGATCGGGCACCTCGACCACCCCCACATTGGGCTCGATGGTGCAGAAGGGATAGTTTTCAGCGGCGATGCCGGCCTTGGTCAGGGCGTTGAAGAGGGTGGACTTGCCGACGTTGGGCAGGCCCACGATGCCGCATTTGAGAGACATGGAAATTCCTTTGTGAATCAAGCCCCTGGGCGCCATCGGCACCGATGTGGGCACGGTCTGGGCACACGAGCCACACCAACACAGCCGACTTCCAGGGCGCGACCGCCGTCGACCTTGGGGAGCAAGGGTCTTGTCCGTGGTTTGCCAGGGGGTTGCAGAGATTGTACTAAGCGGACTATTTGCCGCGGCCTTGCTTGGCCGGTTCCGAAATGAGGGACCGAGTGCTCAGGGCTCTTCTGCAGCAGATTTCAAACGACCATCGCCACTGGGGGGGCATCCATGCGAATGGCCAAGCGCATCTGCGCGTGCACCGCCCAGAACCGGCACCGCCTTGAGAGGCCTGGTCCACCAGTGCCTAGCGGCCCTGCCAACCGGGCCGCACTGAGGTGCGGCGTCTACCTCGTGCGCCGCTCCAACAGATCAAGCTCGCCTTTTATCCGCTTGATTTCCTCGTGGATCTGTCGCTGCTCCGCCAGAGAGAGGTGGTTGGCGTTCATCAGCCGGTCTTCCAGCTGCTTGATCTTCTCCGTGAGCTTTTTGATGCGGTCGTAATTGATATGGAACATAAGTCCGGGAAATTGGGGGAGGGGTGGCCATGAAGGCGGCTCAGGCTTGCGCCACCCGATCAATTTACCCGAATTTGCAGTTTTTATCAAAAATAAATTCGATCCAAATCATAAAAAAGGTAAACTTAAGTTCTTGACGGGTCTCCCTGGACGAGATCTCTCGTGCGCTGCCCCCTCGGGCGCAACGGCCTCCCAAAATGCTGCCCGCACTCAAGCGATGAACGCGGCAGACATCTGCGGCACGCGACCGTCGCCCATGGGCCGCGAGGAATCCGCCAACAAAGTGCCGGCCACCAATGGGTGAGGTCGCCACCGGGTCGATGCAGCCCCAGATGAAGCAAAGTGTTTTAGTGGAAACAAGCGGCAAATTTGCTGGTCATTCTTGTTTCAAACGACTTCAATGCCATTCATGGGTTTCTGATCGTTTGCGGCGCAACCTTGCGGACAAGCTCCGAGTCTTGGTTCTGCCTCATCTTGCCTCTTGGCTCATCGCGTTGTCTTGATCACTTCTGGCGCAACATTTTGATCATCCCGAGTCGTGTGCAAGCCCGCACCACTCGCAGATCCAAGCCATGGATTCGGCCTTCCGGCCTGTCTTGCCTCTGCATCCTGATTCGCCAGTAGAGCCTCGCGTGTCGGCCCCTCTAGGAACACCGTCATGAGCGACATCTCGAATCTTTGGAGCAGTTGGATCCAACCGTCAGCAGGTGTTCCCACGCTGCAATGGTCTTTGATTCTGGCCTGTGCCGCTGTCGTGGGACAGTTTCTGCAACGCTATCTGCGCCTTCCCAAGATCGTGGGTTACTCCGTGGTCGGCGCCGTCGCAGGCCTCGGCGGGCTGGTGGAGTCGTCCTGGCCGCTGGAAGGGACACCCCTGTTTCTGCTCGAACTGGGCCTGTCGGTCGTGCTGTTCGAGGCAGGCGTGCGGGTACCCCTGCGCTGGTTCCGCTACCACCCCATGTTGCTGGTGCAGAGTTTCCTGGTGTCCGGGTTGAGCTATCTGGCCGTCCTCTGCCTGCTGGCGCATTGGGGACTCTCACGGCATGTGGCGCATATGCTGGCCTTGATTGCCATGGCGTCCTCGCCGGCGATGCTGGCCCAGGTGGTCGCCGATACCTATTGCGCAGGCCCGGTGACCGATCGGGCATTGCTGCTGAGTACCTTGGGGTGTTTCTATGCCTTGACCCTGGGAGGCACCCAGGCGGCCATGGCACAGCACCCGGGCGTGAATTGGATGGAGCCCCTGAAACAGGTGGCGGCCATGTTGAGCTTCTCCGTGCTGATCGGCGCCCTGGTCGCGCAGGCTTTGCGTTCAGCCCTGCACTTCATGAGTCCGACCAGCGACAACACGGCGATCCTGTTGCTGGCCCTGATCGCTGCGGGCACCGCCGTGGCGGCGACCCTGGGCGGGGCCGCCCCACTGGCGGCACTGCTGGGCGGCCTGCTGTTCAAGCAGATGCATCCCCGTCCCTGGACTTGGCCTCCGCAACTCGGCATGGCCCGCTCATTGCTGGGCATGATGATGTTCGTGCTGGTGTCGGCAGTGGCCGCACGAGCACCATTCAATCGGGAATACGCCGCGTTGGTCGGCGGCCTGATCGGAGCCCGCTGGGCGGGGCAATTGATGGCCATGGTCGCGACTCAGTGGCGCAGCGGCCTGCGCTGGGTTCAAGTGGCCGCCTTGGTGCCGACATTGTCGGCACTGTCGGCGGTGGCCTTGCTGATCGCCTCGCAATTGGCGGCCGCCCTGCCTCAGGAGGCACAGATCCTTTCAGGGGTGGCGCTGCCCGCCATTTTGGTGACGGAGCTGCTGGGCGCCGTGCTGTCGACCCTGGCATTGCGCCTCAGCGGTGAACGCACGCAAGAAGAGCCGATCCTGAGGCATTCCACCGAGCAAAGGGGTTCCAAATGACGTTGGAAAATTTTCGCCCATCACTCCCGCTGACCCTGGGAGTCGAACTGGAATTGCAGCTGGTCAATACGCTTGACTACGATCTCACACCTTACGCCCAGCCCATGCTGGACATGCTTCAGAAGTACACCCTGCCGGGTCAGGCCGTCCCCGAGATGACCTCGAGCATGATTGAAATCTCTACAGGCATTTGCAACTCCGCCATGGAGGTGATGGGCCAGTTGCGCCAGACCCGCGATGCGCTGGTGGAGTGCGCAGACAAACTCAACATTGCCGTGCTGGGCGGAGGCACCCACCCATTCCAGAAATGGCATGAGCGTCGCATTTACGACAAACCCAGATTTCACGAACTGTCGGCCTTGTATGGCTACCTGTCCAAACAATTCACGATTTTTGGCCAACACGTGCATATTGGCTGCCCGGGGCCCGATCAAGCTCTGTTGATGATGCATCGGATGTCTCGCTATATTCCACATTTCATTGGCTTGTCGGCATCCAGTCCTTTTGTCCAGGGCCAGGACACCAGCTTTCATTCTTCGCGCCTGAATTCGGTATTCGCCTTTCCACTTTCCGGCCGGGCACCCTTTGTTCTTGATTGGGAGGGTTTCGAGCGTTATTTTGAGAAAATGACCCGGACCGGTGTCGTGCGGAGCATGAAGGATTTCTATTGGGATATCCGCCCCAAGCCAGAGTTCGGAACGATTGAGATCCGTGTGTTCGACACGCCTTTGAGCATCGACAAGGCTGCCGCCCTGGCCTGCTATGTCCAATTGCTGGCGGCCTGGTTTCTGGACGAGCAGCCTTTCGAACCCCATGAAGATGACTACCTGGTCTATACCTACAATCGTTTCCAGGCTTGTCGTTTTGGCTTGAATGCTTTATATGTGGACCCCGCCACACTGGAAAGCCTGCCTTTGCACGAGCACATTTTGAAGACCATGCGTTGCATCAGCCGCTATACAGCTCACGCGCAGGACATAGATTCGCTGCATGCATTGCGCGCCAGCGTTCTTCATGCCAGAAATGATGCCGACTGGCTTCGGGATCTGCAAGAACGCGAGCATCTGCTGGCTGAGGTGGTGCGGCAATCGGCCCTGCGCTTTCGCAGCAACGAAGACCCGGGGTGATTTTTTAAAAGTCACCTCCGTTTGTTCATTGCCGGCTATTTAAATATCCCTATGGAGAACAAGGTCACCATCTCCATTGATGAATCTGCTGTGTTCGGGTCTTTTTGATAGGGCACACTTCATGCAGAAATATTCAATTCGATAAATTTGCACAAACCTTAAGTAAATTTGATTTGGAGATTCTCATTTCATTCTGGATTTGCCCCGAATTTAGATACATCACGTGCCCAATTGTGACGCAGGAAACCAACGGCAAAAATTCTGGATATCTGCAACATCGACTGCTTCAATGTAACCCTGTTCATCTTTTTCAACAGGAGTTCCGATGGCACATTCCCGATGTCCCCGCACGGCGTTTCCTTTTGAGGCCCGTAGTTTGGCTCTGTTTGGCATGCTGACCCTGGGTTTGGGGTCAGCCAATGCCCAGTCGGCTCAGACCGGCGTTGGTCCAGGTGACAAGACAAAACCGCCTTCCACATCCTTGGTGGTCCCAGCAGGCGGAGAATCCAAGCAGGCTTTATTCTCTCGGGCCGACAAGAATCACGACGGAAGCCTGAGCCGTGATGAATTAACCCAAATCCCTTCGCTCGATGGGCATTTCGATGAAATCGATCTGAACCATGACGGCAAAATCACCTTGCAGGAATTCGAACAGGCCTTGAGCCCTTGAAGGCAAGGATATTGCCTTAATTTCTCTGAAATAGAAAAAGGCAGACGGCAAAATCAGGGTTGATCCATTGAATCACCCTTGCTGGCCTGTTGGCGCCCGGCGCATGCCATGACAACGGTCACACCTGACCCATGTGCGCCGAGGCGCTCCGCCCGAGGCCAATGCCCTCACGGCAGAGGCCCATTTGGAGACCCTTGCTCCAGATTGAGCTTGAGCATCACGACGCCATCCCGCCAAGGCAGGGCCGCCGCCGCAGGCACCGGCGACATGCCCCCAGTTGCAGCTGAACGGGATCGTTCAGGCGCATGCGCGGTGAATAGAAAGACCTCCGCCAGGCAGGAACACGAAGCAGGCGGGTTTCGCCCGACCCAGTAGCTAGGCATCAACGCTCGAAGGCGGGCTGACACGGAGAGAGGGGGGGGTGACAGGCAAGCGTAGATCTGCTTGCCACGGATGGTGCGGCTGGCGGGGATCGAACCCACGACCCTTGGCTTCGGAGGCCAATACTCTATCCACTGAGCTACAGCCGCATCAGCCTGCTCGTTGCAGGCGATCCGCAGATTATCGCACGGGCCATGGCCCCTCCCGCCCTTGCGGCCCTATTTCCCCTCTTTTTGGCGCTGCGGGCGACTTGGACCGGGCTGGTGGCTGGCCGCAACACCTGTGGCGATCGATGGCCTTGAAAGAAGAGGCGCTCGTTATAATCGAACGTTGAGTTTGCCCGCCCCACCACCCTACTGAGGACGCCATGAGCGACATTCACGAAGAAGCCCACACCGGCCCGATCAAGAACCCCAAGCAACTGCTGGTTGCGGTGTTTTTCTCCTTTGTGATCCCGGTGTTCGTGATCATCGGCCTGGTGATGTTTGTCACCTCGGGCAACAAGCCGGCGGCCGGGGCCGTGAATGCGGAGAAAGCTGTCGCCGAGCGCATCCAGAAGGTCGGCGCGGTCGAGATCCGGGACGCCAACCGCCCCTTGCGCACCGGTGAAGAAGTCTTCAAGGCCCAATGCTCGCTGTGCCACGCCACGGGCGCTGCAGGCTCGCCGAAGTTCCAGGACGCCAGTGCCTGGGCACCGCGCATCAAGACCGGCTTCGACTCGCTGCTGAACTCGGCCCTGCACGGCAAGGGCGCGATGGGTGCCCAGGGCGGTGGTGATTTCTCCGACCTGGAAGTGGCCCGCGGCGTGGTCTACATGGCCAATGCAGGCGGCGCGAGCTTCCCTGAACCCAAGGCCCCCGAAGCGGCACCCGCCGCCAAGTGAACGAACGGCCACCGCTGCTTCCTGTCGGGACGCTGCACCCCAAGAAGAGCCGGCTGCAAGCCGGCTTTTTTGTGCGCGGCCGGCGCGGTAGCCACAGCTCAGAAATGGCCTCCTCAGGCGCCCGGGAACCGGTCGCCGGCTTTCTCTCGCTGGTGACGTTCCGGGCTCCTGATGTAGTGGTACATCGCAGCCAGCTCGGTCGACAACACCTCCTGGACCTGCCACCGCCCTTCTTCGACCGCCTGGGCCACCCAGACCACATCGAGACTGTGGACCAGGCCCAGCCCGATTGAAGTGTGGAGGTACACCCGCCCAGACTCGTCCAGCAGGCAGGCCTGGAATTCAGCTTCGCGGCCGGTGTGGGAGGTGATGCACAGGCGCTCGTCGAGGCGCCAGATCCAGGGCGTGGCTTCGAGTTCGACATAGACCCGCTGCGGTCCATTCTGGAAATACCAGCAACCGAAGGCATCGGGCTCGTAATTCCTCTGGATGAATTCGATCAGCTTCTCGTGACGCAGCAGCGAGCCCTTGGCACCCGGCACATCGGCATCGAATGGGCCCAGGGCCTGGCAGCGGTCATCGCGCATGTACCACTGGCCACGGGCATCGAGTCCGAGCCATGCGTAGCAGTCGGGTACATGCGGCCATTTGGCCATGGCCTGGCGGACGAGGTCATCCATGTCGCGGGACTCCCGCACTGTGCCCAGTGCCCATGGCCTGGATCAACCAGTGCCCCACCCTGTCGGGCAGGCCCCGCACATGGCCGGGCAATCCGCCTTGCAGGAATCCGACATGCCCCCCGTGGGGCGGCTGCCAGAGCGTGACCCAGGACCCCACTTCGCCCGCATGGGGCAGGCACCAGGCGGGAACAAAGGGGTCGTTGCGGGCATTCACCACGAGGGCCGGAATCCGGATGCTGTGCAGGTGCGGCTTGGCGGAGGCGCGGCGCCAGTAGTCTTCGGTATTGCGGAAGCCATGCAAGGGCGCGGTGAAGACGTTGTCGAATTCATAGAGGTTGCGCACCGACCTCAGGGCCTGCGCATCGAACAGGCCCGGGAACTGCTCCAGCTTTTTCAAGGCCTTGGGTTTCATGGTCTTGAGGAACATGCGGGTATAGACCTGACGATTGAACCCCTGCCCTATCGCCTGGCCCCCGGCGGCAAGGTCGATGGGCGAGCAGATGGCAGCCACCCCAGCCACCACCGTGGCCGCCTCATGGCCGGCCTCCTCGGCCCAACGCAGCAGCGCATTCCCTCCGAGGGAGATGCCCACCGCCACGATGGGGCCCCGATGGACCTCACGCAGGCGCCGCAGGATCCAACCGATTTCCTCGTGGTCTCCGGAATGGTAAGCCCGTGGAGCATGGTTGATCTCGCCGCTGCAACCACGGAAATGAGGCACCGCATAGCGCCAATGCTGCTCTCGGGCATAGTCGGCGAACGCCTCGGCATAGTGGCTTCGCGAGGTGCCTTCGAGCCCATGGAACAGCACCAGCAAGGGGGCTGCCTGTCCAGACGCCGCAGCCGGCGGCTCCGTCTGGAAATCCACGTCGATGAAATCGCTGTCTGGGGTCGCCCACCGTTCTCTCGCATAGCTCGGTCGGGGGCCGAAATGGCGGCGCGAGAACAGGGCGGGCCAGATGGTCTGCAGATGCCCTCCCGGCAACCATGCCGGAGCCGCATATTTCATGTCCTGACCCGCCTTGATCACGGGCCGGATGGGCACGGGTACATTGCTCACAACATCGTCCGTCAATGCAGGAAGGTGCTGGGCGTGGCTGTGGCGCCATCGCTGCGCTCCTCAGGCGGGGAACCAGGACTCGCGTGGTGCGCCACCAGCCGCCAACCCCGGGCTGTCTTGTGATAGACATTGGTCGCCATCACCCACACCTCCATGGGGCCTCGCGGTGTCGGGAGCTCGACACACTCCAGCACACTGTGCACCGCACTGCCCATGGCTTCGATCCGCCGGAGCTGCTCGACCCGGATGCGCAAGGGTCCCTGGGACAGCATCATTTCGAAGGCACTGCGCACCTGGCCGTGGCCGACCAGGCGGGCACCCCCAGGGTGGATGCAAAGTATCTCGTCCTCGTCGGCCCAGCAATCCATCAACATGGCGACATCACCCTGCTTCAAGGCTTCGTAGAAGAGCGATTCGATCTCATCCGCCGTTCCTCCCAAGGAGACGGCATGTTGTCGGACTTTTGGCATGGCGCGATGGGTGCTGCGGCGTAACCGCCCATTGTGCCGCCAATCAATCCGGTCGGCCTGAAAACCTGCGCTGCCAGCAGTCCGATCAGGGACGGCCACCCCATCCAGGCGAAAAAAAGCCCTGCGGCCTGAAGGCGGCAGGGCTTCGGAACCGGGCGGTGTCATCAAGCGACACCGCATCGATCCATTTCAGCGTTTTTGACGATACTTGCGCAGCGCAGCCAGCTGAGCCGCCATGATGGCCAGTTCAGACTGGGCGCGGGCCAGATCGAGTTCGCTCTTGGCATTCTTGACGGCCTCTTCGGCTGCCTGACGGGCCACGCTGGCCTTCTCTTCGTCCAGGTCCTTGCCACGGATGGCCGTATCGGACAGGACGGTCACGCAGTCCGGCTGCACTTCCAGAATGCCACCGGCCACGAACACGAACTCTTCGCCGTTGGCCGTCTCGATGCGCACCGAACCCGGCTTGATGCGGGTGATGAGCGGCGTGTGGCCCGGCAGAATGCCCAGTTCACCGGCCTCACCGGGCAAGGCCACAAACTTGGCTTCACCCGAGAAGATCGACTCTTCGGCACTCACAACGTCAACATGGATGGTCGACATGGCAATCCTTTCCTTGGAACTTGACCGCCACCGGCAGATGGGGGAACACCCCCACCGCTCGGCGGTGGCCTGGCCTTAAATCTTCTTGGCCTTTTCGAAGGCTTCGTCGATGGTGCCAACCATGTAGAAGGCCTGCTCGGGCAGGTGATCGCACTCGCCGGCCACGATCATCTTGAAGCCACGGATGGTTTCAGACAGGGGCACGTACTTGCCGGGCGAGCCGGTGAACACTTCGGCCACGTGGAAAGGCTGCGACAGGAAACGCTGGATCTTGCGGGCGCGGGCCACGGCCAGCTTGTCTTCCGGCGACAGTTCGTCCATGCCCAGGATCGCGATGATGTCGCGCAGTTCCTTGTAGCGCTGCAACACGCCCTGCACGGCACGGGTGGTGCTGTAGTGCTCTTCGCCGACCACGTTCGGGTCGACCTGGCGCGAGGTCGAGTCCAGCGGATCGACGGCGGGGTAGATACCCAGCGAAGCGATGTCACGCGACAGCACGACGGTGGCATCCAAGTGGGCAAAGGTCGTGGCGGGCGAGGGGTCGGTCAAGTCATCGGCAGGGACGTAAACGGCCTGGATGGACGTGATCGAACCGACCTTGGTCGAGGTGATGCGCTCTTGCAGGCGACCCATTTCCTCGGACAGCGTCGGCTGGTAGCCCACGGCGGAAGGCATGCGGCCCAGCAGCGCGGACACTTCGGTACCGGCCAGCGTGTAGCGGTAGATGTTGTCCACGAAGAACAGCACGTCCTTGCCTTCGTCACGGAAGGATTCGGCGATGGTCAGGCCGGTCAGGGCCACACGCAGACGGTTGCCCGGAGGCTCGTTCATCTGGCCGTAGACCATGGACACCTTGGAGTCTTCGAGCTTCTCGAGGTTCACGACGCCCGAATCGGCCATTTCGTGATAGAAGTCGTTGCCTTCGCGGGTACGTTCGCCCACACCAGCAAACACCGACAGACCGCTGTGGGCCTTGGCGATGTTGTTGATGAGTTCCATCATGTTCACGGTCTTGCCCACGCCGGCGCCGCCGAACAGGCCCACCTTGCCGCCCTTGGCGAACGGGCAGATCAGGTCGATCACCTTGATGCCGGTTTCCAGCAGGTCCTGCGAGGGGCTCAGCTCGTCGTAAGCGGGAGCGGCACGGTGGATC
>JAFAMV010000099.1 GCA_019233055.1 Curvibacter sp.
CCTCCTGCTCCGGCATCGCTGGCACCGGCCCGACGGACCTCCAGGCCAACCCCAGTGCCGCCATCACCTTCCTGGGCGTCGGGGGCAGCAGCACCATCGCATTGAGCCTTTTCGGCATACAGAACCCGCCGACCATCCCATCCATCCCCACACTGCGCCCCGAGGGACTGGCATTGACGGCCTTGCTGCTGGGATGCCTCCGCCTTGGGCGCAGACGCCGCCGGAACTGAACCCGCCGCCCTCGGCGGGAAGGGCCGAGCCCCAGATACATTCAGCCTTGCAGTTTGCAAAACGCCACAATAAATAACAAATGAATCATTTATTTTGATCAAAATGATCCATCCTCACGGATATTGATGAAATCAGGATGGATCCTTCGCCCTCTCAGCCCTGGCCCACGGCAGGCGCTGCCCCCCCTCTTGCCCCGATCCTCAAGCGCTTTCCGCGCTGGGGGCGCCATCTTGCCTGGGCGCTGTCTGCCGTCTTCCTGGCGATCGACGCGGCGCCGAAAGCCCATGCGCAGATCACCCCCGTCATCCGCTACCCGGTGGCCGCCGGCGTGGTGCCCCTGCAGATCGTGGCCGGCCCCGATCAGCACATGTGGTACAGCGAACGCACGACCTCCCCTGCCCAATCCGGCGTGGTCCGTCTGAACCTCGACGGCACCCTGTCTGAACAGCACCGCCTCAGCCCTTGGGCCGTCCCGACCTCACTCGGTGCAGGGCCGGACGGCAATGTCTGGGCGTCCCCCTGGGGCGACACCATCACCCGCATCCAGCCGGACGGGGGCCTGACCACGTTCACTGCCCCCGCCAGCCTCGGCAGCTACTCCTCCGGCATCGCTGCCGGCCCTGACGGCCATGTCTGGATGGTGATGCGCAACGGCCTGGCCCGGATCACCCCCGACGGCACGGTCACCGCCGTGCCCATCGACGCAGGAAACCCCGCCCTCGGGCTGGCGGGCGCAGTCGTGACCGGCCCCGACGGCCATCTGTGGGTCGGCAGCACCTTTCCCATGTACCGCCTCTACCGCGTGGATGCGGCCACCGGCGCCTACCAGACCTACGACTACAGCGCCATCGAGTACACGGGCATTTCCAGCCTGGCGGCCGGCCCCGACGGGCAGGTCTGGTTCATCCCGACCGGCAGCCAGATCATCGGCAAGATCGATCCCGCAACCGGGCAGATCACCACCTACAGGAACCAGAGCGCCTGGGTGAATTCGATCACTGCCGGCCCCGACGGCAATATGTGGTACGTGACCGGCTCCTACTGGGGCAGCAGCGTCATCGGTCGCATCACCCCGGACGGCCAGGCCGTCGAATACCCCCTGCCACCGAACACCAAGGCCTCCAGCATCACGACAGGTCCGGACGGCAAGCTCTGGTACCTGGAAACCGTCGAATATCCCGGTGGGGCGGGTCTGTCTTACAACGTCGCCACCTTTGGCATCCCTGTGACGGTGCGCAGCACGGGAACCGGCGTCGGTGGTTCGATCACGCCAGCCGTCCAGGGGAGCCGCATCGGTGCGACCGCCCAACTGAGCCTGGCGTTGGAACCCGGCGCCCTGATCGACTCGCTGCAGGCCGACCGATGCGGCCCGCTCATCACCGATGCCTCCGGCACCCTCAGCACCGCAACGCTCACCAGCGACTGCCAGGTCAGTGCCCGCTTCACGGTGCCCCAATGCGATGCCACCCCCACAGAGGGCTTTGCAGACACGCTCTTCAGCTATTCATGCACCGGTCTGCCCAGGCTCGGCCAGTTGTCACTCGATGGCGGCCGCTGCGAGCCGGTCGCCGACGGGCAGGCGAGTTGCAGCGCCACGCTGGGGGCCTCCGACGGCACGCTCGGCATCAGCGACGGGTACGGCAACCAGCTGACCATGGCCTCGTCGCTGACCCTGCTGTCGCCCGCTGCCTGCAACGCAAGCCCGGCAACGGCCTTTGCCGGCACGCAAATTGTGTTGATTTGCAACGGCCTGCCCCCCGGAGCCCGGCTGGATGTCCAGGGCGCCGCCTGTGATCCGCCCGACGACGCCGGCACGCTGACCTGCCGAGGCACGCTGGGCAGCGATGCGGCCGCCCTGGGCGACAACCCCCAGGCCGTCACCCGGCTGGCAGACGGCAGCAGCGCAGCCACCCTTGTCACCTTGAACACGTTGGCCGTCCCGCCATGCCTGGCCTCTCCCAACCCGGTGCGCAGTGGCGAGCCGGTCCGCATCCAATGCCCCACGGCACCGGCAGGCAGTGTGGTGCAGGTCCTGGGTGCCCGTTGCCAAGAGGTCAAGCGCTCCGGGACATCCTGCGTCGGGACCGCCGGCCACGGCCCCTCCGACATCGGACCCGACCCTGCCGTCAGGATCCTTTACGCGGGCGGCCAGGCCACCGGCCAGGTGGCACTGACCATCGACAAAATGCTGGAACCCGAGACACCGGGCACCGACCCGGGCGCACCACCCGACGGCAGCCTGCAGGCGATCCCGGCCCTGCACCCCGCCGCCCTGGTGCTGCTGGCGCTCGGTCTGGGCGGCCTCTTCAGGCTAGGACGCCGCCCCGCCTGATCCGGTGGCCGGCTGACGCGCGACCGACCGCACCCCTGCCCCCCGGACCTCGAAACGGACCTCGTCGAGCACCTCGCCCTGGGCATTGCACAGGCGCATCTGGTGCCGCCCCGGCCAAGGCAGCCACGACCACTGCGCCCCCCGGGCCACCTCGCGACCGTCCAATTGCCAGCGCAGGCCGGTCTGGGCCGCCTCGGGCGGCGACATGGCGCCGGCCCGGAACTGCAGGCGCTGGCTGCGCGGCGGAATGTCGGGGTCCAGGGCCAGCACCGTGCCGGCAGCGGGTTCGGCGATGCGGGCCGCCGCCACCTTCAGGCCCGCCAGCGCGCCGCCTCGCCCGACCGCCGACGGGCGGCCCTCTGCGGACTCGCGCAGGCCGAACTGGCGCTGCCCGGTGCCGGCCAGGAACCACTCGCGGCGTGGCGCCTCGATCCAGGCCCCGGCGGCCGATCCGGCGCCCGGGGGCGGATCGAAGCGCACCGCCTGGGCCTGCAGCCCGGGCGGCGGCGGGGCCTGCCGGCTGGGCAGGCGGGCATGCAGAAAGCCCATGAGCTCGGCCCACACCGGCGCGGCACCCGAGGTGCCGCTGACCTCGTGCATGGGCTGCCCGCTGGCATTGCCCACCCAGACCCCCACGGTGTAGCGCTGCGACCAGCCGACGGCCCAGTTGTCGCGCATGTCCTTGCTGGTGCCGGTCTTGACCGCAGTCCAGAAGCGGGTGGCCAGCACGCTGTCGGTGCCGAAGGTGCGGGCCCGGGCATTGGCATCGCTGAGGATGTCGCCCACCAGCCAGGCGGCGGCAGGATCGAACACGGGCTGACCGGCCTTCGCCGGGGTCCCCAATCGCATCTGCACCTCGCTGTAGCGTCCGCCATTGGCCAGGGTGCGGTAGGCATTGGTCAAGCTCAGCAGCGACACCTCGGGACTGCCCAGGGCCAGGCTGTAACCGTAGTAGTCGCCGGTTTCACGCAGCGGCAGGCCGACTGCCTGGAGCTGGCGCTGCAGCGCATCGGGCGAAACCATGACCAGGGTGCGCACCGCCGGCACATTGAGCGAGGCGGCCAGCGCGGTGCGTGCCGAGACCCAGCCCTTGAAGTGGTGGTCGTAGTTCTGCGGAATGTAGAGCCCGCCCGCCGTGGGGATGTGGGTGGGCGAATCCTCGATCAGCGAGGCCGCTGTGAGACGCCGCTCGGCCAGGGCCTCGCCGTAGAGAAAGGGCTTGAGGGTGGAGCCCGCCTGCCGCCGCGCCAGCACGCCGTCGACCTCGCCGGCCCGGCTCAGCGCCCCGGATGAGCCGACCCAGGCCAGCACCTCGCCGCTGGCGTTGTCGAGCACCAGCACCGCCCCGTCCTCGACATGGCGCCCCGACAGTTCACGCAGATGGCGTTGCAGCGTCTGCACCGCGAAACGCTGCAGCGGCGCGCTGACCGTGCTGCGCAGCTGGGCCAGGCCGCGCCCGCCGGCCGCCTGCTGGCGCAGCACCTGGCGCGCCCAATGCGGGGCGTCGCCCCGGCTGCTGTCCAGGGCGCGGCGCTGCAGGGCGCCGCTGACCTGCAGGCCCAGGGCATCGCAGTCCGGACGGGCCGGCTTCTGCAGCTCGGCCAGCACGCCACAGGCCCGGCGCGCCACCTGGGCCTCGCGGGCATTCGGGGCACGCAGCAGGGCCACCGCGATCGCGGCCTCGGACTCGTCCAGGCCCTGGGGCGCCTTGCCGAACAGGGTCTGCGACAGCGCATCGACCCCCACCAGCTCGCCGCGGAAGGGCACCAGGTTCAGATAGGCCTCGAGGATCTGGTCCTTGCGCCAGCGCCGGTCCAGCACCTGGGCGGCCACGCCCTGGCCCAGCTTCTGGGCCAGGCTGCGCCCGCCCGAGGCCTGGCGCCAGTCCTCGTCGAGCAGGCCGGCGAGTTGCATGGTCAGGGTGGAGGCGCCGCGCGTGCGGGTGGCCCAGAGATTGCCCCAGGCCGCCGCGCTCACCGCCTGCCAGTCGACGCCACTGTGCTCATAGAAGCGCCGGTCTTCGCTGAGCACCAGGGCGCGGCGCAGCGCCGGCGACACATCGGCCAGCGCGATCCAGCCGCCCCGGCGCACCGTGGCATCGGTGCGCAGCGTCTGCAGCCACTCGCCCTGGCGGTCCAATACCTGGGTGTCGCTGGGGCGCCAGGCGCCGCGCACCGCCTCGAAGTCGGGCAGGGCCCAGGCCGGCGTCAATGACAGCGCCAGTCCGAGGACGGGCAGGGTCCGGCGCCAGCGCGGCCAGGCGCTCATGGCGCGGCTTCCACCTTGACCCGGGCGTTCGGCGCCTCGCCGAACATCTCGGGCACATAGAGGGCTTCGACCCGGCTCGGCGGCAGGGCAAAGTCGCCCACATTGTTGAGGCGCAGCGTGTACTCCATCTTCATCGGGCCCCGGGGCAGGTATTCGTAATAGCTGCGGAAGGCCTCGAAGCTGCGCTCCTCGAAGGCCGGCCAGGCCCAGCCCTCACGCTTCTCGCCCTGGGTGGCGATCTCGGAGTCACGGCCCAGGCCGCTGCCCAGGATGGTCGCGCCCGCCGGCACCGGATCGGTGATGGCCACCCAGGTCATGTCGGCACTGGCCTCGACCTCCAGGCTGATGCGCAGCACATCGCCGCGCGAATAGCGGCCCTTGACCGCCTGTTCCAGCGGTGTGATGGTCTTGCGGATCTGGTAGCCAGCGCTGAAGGGGGCCTTGAGTTCGACCGCCGCCAGCGACTGCAGGGTGGCCCACGGGTGGCCGTTGCCCTGGTGCTGGACCGTCACCGTGCCCTTGCCGGCCCCGGCCGGCCAGGGCAGGACCAGGCTGTTGTTGCGCAGTTGGCCGGCGGCGGCCGGCGCGCCGAACCAGGTGGTCTGGTGGGCCACGCCTGCGGCGTCGCCGGGCTGGATGCGCTGCACCTTGGCCCAGTCGATGCTGGCCGAGGCCTCGCCGAGGCCGGCGCGGGTGAGGCCGGTGACGGGCGTGGACTCGAAGCGGGCCGAGAACTTCTCCAGCGCCAGACCGCCCCACAGATTGGCGGTGGTGGTGTGCCAGGCGCCGTTCTGCTGCCGGGCGATGAAGCCATTGGCCAGGCGGGGCAGATCCTCCTTCCAGGCCGGGTCGTCCATGACCGCCAGCATCAGGCGGGCGGCGTTGGCGTCCCCGTTCTGCATGAGCCACCACCAGTAGTCGTCCTGCTCGGTGCTGAAGACCAGACGCGTGCCCTGGTAGGACAGGCGCGCACGCAGCACCTGGCTGGCCTCGGCCAGGCGCTGTTCGCGCTGCGCAATGTCCGGCACCCGGCGCAGGATGTTGATCCAGTCGATCACGGTGTGGGTGGGCCACTGGTTGGGCGCCACCGTGATGCTGCCGAGCATGCGGCCCTGGGCCTTGCCATAGCGCGACAGGGCCTCGAGCGCACCGATCTTGCGCATGTCCAGGTCCTTGCGCGGGCTCCAGACGCTGCGGCTGATACGACCTTCGACAAAGGCGATCAGGCCGCGCTCCATCGGCGCCCGGACCTCGTCGGACAGGGCGAAGCCGGGGTTCAGGGCCGAGGCCTCGTGGGTGGCCGACAGCAGGTAGGCGGTGAGCACGTCGCTGCCATGGTTGCTGTCGCCGGCGCGCGGCGGGAAGTAGTTGGCCAGGCCGTCGCCATCGAGGTAGCTGGGGATCTGCGCGACCACGGTCTGCCACAGCTTGGCATCGCGCAGGCCCACGGCCTTGCTGGTCTTCTGCTCGAGGCAGGCGAAGGGGTAGTGGCTGAACCAGTCGCGCACCCCGGGCAGGCCTTCGGCCAGGCGGGGCTGCAGCGAGAGCTTCAGGCCGCCACGGCCTGGCACGGCGTCGGCGGGCGGGGCCACCTCCAGGCTGAAAGGGCCGTCGAGCTGGGTCAGGGTGGCCTGCTGCACCTTCAGGGGCAGCGCCGGGATCAGGCGCTGGCTGGCCTTGAGGGCATCGCGGGCGCCGCCGAGGCTGTCGCGGGCCTCGATCTCCCACAGCAGGGCCTCGGCCCGGGTCTGGGCCAACTGGGCCGGGGCGCTCACGCTCCAGGCCAGTTCGCGGGCCTCGCCCGCGGGCAGCTCGACGGTCTGGGTCGGCAGGTCCAGCAGGGTGGCGCGGGCCTTGACCTCGACCTTCATCGGCCGGGCGGTGGTGTTGCGCAGGGTGAACTGGGCCCGGAACTGGTCGTTCTCGCGCACCAGCAGGGGCAGGCCGCTGAGAATCTGCAGGTCCTGCGTGACCCGCAGTTCAGTCTGCCCGGTTCCGAACTGGCCGGTGCCCGCGTCGGCCACCGCCACCACCTGGAAGGTGGTCAGGGCGTCATTGAGCGGCACGGTCAGCGTGGCCTGTCCCTGGGCATCCAGGGCTACGTTCGGCTTCCACAGCAGCAGGGTGTCGAGCAGTTCGCGGGTGCTGCTGTGGCCGCCGCCGCCACCGGCCGGCACGGCCTTGAGGCCGTAGTGCCGGCGGCCGATGATCTCCATCTGGGCCGTCGCGGTCTCGACCCCCCAGGCGCGCCGCTGTAGCATCGCATCGAGCAGGTTCCAACTGCTGTTGGGCATCAGCTCGAGCAGGGCCTGATCGACCGCCGCGACCGCCACCTCGGCATGGGCCGCGGGCTGGCCGTTCGGCAGGGTGGCCCGGATGCGGACCTGGGCCTGGCCGCGCACCGGGTAGCTTTGCTTGTCGGCGCTGACCTGGACCTCGATGCGGTGCGCCGCCGTGCCCACGCGCAGCTCGGCCAGGCCGAGGCGGAAGGCCGGCTTGCTGAGGTCCACCAGGGCCGAAGGCGCCACATACTCGCGCCCTTCCACCCAGAAGGCCCGCCACCATTCGCGCGGGGCCTTGTAGCCCCAGGTGAAGAAGCTGTACCAGGGCACCTCGCGCAGGCGCCCTCGCAGGGCCAGCACGCTGACATAGACATTGGGGCCCCAGCCGTCCTGGATCTTGAGGTGGACCGTGGGGTCTTCGCCATTGAGCTGCACCACCTCGGAGTGCAGGATGCCCTCGCGCTCGACCGACACCAGGGCGGTGGCGAAGCGGAAGGGCATGCGCACCTGCAGGTGCGCGGTCTCGCCGGGCTGGTAGGCCTTCTTCTCGGGCAGCACATCGATGCGGTCGTGGTTCTCGCCGCCGAACCACAGCTCGCCCTGGCGCGTGATCCAGACCGAGGCGGCGGCCTGCGCGGTCTGGCCCTGCGCGTCCTTGGCATTGACCACCAGCTCGACCTCGCCGGCCTGGTCCAGGCGGGTCTCACACAGCAGCAAGCCCCGGTTGTCGCTGCGGCCGCTGCAGACCGTGCCCAGGTCCTTGGTCTCGGTCTTGTTGTCGTAGGTGTAGAAGCCGCCCACCATGCGCTTGCGGCTGCTGGTGGTGACGCGGGCCTGGGCCCGCACCTCGAGCGGCACGCCGGCCTGGGCCTGGCCCCGGGTGTCGAGTGCCAGCGCCTGGAAGCGCAGGGTCTGGCCGCTGGACACCCAGCCCTCGGTCTTGAGGCCCGCCACCACCGCCGCCGGCCACAGCACGGAATGGCTGCGCAGGGTCTGGATCTCGCCGTTCGGATCGGCGAACGTGGCCTCCATCAGCAGGTCCTGGGCCTGGGCGGACGCCGGCACCTCCGGCAGCGTGAGGCGGCCGCTGCCCTGGCGGTCGAGTGTGAGCGGCAGCTTGTCGGCAATGACGCGCTGGTCCTGCGCCGCCTGCGGCTGCTCCTCGTCGGCTTCGTCGCTGGCCGCCCGGGCCACGCGCGGCGGGCTGAAGCTGAACCCGTCGTAGTCGCTGAAGGACAGGCCGTGCGGGCGCAGCAGGGCCGATACCCGCACCGGCAGATTGACCGCCGGGCCGCCGGACACATAGCTGACCTGCACCTGGGCCGGCAGGCTGCGGGGCGCCACCAGCGGCGCCTTGGCCACCGGGCCGACCTGCCCCTGCAACACCGGCAGGCGGAATTCCTCGACCCGGAACTGGCCGGTCTGCTGGTCGCCCAGGTTGACGCTGTAGACCCCCAGCTTGGCGGCCGGCGGGATGGCGAATTCGCTCTCGGCGCTGAAGCCGCCGCTGGCGGTCTTGCGCCACTGCAGCGGCAGGCTGAATTGCTGGCCGCTGCCTTCATGGGTGATCACCACGGTCGCCGGGCCCGCGTCGGGCAGGCCGAAGCCCTGCCGCGTCTCGGTGCGCAGGAAGTGCTTCATCGACACCGTCTCGCCCGCGCGCAGCAGCATGCGGTCGAACACCGTGTGGGCGCGCAGATCTGCCTGGGCCTCGTGGTTGGTCGGCACATTGAAACGCCAGGGCTCGATGCCCCGGTTCCAGTCGCTCCAGGTGAAGGCCAGGTCTTCCACGCCGTCGGCGCCCTGGGCCCGGGCGCTGATGAAATAGGCCTGGCGGTCGTCGCCGTCGCGGGCATCGTCGCCGGCATCGTTGTCGCCCTCGGCACCGCTCAGCACCCGGTCGCCACGGCAGGTCGGGGCCACCGGCGGGACCCGGTCGAAATCGACCAGGCCCTGCGCATTGCTGCGGCCGCTGGCCACCTCGCGCCCGGCGCAGTCCGAGATGCGCACCAGGGCCCCGGGCACCACCGCCCCCTTGTCGAGCGTGGTCACCCAGGCCTGGGCGTTCTCGCGGCCCAGTTTGAAATGCACCCCGAGGTTGGTGACCAGGACCGAGGTGCGCACCACCATGCGCCTCTCCGGCCCGTAGCCCTCGGCCAGCAGGGCGCCACCCAGCAGCCGGGAACCGATCTCGACCACATGGAAGCCCGGTGCCAGCGGAATGCCCACCACCTCGAAGGGACGCGGATCGGCGCCATCGGTCTTGGGCAGGTCGAGCTGGCGCACACCGGACTGGCCGTCGATCAAGGAGACCATGCGCGACTCGACATCGCTGTTGTTCTTGTCGAGCTGCCTGGGCAGAGGGCCTTTGACATCGCGTTGCGCGTTCTTGCGCGGCACCCAGTAGGCGTCGTAGGCCTGCACCTTGCGGTACCAGGCGATGATCTCGGCGTCGCCACGCGGCTGCAGATCGCTGACCCGGCCTGGGCTCAGGCCGCTGACCTGCAGCTTCTGCTCGACATGCCGCACGGTGACCGGCAGCAGGGCCGGGCTGCCGGGTTCGGCCAGCCGCTCGACGATGCCGAAGGGGGCTGCGGCGAACTTGGCCAGCGGCGGCACCGGTCCGGTGGCCACCTTCTGCGGAAAGTTGGCGGCATTCGCGAGACTGCGGCCCGAGCTGTCCGTGAAACCGGCGGGCAGCACCAACTGGAAGCGGGCCCGCTCGGCAAAGGGGCTGTTGAAGCTCAGCGACCTGACGGTGGATTCATCGTCCTCACCCTCCTCCTTGTCGAAGCTCGGCGACAGGCTGGTGCCGTTGTCGGCCTGCAGGCGGATCGCCTGCGCCAGCTTGCGCGCCACCGGGGCGTTGAAGCCCAGCCGCATCGGCCGGATCGGCAGGCAGGCCTCCTGGGCACTGGTGCGCTCGCAGCTGAAACTGGCGCTGAAGGCCTCGCGCACCTGAAAACGCCAGCGCTTGGCCACGGTGCTGACCACCCCGGCGGGCGTCGCCACACCGGCGCCATAGACCAGATCCACCTGGCCGCCAGGGGTCAGGCGGCGCTGGCAGGCCAGGGTCAGGTAGCGCATCGGGTCGGCCTTGGCCGCCTTCTCCCGCCCCAGGGCCTTGAGCAGGGCGGCCCGTTCATTGCCCTCGATCAGGCGCACCGGCACCCGCTCGCCCAGGCCCTCGGGCTCGCACCAGACATGCTGCTGCACGCTGGCCGGCGTCGCCGCGCCGTTGAGCTGGAACATGAAGTACTGGCCTTCGTCGACGGCCACATAGGGCTTGGGCTCGATGTCCTGCACTGAAGGCCCGCCGGTGTTGAAGCTGAAATGCAGGCTGGTGCTCAGGGCCGCGCCCTTGGGCGACTGGAAACCGCTCTGGGCACGCAGCTCGCAGCGCACACCGGGTGGCAATTCGCGCTGGAAGTCATAGGCCCATTCGTGGTCATTGAGCCAGCGCCCGGTGCCCTGGGTGGCCTGGGCATCGCTGCAACTCAGGGTCAACGGGCTCATCGCCTTGGGGTCCCCGAACTTGACCGCGGCCTCATCGAAGCGGGCCACCACCTGCCTGACCTGGGCGACCTCGCCTTGGGGCGAAAGGCTGCTGATCGTCAAGGCCTGGACCCCGACGGCGGCCAGACCCAGGCCGATGGACGCGACTGTTTTGAATATGCGCACGCTTCACTCCTCCGAACGGATCAGCCTAGCGCATCGCGCCAGCCCGGCAAGCCCCAGGCGCGAGAGTATTTGAAACAAAACGCATCCGATAGCCCCCGATAGCCGTTTTTTCTCAAAAAAAAAGACACCCGCAGGTGTCTTGAAAAGCCGGCTCCATCAGACCGGCTGGGGCTTAGAGAGGTATCAGCCCAGGCGCACCGGCACGAAGATGCGTTCGTCGCCGCGCTGGATCAGCAGGGCCACCGATTTGTCGGACTTGGCCACCACTGCGCGGACCTGCTCGACCGAGCTCACCGGCGTGCCGTTGACGGCCAGCAGCACGTCGCCGTTCTGCACCCCGGCTGCGGCGGCCGGTCCACGGGCCCCTTCGACCAGCAGGCCGCCGGCCACGCCGACCTGGTTGCGCTCCTGGGCCTGCAGGGGCCGCAAGGCCAGGCCCAGCTTGCCCTTCTGGAGCGGACCGCTGTCGTCGGCCTTGGCCACCTTCTCGCCGTCGCGGCCGAGGCGGGCGCTGATGTTCTCGACCCCGCCCTTGCGCCAGACCTCGAGCTGGACCTTGTCGCCGGGTTGCGCCAGGGCGATGAGGGCCGGCAGATCGCCGGAGGACACGAGGCGCTGGCCATTCACCTGGCGGATCACGTCGCCAGGCTGCAATCCGGCCTGATCGGCCGGTCCGCCCTTCTCGACCTTGGACACCAGCGCCCCTTCGGGCCGGTCGAGCTTGAAGGAGTCGGCCAGGGTCTGGTTGACCTCCTGCACCACCACCCCCAGCCGGGCATGCTCGACCTTGCCGGTGGCCACGATCTGCTCACGGATGCGGTTGGCCAGATCGATCGGGATCGCGAACGACACCCCCTGGTAACCGCCGGTGCGGCTGTAGATCTGCGAATTGATGCCCACCACCTCGCCGCGCGAGTTGAACAGCGGCCCGCCCGAATTGCCGGGGTTGATCGCCACATCGGTCTGGATGAAGGGCACGGCGCTGTCGTCGGGCAGCGAGCGCCCCTTGGCGCTGACCACGCCGGCGGTGACGGTGTTCTCGAAACCGAATGGCGAGCCGATGGCCAGCACCCATTCACCCACCTTCAGATCGGCCATGCGGCCCATCCTGACTACCGGCAGGTTGTGCGCCTCGACCTTGATCACCGCCACATCGGTCTTGGGGTCGGCCCCGAGCACCTTGGCACGCAACTCGCGCCGGTCGGTGAGCTTGACGGTGACCTCCTTGGCGCCTTTCACGACGTGGGCATTGGTCAGGATGATGCCGTCCTCGCTGACGATGAAACCCGAGCCCTCGGCCCGCATCGGCGCCTCCTGCATGCGCGGGCGACCCGGCATCTGGCCGCCGAAGCGGCGGAAGAACTCCTGGAAGGGGTCGATCATGCCGGGCGGCAGGGCCTGGCCGGGCGCGGCCTGGGCGTCGTCATCGTCCCCCTCGTCATTGCTGACCTTGGTGGTGCCAACCACGCTGATGTTGACCACGGCCGGGCCGTAGCGCTCGGTGATCTGGGTGAAATCGGGCGGTGTGACGGGGGCCGCCAGAGGCGCGACAGGGGCCTGAGGCTGGGCCTGTGCCACGGCAGTGGCCACCTGGGCATGGGCCGTCGCGCTCTGCAATTGCACGCCGGCCACGCCCGCACCGCCGATGGCGCCTGCGGCCAGCAGGGCCAGCACCAGGCGGGCGGGGGACAGATTGAGCTGCTTTGTCATGGTTCACTCCTGAAGTGGGATGGAATGAACCGACTGTGGCGCGGCTGCCTTAGGCCGGGCTTAAGGGCTGCGGCGTCTGCCTCGGGAAGCACACGCTCACCTGCAGCCCCCCGAGCCGGCTCGAGCGCCCCAGCAGCACCCGGGCCCCGTGCTGGCGCGCCACCGCCTGGACGATGGCCAGCCCCAGGCCGCTGCCCGCTTGCCCCTGGGTGTCGCTGCCCCGGCGGAAGCGGTCGAAGACCCGCTCGCGCTCCGTCTCGGGGATGCCGGGGCCGCTGTCCTCGACGCACCATCGCACGCCGCCGTCGTCCTCCTGGAGCACCGACACATCGACCCGCCCCGGCGTCGGGCTGTACTTGATGGCGTTGTCCAGCAGGTTGCGCAACAGGGTCTGCAAGGCCTCTGCGTGGCCCGTCACGCACAGGCCTGCCCCCTGCTCCAGCCCCAGATCGATCTGCCGCCCCTGGGCCAGCGGCATCAGTTCGCCCACCACCTCCCGGGTCAGGGCCAGCAGGTCCACCGGCTGCGGCACGGAGGCCGCGGCGGCCTCGGCCTCCTGGCGGGCCAGCACCAGCAGCTGATGCGCCAGCTCGATCGAACGATCGATGCCCTCCCTGAGCCTTTGCAAGGCCGCTTCGCGCTCCATCCGGTCAGGCGCCCGCTGCAGCGCCTGCACCTGCAGCCGCAGCGCCGTCAGCGGGGTGCGCAGCTCATGCGCCGCATCGGCGACGAAATCCTTCTGGGCCTGGAACGCCGAACGCACCCGCGCGAACAGGCCGTTGAGTTCCGCCACCAGAGGCCGCACCTCGTCGGGCAGCCCCTGCTCGGGCAGGGGTGACAGGTCACTGGCCTGACGCGCCGCCACCTGGCGCTGCATGCGTTGCACCGGTGCCAGCGAGCGGCTGATGATCCAGCCCACCGCCAGCAGCAGAAAGGGCACGACGGCCAGCAGGGGCAGCACCGCCCGCCAGGCCAGTTCACGTGCCCGGGCTTCGCGGGCGCTCAGGTCCTGGGCGATCTGCACCGTCTGCAAGGGGGTCTGGATCGAATACACCCGGTAGCGTCGACCGCCCACCTCCATGTCGGAAAACCCCAGCACCGCGCGCGGCGGCAGCACCGAACGCGGAGAACGGAAGATCTGCACCCCGTCGGGGCCCCAGATCTGCACATGGATGTCCACCCCGTCGTCGTCCACGTCGGGTGCCAGCCAGCCCAGCGGCACGCCCTGCTGCACCGAGCGGGCCATCTGGCGCAGATGGTCATCGAACAGCGCGTCGGCCTCGCTCAGCGCCCCCCGGTAGGCTGTGGCGGCCAGCAGGCCGCAGGCCAGCAGGATGGCCCCCAGCACCAGGGCCAGCAGGCGGGTCCGCAGGGACCGTGGGGCCAGCCAGCCGCTCATGCGCGCGGCACCAGGTAGCCCAGGCCGCGCACGGTCTGGATCAGGTCGGCACCGAGCTTCTTGCGCACGCCGTGCACATAGACCTCGACGGCGTTGCTGCTCACCTCATCCTTCCAGCTGAAGAGCTTCTCCTCGAGCTGCGCGCGCGAGAAGATCACCCCGGGCCGGGCGATCATGGGCTCGAGCACCGCCCATTCGCGCGCCGACAGGGCCACCGGCACCCCGTCCTGGAAGGCCTCATGGGTGGCAGGATCGAGCCGCACCCCGCGATGCTCGAAGACCGGCCCCGCGTGCCCGGCCCGACGCCGCAGCAGGGCCCGGATGCGGGCCAGCAGCTCCTCGGTGTCATAGGGTTTGACGACATAGTCGTCGGCCCCGGCGTCCAGCCCCGCGACCCGGTCGCTCACCGCATCGCGGGCCGTGGCCACCAGCACAGGCAGGCTGTTGCGCCGCGCCCGCAGCTCACGCAGCACCTGCAGGCCGTCGCGGCGCGGCAGCCCCAGGTCCAGCAGCAGCAGGTCATAGGCCGTCTCGCGCAGGGCGGCATCGGCCATCTCGCCATCGCGCACCCAGTCGACCGCGTAGTGCTCGGCACGCAGCACCTCCAGCACCGCCTGACCGATCATGGGATCGTCTTCCACCAGCAACAGACGCATGGCCCCATCTCCGTTCAATAGTCCGTGGGCCCAGCATGCCTGATGCGCCTTAGGCGCGGCTGAAATGCCCCGGCTGCAAGCGCCTCAACCCAGGCGCTTGAGGTGGCGTTCGATCTGGGCGCGGACCTGCTCGGGCGCTGTGCCGCCCAGCGTGTTGCGGGCATTCAGCGAGCCGCGCAGGCTCAGCACCTCATAGACGTCCTTGTCGATGCCGGGGTTGAACTCCTGCAGCACCGCCAGGGGCAGCTCGGACAGATCGACGTTGTGCGAGATCGCGGCCTTCACGGCATGGGCCACGGTTTCGTGGGCATCGCGGAAGGGCAGGCCCTTCTTCACCAGGTAGTCGGCCAGATCGGTGGCGGTGGCATAGCCGCGCCGTGCCGCGTTCTCCATCGCCTCGGGACGTACCGTGATGCCCTGCACCATCTCGGCGAAGATGCGCAGCGTGTCCTTCAGGGTGTCCACCGTGTCGAACAGCGGCTCCTTGTCTTCCTGGTTGTCCTTGTTGTAGGCCAGGGGCTGGCCCTTCATGAGGGTGATCAGGCCCATCAGGTGCCCCACCACGCGCCCGGTCTTGCCCCGGGCCAGCTCGGGCACGTCGGGGTTCTTCTTCTGCGGCATGATCGAGCTGCCGGTGGTGAACCGGTCGGCAATGTGGATGAAGCCGAAGTTCTGGCTCATCCACAGGATCAGCTCTTCGGAAAGACGGCTGATGTGCACCATGGCCAGCGAGGCGGCGGCGGTGAATTCGATGGCGAAGTCACGGTCGCTCACCGCGTCCAGGCTGTTCTGGCAGACGCCGTCCATGCCCAGGGTCTGGGCCACGCGGGCCCGGTCCAGCGGATAGCTGGTGCCGGCCAGGGCGGCGGCCCCGAGCGGCAGGCGGTTGACCCGGCGCCGCACGTCCTGCATGCGCTCGGCATCGCGGCTGAACATCTCGACATAGGCCAGCATGTGGTGCCCGAAACTCACCGGCTGCGCCACCTGCAGATGGGTGAAGCCCGGCAGGATGACCTCGACATGGCGCGCGGCGATGTCCAGCAGCGCCTTCTGCAGATCGACGAGCAGGGAGCCGATCAGGTCGATCTCGCCACGCAGCCACAGGCGCACGTCGGTGGCCACCTGGTCGTTGCGGCTGCGCCCGGTGTGCAGCCGTTTGCCGGCATCGCCCACCAGCTGGGTCAGCCGCGCCTCGATGTTCAGGTGCACGTCTTCAAGGTCCAGCTTCCACTCGAAGGTGCCGGCCTCGATCTCGGCCTGGATCTGGGCCATGCCGCGCTGGATGGCCTCCAGGTCCTGGCCTGCGATGATGCCCTGGGCCGCCAGCATGTCGGCATGCGCCAGCGAACCGGTGATGTCGGCCAGCCAGAGGCGCTTGTCAAAGAACACGCTGGAGGTATAGCGTTTGACCAGATCGCTCATCGGCTCGGAAAACAGGGCCGACCAGGCCTCGGATTTCTTGTCGAGCTGATTGACGGACGCGGCGCCGGCGGCGTTGTGGGAGGAACTGGAGGACATGGGGGCAATAATCCGGTTGGAGCCAAGGCGCTCTGCAGGGGGTTCTGGAGGCGCGCCTCAGGGTCTGTTCGTGTGTGGGAATGCGCCGGTCGGCGCACATGGACAATGAAAGATACGCAAATTTTATCGAGCTTCGGAGACGACCCGCCGCCCAGGACGCCCCTGCCGGCCTCGCAGCGTCCCGCCCTGGTGTTCGACGCCTGCCACACCGGCGTCGTGCTGCGGGCGCTGATGTTCGTCGAGACCGTGATGGGCGTGGCCGCCCTCTTCAAGGCCGACAGCGTCACCGGCTGGATCGATGCCCTGGGGCTTCTGACCTGCGCCGCCCTGCCGGCGACCCTGGCCTGGCTGATCCTGGCCTGCAGCCTGAAGCGCCTGCTGGCGCGCCTCACCGCGGCCCTGCAATACCTGGCCGGCAGCCTGCTGGGCGGCCTGACTGCACTCTACGGCTGCGGCCTGCTGGCCATGATCGACCACGCGGACCCCGTCCACTGGGTGGCCGGCGCCGCGTCGGGCGTGCTGCTGGCCAGCCTGCTCGTGGCCGCCTTGGCCCTGCGCGCCCGCGCCCGCACGCCAGCCGCCACCACCGCCCGGCTGGCCGAATTGCAGGCGCGCATCCGCCCGCATTTCCTGTTCAACACCCTCAACAGCGCAGTGGCCCTGGTGCGCAACGATCCGGCCAAGGCCGAGACCATGCTCGAAGACCTGAGCGACCTGTTCCGCCAGGCCCTGGCAGACCAGGACGAGCCCAGCACCCTGGGGCAGGAGCTGGCCATGGTCCGACGCTATCTGGCGATCGAAAAGATCCGCTTCGACGACCGGCTGCAGGTCCGCTGGCAATTGGATCCCCGGGCCGACAAGGCGAAGGTCCCACCGTTGCTTCTGCAACCACTTGTAGAAAACGCCATCAAGCACGGGGTCGAGGCGAGCACGGATCCGACCGATCTCCTGATCCGCACCGAACTGCGCGGCAAGCGCGTCCTCATCAGTATTTCCAACCAGCTTCCGGCGCCCGGGCTGCGACTTACCACCCCGCGGCCAGGCCAGGGCATGGCCCTTTCGAACGTGCGCGATCGGTTGCGACTGTTGCACGATGTCGAGGCCGAATTCACAACTTCCATCAAGGGTGACCGATACCATGTCCGCATCACGCTCCCAGCGTGAGCCGAGGCTCGGCAACGCACGGGCCGCTTCGCCTTAACCCATGCCAATGCCCTGAATCCCCATGGAGCTGAATATCCTGATCGTTGACGACGAAGCCCTCGCACGCTCACGCCTGCAGATCCTCCTGAGCGATCTCGACCCCTCATGGGTCAAGCTCGTCCAGGAGGCTGCGAACGCCCCCACGGCCATGGCCATCCTGGATCGTGAACGCATCGACGTCATCCTGCTCGACATCCAATTGCCCGGCACCGACGGCCTTGGGCTGGCCAACCATCTGCGGACGCAACGTCGCCCACCGGCCGTGATCTTCGTGACCGCCCACTCCGAGCACGCCTTGCGGGCCTTCGAACTCGATGCCGTCGACTACCTCACCAAGCCCGTGCGCCTGGAGCGCCTCAAGGATGCCCTGCTGAAGGCGCAACGCCGCATCCAGAATGGCAAGCGTCTCGAATCCGAAAGCGGTGCCAGTGAAGCCCTGGTCATCCAGGACCGGGGCCGGACCGAACGGGTCCCCCTGGCCGAAGTGCTGTATTTCAAGGCCGAACTCAAGTACGTCACCGTCCGGACTGCCGTGCGCAGCTACATCCTCGACGGCTCGCTCAGCGAACTGGAAACCCGCTACGCCGACAGCTTCATACGGGTGCATCGGAACGCCCTGGTGTCCAAAAAGGCCGTGCGCTCACTTGAGAAACACTTCGACGCCACCGAAGGCGAAGGCTGGTCGGTACGGTTACAAGGCCTCGAAGAGCGTCTGGCCGTGTCCCGTCGACAACTCGCCACGGTGCGCGAAGCCCTGTCCAGCCACTGACCCCGGGCTGCGCGGCCGACCAGGGCGCTGCGGCCTCGCTCAAAGCACCCTGGCCCGGCCAGCCCCTGGACAAAAGCCCAAGGGCATTCCCATTTCTGGCCCTCCGGAATTCCTCCGACCCGGAGCACGCCAGGCCCATCCCGAGCCCTTCACGACATCTGTTGCATTTCCGCCCAAAACAAGATGCAAACGCAAATGCTAACGATTCCTATTTATAATCCGAGATCCATCAAACTGTAGCCAGCCCAAGCCAGCCATCAGCGCGTCCCCTCCTCCATCTTTCGTTCGAACCTCAAGGCTGGTACATGTCTCTTCTTCCCACCTCCGCCGGCGGCCGCCGTGGCACGCCGCTGGCATTTGCCCTGTTGACCGCTCTGTCCTCGCAGGCCACCCTGGCCCAGACCGAAGCGCCGCCGGCCGCGCCGGCCACGCCCCAGCCGCCGGCTGCCCGACCTGCCGCCACCCCTGGCGCCAGCACCCCGGCGACGTTGCGGGAGGTCAAGGTCAATGCATCCGCAGGCAATCGGGAACTGGCCACCAACCAGAGTTCACTGAAACGCCTGGGCGAAGACCTGCGCGATGTCCCGCAGTCGGTGACGGTCATCAACCAGGCGCTGATGCAGTCTCAGGGTGCCACGTCCCTGGCCTCGGCCCTGCGCAACGTGCCCGGCCTGACCATCGGCGGCGCCGAAGGCAGCCAGATCGGCACCAACATCAACCTCAACGGCTTCACCGCCCGCACCGACCTGTACCTCGACGGTGCGCGCGACCGGGCCCAGTATTACCGGGACACCTTTGCACTCGACGCCATCGAGGTGCTCATGGGACCGTCCTCGATGCTGTTCGGCCGCGGCTCCACCGGCGGCGTGATCAACCAGGTCAGCAAGACGCCGACCCTCAAGCCCGGCACCGAGGTGCAGGTCTCGGCCACCACGAACGGCCTCGTGCGCACCGTCCTGGACCACAACCAGCCGCTGTCCGACACCTCGGCCTTCCGGGTCGCCGTGATGGGCCAGGACGGCAACGCCACCGACCGCGACCAGAGCCGCCTGCGCGACTTCGGGGTCGCCCCGTCTCTCAAGCTGGGCATCGGCACCCCGACCCAGGTCACCCTCAGCGGCCTGTTCCAGCACAACAACGACCAGCCCGACTACGGCTTGCCCAATCTGAACGGAGCCCCCGCCCCGGTGGCCCGAACCCTGGCCTATGGCTTCAGCGACGACCGGACGATCTCGAACATCGCCGCCCTGTCGGCCCAGGTCGAACACCGGATCACCCCCACACGCACGCTGCGCAACCAGACCCAGTTCAACTATGTGACGACCGACGCGCGGGAGACCGCGCCGAATGCGATCGGCACACTGGCCGCCAACGGCTCCTTCGTGGCCCTGCCCACCGGCACCACGGCGGTCCCGGCCGCGGCCAGCAGCAACCTGCCGCTGTCCCAGCTCTGGGTGCGCCAGCAAAGCCATGACCGGGTGATCCGCGACCAGTCCTTCTACAACGTGACCGAGCTCACCGACAAGCTGGCGTGGGGCTCGACCCGCCATTCGCTGCTGGCCGGCATCGAGCTGGGCGCCGACAACTACAACAACCAGAACTACTACCGCAACGGCTCCTGCAACGGCACGGCGCTCAACCCTGCCGGAGGCACCTCGGGCTATGTCAGCTGCGAGCCGCTGCTGAGCCCCAGCACCGGCGCCTCGCCCAGCAATGCGCCCAGCGTGGCGGGCAACCTGGCCACCGGACAGTCCACCACCCTGGCCGGGTATGTGAACGACACCATCGAACTCAATGCGCAGTTCAAGCTGGTGGCCGGCCTGCGCTTCGACCGCTTCAGCGCCAGCGTGGGCAACTCGATGCCCAACTCGACCACGCCGGCGGCCGTCAGCCAGACCGTCAACAAGACCAGTGTGCGTGGCGGCGGCATCTGGCAACCCACGCCGACCCAGTCCTACTACCTGTCCTACAGCACCTCCTTCGATCCCTCGCTGGAGCAACTGGTCAACACCACCGGCACCTCGGGCGCCCTGGCGCCGGCGAGCAACAAGGCCTACGAAGGCGGCGGAAAATGGGATCTCAACGACGGCAAGCTGACCGCCAGTGCGGCGCTGTTCCAGATCACCCAGTACAACGCGGCCTCCAAGGACAACAACGGCAACTACACCGCCACCGGCACCGTGCGGGTCAATGGTGCCCGTGCCGGTCTGGCCGGGCAGCTCAATGACCGCTGGCAGGTCTTCGGCGGCTACACCTACCTGGACGCGACCATCATCAACGGCGTGGCGCCGGGCACCCAGGGCATGGTGCCGGCCAACACACCCAAGAATTCGGCCAGCCTGTGGAGCACCTATGCGCTGACGCCTGAGTGGGAGATCGGTGGCGGCCCGACATTCAGCAGCGCCCGCTATGCCAACAACACCGACCTGGTGCGTGTGGGCGAGTACACCCGCTGGGACGCCATGCTGGCCTACCACCAGCGGCAATACGATGTGCGGCTGAACCTGTTCAACCTGGGCAACAAGTACTACTACGATGCCCTGATCCCCTCGGACGGCGGCCGCGCCGTGCCGGGCCTCGGCCGCACCGCCTCCATCACGGTCAACTACAGGTTCTGATCCCACCATGCTGGTCTGCATTCCCCAAGTCCTGACACCCGAAGAAATCGCCCAGCTGCGGGCCCTGCTCGACCACGCTGGCGAGGCCTGGGTCGATGGACGGGTCACGGCGGGCTACTCTGGAGCGCCGGTCAAGTTCAACCAGCAGATCGACGAGCAGTCCCAGGTGGCCCGGCAGTGCCAGCACATCGTGGCCTCGGCGCTGGAGCGCCACCCGCTGTTCATCAGCGCCGTCCTGCCGAATGTGCTTTACCCGCCGATGTTCAACCGCTACGGCGAGGGCATGGGCTTCGGACTGCACGTGGATGGCGGGGTGCGCCTGCACCCGCACAACGGCAGCAAGCTGCGCACCGATGTCTCGGGCACGCTGTTCCTGGCCGAGCCCGACAGCTACGACGGCGGCGAACTGCAGATCGAGGACACCTATGGCATGCACAGTGCCAAGCTGCCGGCGGGCGACATGGTCATCTACCCGTCGACCAGCCTGCACCAGGTGACCCCGGTCACGCGCGGGGTCCGGGTGGCCTGTTTCACCTGGATCCAGAGCCTGGTGCGGGACACCGGCCACCGGACCCTGCTGTTCGACCTGGACAACGCCATCCAGCAACTCAATGCCACCGACGCCGATGCCGGCGCCCGACGCACCCTGGTCGGCACCTACCACAACCTCTTGCGCCAATGGAGCGAGGTCTGAGCGACCGGCGCACACAAGGAATGGCATGCACCCCGCCTCTCTCGACCCCCTGAAACAGGTGGACCCCGCGACCGTCCACCGACACCCCGCCAGCGCCGAAAGCCGCCGGCGGCAGCGCTATGCCCTGTTCGTCACCTGGGTGCGCAAGACCCATGGCTGGATCGGCCTCTGGGGCGCCCTGCTGGGCCTGCTGTTCGGCCTCAGCGGCATCTGGCTGAACCACCGGGCCGTGCTGAAGCTGCCGCCGGTGGCCCAGCAACGGCACAATGCCCAGCTGGCCCTGCCGGACCCGGCGCCGGCCTCCGCACAGGAGATGGCCGCCTGGTTGCAGCACGATCTGGAACTCCCGGCTCCGCCCAACCAGATCAAGGTCGATCCCGCCAGGCCCGTGGCCTGGACCGAGAAGATCAAACCCCCAAGGGGCACAGCCGATCCGGCGCCCGAAGACCGCCCGGCGCCGCTGCGCCAGCCCGAGCGTTGGACCTTCAATTTCGGCGGCCCCCACGAACTGGTGCAGGCCGAGTACTGGGTCGGCAACCGGTCGGTGGGCGTCACGACCACCTCCAACGGCTTCCTGGCCACCCTGAGCAATCTGCACAAGGGTGTCGGCATGACCGTCCCCTGGATCCTGCTGGTCGACAGCCTGGCCGGCAGCATGATCTTTCTCTCGATCTCGGGGGTGATCCTCTGGATCCAGATGAACCGCCGCCGTGCCCTGGGCGTCGGTATCTTTTCAGCCTCGGTCCTGTTGACCGGATTCCTGATCGGCCTGCGCCTCTGACCCGAGGCCAGGGCCGCCCCGCCTGCAGGCGGTCGGCTCAGGTGACTTGAAACGGCAGGGCAAGACAGCAACGGGGGTCAGTCACCGACCGCCGTGCCCCAGCCCAGCCCCTCGGGCTTCCCTGCCAGGCGCACCGCCGGACGGTGCGCCCTCCGATGGCAGGTTCCGCCAGAAGGGCCTGCTGAGCTCAGGCCGCAGAGGGCAGCAGCCCAGCCGGACCGCTCAAACCCAGGCGCAGGGCCTGGGCCTCGGAACGGCTCAGGCGGTGCTTCAGTGCCCGGACCACCAGGACCTGGCCGGTCGCCAGTTGCTTCCAGCCATAGTCCGACAGCTGAGAGGCCAGATCGCGCAGAAAGCCGTCAGAACGCCCCAACTCCCCCAGCACGGTGAAGATCGAGCGTGTGGCCTGGAAATAGACCTCGTTCAAGGCCCCCTTGGCACTGCGGCAGGCCATGCCGATGTAGGCCACCAGCAGCATCCGGGCGACCCGCGCCCAATAGGGATTGCCGTCCGTCTGCGGAATCAGCTCCGCAGCGACCGCCTGGATGTCGCCCGGCTCGTGGGCGGTTCCGGTTCGGATTTGTTCCAGCAAGGTGCTGGGAGAACTCAATGTGTCCATGAGAGACCTCCTGATCTTCTAGGTATGGGTATAAGCGAGAGTTGTGCCTCCTTCATGTAGCCTCCGCCATTTGTGTAACGCGGAGTTACCTTCGGCCGTCCGGCAACTGAAGGCCGACCACAGGAATTTCAAGAGGCTTTGCCTCCCACCGAACAGACATGCACTGCCGCTCGGCGAGAACAATCTAGGGTTTACCCTAGATACCCTCTATTGTTACAAATTTCGCCTCGATTTCTCGGCATCAGCCAAGAAAGTATTTGTAACCAAGGTCTGCGCAGGTTTTTCTTCACCGTCCCGCACCACGGATGAGCGCCCTGTTGGAGGGCACCGTGGCGACCGCCCCGATCTGGCGCCCGGCCAAGCATTCGCAAAAGCAATCGACACAGCCCTTTTTCCAATTGGACAGCGATGGATCGCCCGCCCAAGATGGGCTCTGCCTTGCAGCAGACCTCACAGGAGACAAGACATGCATCGATTCCAGGCCTGGCGGGCCTTTTTGTGCGCGACGGCCACCCTCCTGGCTGCCATGACGCTGTCGGCGCAGCCGGCCTACCCGAACGCCCCGGTCACCCTCGTCGTGCCTTTCGCCGCCGGCAGCGGCACCGACGCGGTGGCCCGGGCGGTGGCGCAGAAGTTGACCGAACGCCTGAATCAGCCGGTGATCGTCGACAACCGTCCGGGGGCGAGTGCCCAGATGGGCGCCAGCTATGTGGCCAAGGCACGGCCAGACGGCTACACGCTCTTCATGACCACCAACACCTCGCACTCGGCCAACCCCAGCCTGTTCAGACAACTGCCTTACGACCCGATCAAGGACTTCACCCCGGTCGCCGGCGTCGGCGAACTGCCGTTTGCCCTGGTGGTGCCCGACAGCCTGCCGGTCCGCACCCTGCCCGAATTCCTGGCCTACGCCCGCGCCCATCCGGGCAGCCTGAGCTATGCAACCCCCAACAGCACCTCGCTGGTGGCCAGCGAGACCCTCAAACGCCTGGCCGGCCTGGACGTGATGGGCGTGCCCTACAAGGCCAGCCCGCAGGCCATGACCGATCTGCTGGGCGGCCAGGTGCAGATGTATGTGGTCGACCTGGGTTCCGGCATGCGCATGATCCGCGCCGGCCGGGTGCGTGCACTCGGCCTCACCACCGCACAAGGCTCGGCCCTGCTGCCCGATGTGCCGCCGATCGCCCAGACCGTGAAAGGCTTCGACCTCACCTCCTGGAACGGCATCTTCGGGCCCGCCGGCCTGCCACCGGCCGTGGTGCAGCGCTTGAACCACGAGATCAACGCGGTGCTGGCCGACCGCGACCTGCAGGAAAAGCTGTCGGTGATCGGCTTCCAGGTCTGGCCGCCGGCCGGCCCCGAGGCCTTCGGCCGGTATGTGAACAGCCAGCTCACGCACTGGACGGCCCTGATCAGGCAGGCGGGCATCCAGCCTGAATGAACCATGCAAGCCCCTGAACCCCATCGCGGCGGCCCGCTGGCCGGCGTGCGCATCCTCGATCTCAGCTCGGTCGTCATGGGCCCGTTCGCGACCCAGATCCTGGCCCAGCTGGGTGCCGAAGTGATCAAGCTCGAAGCCCCCGAAGGCGACAACATGCGCCATGTCGGCCCCATGAAACATGCCGGCATGGGCCCCATCTTCCTGCATGCCAACCAGGGCAAGCGCAGCATCGTGCTCGACCTCAAACACCCGCAAGGCCGCGAAGCCGGCGAGCGGCTGGCCCTGGGCTGCGATGTGCTGATCAGCAACGTGCGTCCGCAGGCCCTGGCCCGGCTCGGGCTGGACGACGCCAGCCTGCGCCCCCGGCACCCGCGCCTGATCCACGTCAGTTGCTGCGGCTTCGACCCGCAGGGCCCGTATGCGCAGCGCCCGGCCTACGACGACCTCATCCAGGGGGCCACCGGACTGCCCTGGCTGATGCAACGCCATGGCAGCCCCGAACCCCGCTACGCCCCGGTCACCCTGGCCGACCGGCTCACCGGCCTGCACGCGGTCTACGCCGTCACCGCCGCCCTCTACGCCCGCAGTGTCAGCGGCCTGGGCCAGGCGGTGGTGGTGCCGATGTTCGAGGCCATGAGCCAGTTCGTGCTCGGCGACCACCTGGCCGGACAGAGCTATGAGCCCCCGCTGGGCGAGGCCGGTTATGCGCGCCTGCTCACCCCCCACCGCAAACCCTACGCCACCCTGGACGGCCACCTGGGCGTGCTGATCTACAACGACAAGCATTGGCGCCATTTCTTCCAGGCCATCGGGCGGCCGGACATGCTGGAAGACCCCCGCTTCGCCAGCCATGGCGCCCGCGCCCAGCACATCGATGCGGTCTACGCCGAAGTCGCCCGCCTGATGCAGCAGCGCTCGACGCACGAATGGCGCCAGTTGCTGGACGCGGCCGACGTGCCGAACATGCCGATCAACACGCCCGCCGATCTGCTGCACGACCCACACCTGCGCGCCACAGGCTTTGTCCGCGAGACAGTGCACCCCAGCGAAGGCATGCTGCACAGCCTTCGCAACCCCACCCGCTGGTCCGCCACGCCGCTGGATGACCGCCCCGCACACGCCCCGCAACTGGGTGAACACACCCATGAGCTGCTGCTCGAGGCCGGCTATTCGGCAGCAGCGGCGGCGGCCTTGATGGCCGGCGGCGCCTGCGGGCGACCCCACCCTTTCTTGCAAGACTGAACACGCCAAGCCACCCCATGCATCCAGCCCTCCCAACCGCCCGCCCCCTGTACCGGGTCCGCAGCGCCGAAGTGCCGGCCTACTCGCCCGCCCACCACGCCCACACCCGCAATCAGCGCCTCATCGGCCCCGACACCGTGGGCGCACGGCAGCTCGAGGTGCTGCTCGGCACCCTGTCACCTGGAGGATCGGCCCTGCCCCATGCCCATCCCGGCGTCGAACAGGTCTGCTACGTGCTCGAAGGCACGGCACGGGCCACGGTGGCCGGTCAATGCTTCGACCTGCAGGTCGGCGACTGCTGCTTCTTCCCGGCCGACGAGATGCACACCGTCGAGGTGACCGGCACGGCCCCCTTGAAGCTGCTGGTGATCTACAGCCCGCCCTACGGCGAGAACCCGGCGCTGGTGCGTCGGCCCTGAGCCTTCACGGAGTCGCACCATGCGCCCTTCCCCCTCCCGCCTGACGCGCCGCCGGTGGCTCGGCACCGCAGCGGCCAGCCTGGGGCTGCCGCACCTGGTGGCCCAGGCCGCCGAGGCGGCCCCCTACCCCGGCCGCAGCGTGAAACTCATCGTGCCCTTCGCCCCCGGCGGCGCCACCGATGCGGTGGCGCGCATCCTGTCGCAACCCCTGTCCCGGGGCCTGGGTCAGGCGGTGGTGATCGACAACCGCCCCGGGGCCAACGGCGCCATCGGGACGGAGGCAGTGGCCCGCGCCCAGCCCGACGGCCACACGCTGCTGCTCAACACCGCCGGCGCCCAGACCTTGAGCCCGCTGCTGCAGAAGACCGGCTACCGGCCCCTGGCCAGCTTTGCGCCGATCAGCCTGATCTGCCATGTGGGGCTGATGCTGGTGGTCCACCCCGCCGTGCCGGCCCGCACCCTGCCCGAGTTGCGCGAGTGGATGCGGCAGCGCCACCGACCGGTCAGCTTCTCGGCCGGCAGCAGCATGATCGAGCTGATCGGAGAACAGTTGCGCCGCTCGCTGCAGGCGCCCGACATGGTCATTGCCTCCTACAAGGGCACCGGCCCGCAATTGCAGGCGGTGGTCTCGGGCGAGGTGGACATGACGGTCGACCCCTTCACCGGCCTGCAGTTGCTCAAGGCCGGCAAGCTGCGCGCCATCGGCCTGTGCGGAACGCGGCGTGCCCCCTCGCTGCCCGAGCTGCCGACACTGCAGGAAGCCGGCCTCGGCGACATGGACTTCAGTTCCTGGTGCGGCCTGCTCGCCCCCGCCGGCACCCCGGCGGGCATCGTGCGCCGCCTGCATGGCGAAGTCCTGCGGGCCCTGGCCCAGGCCGAAGTCCGTGAGGCCTTGCGACGGGTGGACTACGACCCCGTCGGCAGCAGCCCGGAGCAACTGGCCCGCACGATCGAAGAAGACACCGCGCGCTGGACCCGCCTGATCCAGGCCAGCCCCCTTCAGACCCAAGACCGCCCATGAACTTCGACCCGACCCCGGAACAGCAAGACATCGTTGCCGCCATCGAGCGGCTCTGCGCGCCCTTCGACGCCGACTACTGGCTGCAACGCGACCGCGAAGGCGGATTCCCCCTGGATTTCCACCAGGCGCTGGCCAGATCGGGCTGGCTCGGCATCGCCATGCCCGAAGCCTACGGCGGCGCCGGGCTGGGCATCAGCGAGGCGGCCCTCATGATGCACAGCATTGCCGCCAGCGGCGCCGGACTGTCAGGGGCCTCGGCCGTCCACATGAACATCTTCGGACTCCATCCGGTGGTGGTCTTCGGCAACGAAGCACAGAAACAGCGCTGGCTGCCGCCCCTGATTGCGGGGCGCGACAAGGCCTGCTTCGGCGTCACCGAGCCCGACACCGGGCTCAACACCCTGAAGCTCAAGACCCGGGCCGTGCGCCAGGGCGACCACTACCGGGTCGACGGCCAGAAGGTCTGGATCTCCACCGCCCAGGTGGCCAACAAGATGCTGCTGCTGGCACGCACCACCGCGATCGAGGACTGCCGCGGCAGCGAAGGCCTGAGCCTGTTCTACACCGACCTGGACCGGTCGGCGGTCGAAGTGCGGGAAATCGACAAGATGGGCCGCAAGGCCGTCGACTCGAACCAGCTCTTCATCGACGGCCTGCGCATCCCGGTCGAAGACCGTGTCGGTGAAGAAGGCCAGGGCTTCAGCTACATCCTGCACGGGCTCAACCCCGAACGCATCCTGATTGCCGCCGAGGCGGTCGGCCTGGGGCGGGCGGCCCTGGCCCGGGCCGCCGGCTATGCCGGCGAACGCGAGGTGTTCGGCCGGCCGATCGGGCAGAACCAGGGCATCCAGCATCCGCTGGCGAAGTCCTGGATGGAACTCGAGGCCGCCCATCTGATGGTGCACAAGGCCGCCTGGCGCTACGACCAGGGCCAGTCCTGCGGGGCCGAGGCCAACAGCGCCAAGTACCTGGCCGCCGAGGCCTGCTACCACGCCTGCGAGAATGCCATCCTCACCCATGGCGGCATGGGCTATGCCAAGGAATACCACGTCGAGCGCTACCTGCGCGAAGCCTGGATCCCGCGCCTGGCACCGGTGAGCCCGCAACTCATCCTGTGCTTCATCGCCGAGAAGGTGCTGGGGCTGCCGAAATCGTACTGAAACGCCCGGGGCCGCCGCCTCCCCGGCGCGGCGTCAGGGCACCCGGTCGCCGAAGACGATGGCCGCCAGACGGCCATTTTCGAAGCGCAGCTTGGTGATGAACTGCCCGGACTCGGGCCGATAGGTCCATTCGTCCACCCATTCACAGGACTCGCGGCGCTGCCCCTCGGCCGGCAGGCCGTTGAAGCTGAAGCCGCCGGCATTGCCTGCCTTCTTGCAGTACTGATCGGTGGCCACCGGCGCGCCGCACTTGAGGGTGACCTCGGCCTTCGAATCCCCCAACTGGGCGAAATCGCGCCCGCAGGTCATGGTGTCGGCATGCGCCTGAAAGACCATCCACCCCATGCCCAGCGCGCAGGCCGCCGCTGCCCTTTGAAACTCCATGGTGCCCCCTGTTGATCGAGTCCCGGAGTTTAGGACCTGTTCAGGGTCTCCCATGGCGTGCGCGCCACCCGGACGCCCGATCCCGCATCGGGGCATGATGCGACCATGAAACTCCATCTGCTGCGCTACTTTGCGGTGCTGGCCGAAGAACTGCATTTCGGCCGTGCCGCCGAACGGCTGTCCATCACCCAACCGCCGCTGAGTGCGGCACTGAAGGCCCTGGAAGATGAGCTGGGTGTGACCCTGCTCGAACGCAACAGCAAACACGTGGCGCTGACGGCCGCCGGCACGGCCTACCTCGGCGAGGTCAGGCTGATCCTGGAGCGCGTCAACCAGGCCGCGCAGACCGCCCGCGCCGTCGCGGCCGGTCTGCGCGGCCGGCTGGACATCGGCTTCACCGGCTCCATGGTGGTGCGCGACATGCCCGCCATCGTGCAGGACTTCAGCCGCGAGGCCCCGGGCATCGAACTCCAGCTGCGCGAGATGTCCTCGAGCGAACAGACGGACGCCCTGATGCATCGCCAGTTGCATGCCGGCTTCGTCAACGTCGCCACCGTCCCGGCCGCCCTGGACAGCCTGCCCCTGGCCTGCGACAGCTTTGTCTGCTGCCTGCCCTCAGGCCACCCGCTGGCCGATCTGCCCGAAATCGATCTGCGCAGCCTCAGTGACGAGACCTTCGTCATGTTCTCCCGCGAGGTGGCCCCGGCCAACCACGACAACGTGGTGGCGCTGTTCAGCCGGGCCGGCATCCATCCGAAGACCCGCCACGCCAGCCGCCAGTGGCTGACCGTGGTGGCCCTGGTGGCCGCCGGCATGGGGGTGGCGCTGGTACCCGCCTCCATGGCCCGCGCCGGCATCGCCGGCGCCCGCCTGGTGCCCCTGACAGGCGAGCCCCATCCCACGGTCGGGGTGCTCGCCTGGCCTCGGGCGCATCGCCCGGCGGCCCTCGAGGCCTTCATCGCCGTGGCCAGGCAGCGGCTGCCGCCGCTTCCGGGCGTCAGTGCGCGTGCGCCAGAAGGCTCACGGCCGTGACCAGCACGATCCCGGTCGCCAGCCAGGCCACCTGGGCCGCCGTCTGGCCAGCGCTCAGGCGTTTCTGCAGTTGCGGAATCAGGTCCGCCAGGGCCACATAGACAAAGCTGCTGGCGGCCACCGTCAGGAAATACGGCAGCCAGTCTTCCAGGCGGGCCACCAGGAAATAGCCCACCAGGCCGCCGAGTGCCGTCACCGCCCCCGCCAACGACACCTTGACCAGCGCGGCGCGGCGGTTCGCACTGGCCTGGCGCAGGACCACCAGATCGCCCATGTGGTGGGGCACCTCATGGGCCAGCACCGCCAGGGCCGACACCAGCCCCAGATGCAGATCGGCGACGAAGGCCGAGGCGATGAGCACGCCGTCGCCGAAACAATGCACGCTGTCGCCCGTCAGCACCGCCCAGCCGCCTGTGCGCAGCCCTGCGGGCGCACCATGCCCGTGGCCGTGGCCGCCTTCATGGCCATGCGCATGCACATGGCCGTGTCCGGTTCCATGCCCATGCCCGTCGTCGTGGCCCTGCAGCACATCGTGACCATGCTCATGGCCGTGGTGCCAGAGCTCCGCCTTGTCGAGCAGAAAGAAAAACACCAGGCCCACCAACAGGATGCCGAACAGCAGATGCGGGCTGGCCGCACTCTCGAACGCCTCGGGCAGCAGATGCATGAAGGCGGTGGCCAGCAAGGCCCCTGCGGCCAGGCTCAACAGATGGTGGGGCCCCACCCCGTGGCGGCCCCGGTCCATCCCCGCGTCCATCAGCAGGGCGGCCACCCAGACGCTGCCGATACCGGCAGCCAGGGTGGCCAGAAGAATTGCAAGCAAGGTCATGTCGTCAGATCCGGCTCGAACAACGGCAGGCCACCTTGTGGCCAGCCGTTGTTCGATGAAGAAAGTGGAGGGGCGAGGAGGAAACCCCGGCTCGGCACCCGAGAACAGGCAGCTGACGCAGAGGTCCGATGCCATTCGAGAAGTTTACCGAGCCTGTCAAGACCCCGGCAACAACGCTCTTTCCGGCTTCGGACACCCTTGTTAGACTGATTCACCCGTCAGGCCCAGGCCTGGCGGGGCCCTGCCCTGCTACTTTCCCAGCCATGGCTCCAGAACCTAGCCCAGAATCCGCGCGCACGGCCGTCCTGAGAAACACCCTGACTTTCAGCACAGCGGTGGTCACTGTCGCCTTGGCGCTGGCAGGGTGGCGCATGGTCATGTACGAGCAGCCCGTCATGGCGGCGCTGTGCGGCCTCGGCCTGCTGGGCAGCCTGACCGTGGCCCGGCTCTTCAGCCAGACGCTCAGCCTGCACCAGCGCCGCTTCGCCCAATTGCACCAGGCCTTGCAAGCCGAACAGAAGACGCGACAGAGCCTGGAAGCGGCCTTCGAAGTCATTCCGGATGCAGCCGCGCTCTACGATGCCGACGACAGGCTGGTGCTGTGCAGCGAGCGCTACCGCAAGATGAACCCTGTCACGGCCCCCCTGATGCAGCCGGGCACCTCGTTCGAGCAGATCGTGCGGGCCGGCGCCGCCTCGGGCGAGGTCGTCGCCGCCTTGGGTCGCGAGGAGGACTGGATCACCCAGCGCCTGGAGGAACACCGCCATCCACGCCAGGACAGCCTGCAGTCGCTGTCCGACAATCGCTGGGTCCGTATCAGCGAACGGCGCACCCCGGATGGCGGCCTGATCGGATTGCGCACCGACGTGACCGAATTCGTGCGCCAGCAACAGGCCCTCGAAGCCGCCCAGCAGGATGCCCAGCAGGCCCGCCGGCTGCTGGTCCGGGCACTGGATGCCTTGCCCACCGCCTTGGAGATCTTCGACGACAACGATTGCCTGGTGGTCTACAACCGGGCGCTGCAGCGCATGTTCCCCCACATCGACTACCCGGTCTCCCTGGGGCGGAAATTCGCCGACATGGCCGAGGAGAGCCTGCGCAGCGGCATCGTGATCGACGCACGGGGCCAGGAGGAGCGGTGGCTGTCCCAGCGCCTGCAGGAACGTGCCGAAAAAGGCAATCGCACCTTCTTGCAGCAGCTCGAAGGCCCGCTGTGGGTCCAGGTCTATGAGCGGCGCACACCCGAGAACTACATCGTCGCCATCCGCTTGGACGTCACCGACATGGTGCAGCAACGGCAGGCCCTGCAGACTGCGCAGCACGAGGCCCAGCAGGCCCGGCAACTGCTGCAGGACGCCATCGAGGCCTTGCCGGAAGGTCTGGCCGTGTTCGATGCCGACGACCGCCTGCTGCTGTGCAACACCCAGTACCGGGTGATGTACCCCAAACTGGCCTCGATGCTGCAGCCGGGACGCTCATTCGACGAGTTGCTCGCCTTCGAGGCCGCCCACGGCCACTATGCCCAGGCGCTGGGCCAGGAAGACGACTGGGAGACGGTGCGGCGACGCTGCCATCGGCATCCCGGTCCTCCGATGGTGGTGCACATGCATGACGAGCGCTGGCTGCGGGTCCACGAACGCCGCACGGCCGAGAACATGATCGTCGGCGTCCATGTCGACGTGACCGAATTGATCCAGAAAGAGCAGCAACTGGCCACGGCCAACGAACTGCTGGCCACGCTGTCGGCCACCGACGGCCTGACCGGCCTGCACAACCGGCGCAGCTTCGACGAGGCGATTGCGCGCGAATGGCAGCGCTGCGCCCGCCACGGCCTTCCGCTGGCCCTGCTGCTGGTCGACATCGACCACTTCAAGCTCTACAACGACCACTACGGGCATCTGGCCGGCGACGACTGCCTGAGGCGGGTCGCACGCCTGCTCGCCGCCGATGTGCGTCGCGCGGGCGACCTGGTGGCCCGCTATGGTGGCGAGGAATTCGTCCTGCTGTTGCCCGGCACCGACGATCTCGGCGCACGCGAGACCGCCCAACGTTGCCTGGAGCGCCTGCGCACCGAAAACATCCCCCATGCGGCCTCGCCCACCAGTCAGCGGCTGAGCATGAGCATCGGCATCGCGGCCTGGATTCCGCAGGCCCAGAACCAGCCGCACAGCCTCATCAATGCCGCCGACAACGCGCTCTACCATGCCAAACAGACCGGCCGGGCACAGTACGTGATGGCATCCAGCCAGCCCGAATTGCTGTAGGCCGCGAGACAGCCGACAGACAGGCAGGGTGCCGGTGTCAGACCCGGCGACTGCCGGTCTTGACCCGGCTGATCAGGGCATCGGCCACCGCGCCCAACTGCTGTTCGGCCTGACTCAAGGCCTGCTTGGCGGACACCTGCACGGCGTCGGCCATCTGCTGACCCGCATCGAGGGCGGTCTTCACGGCGGCCACGGCGGCCTCGCTGCCGGCCGGTGCCTGGCGCGCCAGCCCCTCCAGCACCTCGGCGGCCGCTTTTCTGGCTTCGACGGCGCGGCCTTCGGCCATCCGGCCCAGCTCGGCTCCGGTCTCGGAGGCGATGGCACACACCGTGCGACCATAGTTCAGGGTCTTCTCGGCCAGGGGCTTGACCAGGGACGCCTGGGCTGCCAGCGCGTCACGCGGATTCTTCGCCTCCAGCACGGCCAGGGCCTCGGCAGCGGTATCGACCCACACGGAACGGGTGGCCTCCAGCGTGACGTCGACAAATTTCTCCAGCCCTGTGAAGGCGGTCGCACCAAGCTTCTGCAGTTGGTCGGCAGCCTGCTTCTGGGCGGCCACCAGCTTTTCGGGGGTGAAGGGGGTCATGGAATTCTCCTTGGGATATCGGGGTCGGATCTGCGATCAAGTCATTTCATGTTGCGTCGCAGCATGGAATGCATGTTAAGGCAGCGCGATCCGAATTCAACCGCATTTTGCTGCATTGCAGCAATTTAGAGCCATCCCCCCAGAACTCCCCCCACAGGCCCCGGCCGCCTGCGGCAGCTCAGGCCGCTGGATCGGCTGGATCTGCCGCCGGAGCCGAGGCCTCGCGGCTTTTCTCCAACTGCTCAGCCAGTGCTTCGGCCCCCTTGAAACCCGCCACGGCGGCCAGTCCCTCGGTCAGCAGGGACGCTCCGGGGTCCAGTTTCTCGGTGGCCACGACGGCAGCGGCGGCGCCCGCCAGTTCTTCCAGCAAACCCATGATCCATGCTCCTTGACAAGGCGAACCGGAAACCATTTCCAGCCCGATTCAATGTAGCGCGTGGCGGCCATTGCGGCACAGGGCCTGCGTGAACCAGATCACAGGCCGGCTGGATAAATCCACCGCCTTCCGGTTTCAGGCCCGCAGGGACTCGGCGTCCAGGCTGGCCAGGGCAATGAGGGACGCCTCCAGGGTGAAACGGCCTTGCGCAAGCCCCGCCAGCAGGTGCTCGCGCGTCATCAGTTCGAAACGCTCGACTTCGCCATCCTGGTTGTCGGGGGCCAGGCCCTCGGGCACCGTGCAACGGAACCAGTCGATGCGCTCGACCATATAGCCCGCGCCGCCGGCCTCGCTGCTGGGGCGCCGGAAGTCGACATGGCCGCCATGCGCCAGCCCTTGCAACTGCTCGGGCCGCAAACCCGCCTCTTCCCAGGTTTCACGGGCCAGGGCCTGTTCCAGGGTGTCGTCGGCCGACACCATGCCGCCCATCAAGGTGTCCCACAGGCCAGGGTCATTGGGTTTGTCGAAGGCGCGTTGCTGGACCCACATGCGGCCATCGGGCGCATAGGCCACCAGGTGCACCGCCTCGGTGGCCAGGCCCAGGACCCGGACGGCGCCGCGCTCCACGGTGGCCACGCGAACGCCCAGGGCGTTGCGCACCCCGAGTTGCTCATGCCGCCAGGGGCCGCAGCGGCCGAGCGCGCGCAGGGCCGCGGCCAGGGCATTCAAGGCAACGCTCAGTCCTTGCGGCCCGGGCTGCAGCGCCCAGCCCGCCTGAGCGCCGAAGACCTGCGCGACGAGACGGACACCGGCAGCCGCCAACGACGCTGTGTCCAGGCCGTCGAACAGCCCGGCCTCGACCGAACCCAGCACTTCGTCGCCGCTGCCGAAGGGCAGGCGCGCCCGTCGCGGCGGCCGATGGGCCGATTCGCGCAGCGCCTGCACCCAGGCCTGCTGCGCCAGTTCGGGGCCCCTCACAGCGTCAGGATGGTGCAGCCGGTGGTCTTGCGGGCCTCCAGGTCGCGGTGCGCCTGGGCCACATCCTCGAGCCGGTAGCGTTGCTCGATGTGGATCTTCACCGCGCCGCTCTGCACCACCTCGAACAGATCGTCGGCCATGGCCTGGTTGCTGTCGCGGGTGGCGATGTGGGTGAACAGGGTCTGGCGCGTCACGTACAGCGAGCCCTTGGCGCCGAGGGCACCCGGCGCGAACGGCGGCACCGGGCCCGAGGCATTGCCGAAACTGGCCATCAGGCCGAAGGGGCGCAGGCAGTCCAGCGATTTGTCCCAGGTGTCCTTGCCCACCGAGTCATAGACCACCTTGACCCCCTGGCCGCCGGTGATCTCCTTGACCCGCGCGGCAAAGTCCTCGCGGTTGTAGTTGATCGCATGGGCCGCACCATTGGCCAGGGCGAGCGCGCATTTGGCATCGGACCCCGCAGTGCCGATGAGCTGCAGGCCCAGCGCCTTGGCCCATTGGCAGGCGATCAGGCCCACGCCGCCCGCCGCCGCATGGAACAGCACGAAATCGCCGGGCTGCAGGCCCTCGACCGGACGGGTCTTCTTCAGCAGGTACTGGGCGGTCAGGCCCTTGAGCATCATGGCCGCGCCGGTCTCGAACGAGATCGCCTCGGGCAGCCGGCAGACGTTGCGGGCCGGCATCACCCGGACCTCGCAATAGGCCCCCGGCGGGTTGGCCGCATAGGCGGCGCGGTCGCCCACCTGCAGGTGGCTCACGCCCTCCCCCACGGCCTCGACCACGCCGGCGCCTTCCATGCCCAGGTGCAGCGGCATCGGAAACGGATACAGCCCGGTGCGCTGGTAGACATCGATGAAATTCAGGCCCACCGCGTGGTGGCGGATGCGGATCTCGCCCGGGCCGGGCTCGCCCACCTGGACATCCACCAGCTTGAGTTCTTCAGGACCACCGGGTCGGTCGATGCGAATGGCACGTGTCATGTCGGGTCTCCAGTAAGCTGTCTCATGAATCAGGACGGACGGCATGGTGCCATGAAAACCAGGGCCTTGCCCACGCCCCGGCCAAGGACCTGTAGAGTGCCGGGGCGATGAGCACGAACACCCCCCGACTGAGCGCCCCTACCCTCCTGCTGCTGACCCTGCCGCCCCTGCTGTGGGCCGGCAACGCGGTGGTGGGCCGCCTGGTGCACACCCTGGTGCCCCCGATGACGCTGAACCTGCTGCGCTGGGCCCTGGCCTTCGGACTGCTGCTGCCCTGGGCCCGCCGCTGCCTGCGCCCGGACAGCCCCCTGTGGCCGCACTGGCGCCGCTATGCCCTGCTGGGCCTGCTGGGCGTGGGCAGCTACAACGCGCTGCAATACCTGGCGCTGCAGACCTCCACCCCGCTCAATGTGACCCTGGTGGGCTCCAGCATGCCGATGTGGATGCTGGGCGTCGGCGCGCTGTGCTTCGGCACGCCGGTCAACGGCCGCCAGGTGGCGGGCGCCCTGCTGTCCATGGCCGGCGTGCTGCTGGTGCTCAGCCATGGCGACTGGCAGCAACTGGCCGCACTGCATCTGGTGCCCGGAGACGCCTTCATGCTGCTGGCCTCGCTGGCCTGGGCCTTCTACAGCTGGCTGCTGGTGCGCAGCACCGAACCGGTCGGCCTGCGCAGCGACTGGGCGGCGTTTCTGATGGCGCAGCTGGTGTTCGGTCTGGGCTGGTCGGCCCTGTTCTCGGCCGCCGAATGGGCGCTGCCACTGACGCAGACCCCGCCCCACATCGAATGGGGCTGGCCGCTGGGCGCCGCCCTGGCCTTCATCGCCCTGGGCCCGGCCCTGCTGGCCTACCGTTGCTGGGGGGCCGGGGTGCAGCAGGCCGGCCCCAATCTGGCCGGCCTGTTCACCAACCTGACGCCGCTGTTCGCCGCCCTGCTGTCGGCCCTTTTTCTGGGCGAGCCGCCGCAGCTCTACCATGGCCTCGCCTTCGTGCTGATCGTGGCCGGGATCGTCGTGTCGTCCCGGCGCTGAGCCGCCGCTGCGTCTCAGTAGGTACCGGGGTAGGCGCCACCATCCGGCAGGATGTTCTGCCCGGTCAGGTAGGCCGCATGCACGCTGCACAGGAAGGCACAGATGGCCCCGAACTCCTGCGGGGTGCCGTAGCGCCCGGCGGGGATCTGTTTCTGCTGCGAGGCCCGCAGGGCCTCGACGCTCTGGCCGGTCTTCTTCGAAGCCGCCGCCAGCGTGCTGGCGATGCGGTCGGTGTCGAATTTGCCCGGCAACAGGTTGTTGATGGTCACGCCTTTGGCCGCGATGCTGCTGCGGGCGACCCCGGCGACAAAACCGGTCAGGCCGCTGCGGGCGCCGTTGCTGAGACCCAGGATGTCGATCGGCGATTTGACCGAACTCGAGGTGATGTTGACGATGCGCCCGAAGCCGCGCGCGGCCATGCCATCGATGGTGGCCTTGATGAGCTCGATCGGCGTGAGCATGTTGGCGTCCAGGGCCTTGACCCAGGCGTCGCGGTCCCAGTCGCGGAAGTCGCCGGGCGGCGGTCCGCCGGCATTCGTCACGACGATGTCGAAGTCGCGTCCGGGCCCGCCCTGGGCCGTCCAGATCGCTTCGCGCCCCGCCTCGGTCGTGATGTCGGCGGCCACCGCCAGCACGCGTGCGCCGGCCGGGCGGGCCGGGTCCTGCTGCAGGCGCTCGGCCGTGGCCTGCAAGGCCTCGGCGCCGCGTGCGACGATCAGCACGTTCACGCCCTCATGCAGCAAGGCCTGGGCACAGCCCAGCCCCAAGCCTTTGCTGGCGCCACCCACCAGGGCCCACCTGCCCGCGATTCCCAGATCCATGTCCGACTCCGTTGGCGCATCACGCCGTTTGAACAGGCGCCGATGATACGGCGGCCCGCCGGTCCGCGCTGCGCTGCCACTCAGGGCAGCCGCAATTGGTCCGGCGGCACCGGCCGCGAGAAGTGGTAGCCCTGCCCGGCCGGGCAACCGTGGCTGCGCAGGAAATCCAGCTGGGCCTGCGTCTCGATGCCCTCGGCGGTCACCTCCAACTCCAACGTCTGCGACAGGCCGATGATGGCCCGTGTGATGGCCACGTCATTGGCGCTGCCCGGCAGATCGCGGATGAAGGACTGGTCGATCTTGATGCGGTCCAGCGGCAGGTGCTTGAGCAGCGACAACGAAGAAAACCCGGTACCGAAATCATCCACCGCCACCCGGATGCCCATGGCCCGCAACTGCCACAGCACACGCTGGCTGAGTTCGATCTCCTGCAGCACGCTTTCGGTGATCTCCAGCTCGAGCAGCCTGGGCGGCAGACCTGACTCGAACAGCACCTGTTTCACGGTATCGATGAAGTCGTCCGCCGCAAACTGCCTGGCCGACACATTCACCGACACACTTAACTCGTGGCCCTGGGCCAGCCAGGCCGCCCCCTGCCGACAGGCCTGGTGCAGGACCCAGCGCCCCAGGGGCTCGATGAGCCCGGACTCCTCGGCCACCGGGATGAAGCGCGACGGCGGCACCGGCTCGCCACTGGAGGGCTGCCAGCGCAACAGGGCCTCCACCCCCAGCATGCGGGGCTCCTGGATAAGGCTCATGATGGGCTGGTAGTGCAATGCCAACTGGCCCAGCTCCAGTGCCTGGCGCAGGCCCTGTTCGAGTTGCAGACGCTCCAGGACACGTTCTGCCATCGCAGGCTCGTAAAAGCAGAATCGGTTGCGACCGCGACGTTTGGCGTCGTACATGGCGCTGTCGGCGGCCCGGATGAGGTGATCCGCATCCTCTCCGTTGGCGGGGAACACCGCCAGACCGAGACTGGCGGAGATCACCAGGTGATCGTTGCCCGGCAGGCTCAGCGGCTCGCTGACGGCACGCAGCAGCTTGTCGGCCAGGCTGGCGCCGTCCTCGACACGGAGCATGTCCGGCGCCACGATCACGAACTCGTCACCGCCGAGCCGGAAAGCCATGTCGGTGCGTCGGAT
>JAFAMV010000125.1 GCA_019233055.1 Curvibacter sp.
CGCCTGGATGCGGGGCCGATGTCGCTGCAAAAGCTTGGCAAAAAGAGCCTCAAGCACCTGGTCTGGCTCTTGTTGTCGCTCTGGACGGGCTTCACCTTCGTCGGCTACTTCGCCCCGATCCGTGAGTTGATGCCGGACTTTGTCCAATGGAACGTGAGCAATTGGGCTGTCTTCTGGGTGCTGTTCTACGGCTTTGCGACCTATGGCAATGCCGGCTTCATGCGCGAGCAGGTCTGCAAGTACATGTGTCCCTATGCGCGCTTCCAGAGCGCCATGTTCGACAAGGACACCTTGATCGTCACCTACGACGAAGTCCGGGGAGAGCCCCGTGGCTCCCGCTCTCGCAAGGTCGATCCGACCCAGTTGGGCCTGGGTTCCTGTGTTGATTGCACGCTGTGTGTGCAGGTCTGTCCCACCGGGATCGACATACGCAAGGGCCTGCAATACGAGTGCATCGGCTGCGGCGCCTGCGTCGATGTCTGCGACACGGTCATGGACAAGATGGGCTACCCACGGGGCCTGATCCGCTATTCGACGGAAAACGCAGTGCAGGGCCGTTGGAACAAGGCCCAGATCCTGCAGCGGGTGTTCCGCCCACGCGTGATCCTGTATGGCGTGGTCCTGATCGTCCTGTCGGTGGCGGTGCTGACCAGTCTGGTCCTGCGCACGCCCTTGAAGGTGGACATCGTGCGGGACCGGGCGGCCTTGTCGCGAATTGCGCCTGGCGGCAAGCTTGAAAACGTCTATGGTCTGCAGATCATGAATGCCACCGAGCAGGTCCAGCAGTACAGGATCACGGCCACCGGCCTGGAGAATCTGGAGGTCTCGTCCGATCCCCAGGTGTCGGTCGATCCGGCCCAGTCGCGCTGGGTGCCGGTGCGTTTGCAGATTCCCTATGGTTCGGCACCGGCCGGCTCGCACGCCATTCATTTTGAGGTGACCACGGTCGGTGGCACCGCCCATGTTTCCGAGAAATCGGTCTTTCTGGTTCCGCGTTGAGAGGATGAAATCATGAACACAACGGCAATTCCCACATCCAAGAACGGCCTCGATACCCAACCCTGGTGGCGCTACGGCCATCTCTGGCTGGTGATCGCGGGGCCGGCGGTGGTCGTGGTGGCGGCCTTCATCACGCTGTGGCTGGCTGTGACGCGGCCGGACCCGGTGATCGATGAAAACTACTATGAAGATGGGCTGAACATCAACCAGGAGCAGGGGACGGAAAAGGCCAAGGCCCTGCTGCCTGCCGAGAAGGGTCGCAACCATGCGGCCACGCCGGCTCAGGACATACCCTCGGCCAAGCGCTGAAGGCTTAACGGCGGGGGGATTCACCGCTAATATGACTTTTATCGATGGAGTCAACGCCATGCTAAGTCATAGACTGATGTGGATCCTCTGGCCGGCCTTTCTGGTGGCCGGGGTCTTGGAGATGATGGTCTTCGCCGTGGTCGATCCGAGCGAGCTGAGTTGGTTCGGGCAGCCTCTGGAGCTGTCGCGCCAAGGGATCTACACCCTGGCCTTCTTTGCCTTCTGGGTGTGCGCAACGGTGTCCAGCGGTTTGACCACCTTGCTGGCACGCTCCCCATTTGAGGTCAATCGCTGCCCCCTGCCGCCTGCTGGCCGCCCTGACGGCTGTCCCAAGCAGGAAGGTTGCAGCTGAGCGGTCTGCAAAGAACCGGGCGGCTTGTATGCCGCCAGGCATGGCCTCCGGTCTGCGTCGGACTGGAGGCCTTTTTGCTTATTGGCAGGCTTGCGAGTTCACGATGCGCTTGAGGGCATCGGTGTCGAGAATGCGGACGTGGCGCTGCTTCACCTCGACGATGTTCTCGTCGACGAATTTCGAGAAGGTCCGGCTCACCGTCTCAAGCTTCAGGCCCAGATAACTGCCGATCTCTTCGCGCGTCATGCGAAGCACCAGTTCGGACTGCGAGAAGCCGCGGGCATGGAGGCGTTGCACCAGGTTCAGCAGGAAGGCGGCCAGCCGCTCTTCGGCCCGCATGCTGCCCAGCAGCAGCATCACGCCATGCTCGCGCACGATCTCGCGGCTCATGATCTTATGCACATGGTGCTGCAGTGCGGTCACTTCCCGGGACAGGTCTTCGATGCGGTCGAAGGGCATCACGCAGACCTCAGCGTCCTCAAGGGCGACTGCGTCGCAGGTGTGGTGCTCTTGCACAATGCCGTCCAGGCCGATGATCTCGCCGGCCATCTGGAAGCCGGTCACCTGATCCCGCCCATCCTCGGTCGCCACGCAGGTCTTGAAGAAGCCGGTGCGGATGGCGTAGAGCGAGGTGAACTTTTCGCCATTGCGGAACAGGGTGGCCCCCCGTTTCACTTTCCGGCGGACAGCAACCACCTCGTCAATGCGCTGCAGATCCTCGGGGGCCAAGCCCATGGGCATGCACAGTTCGCGCAGATTGCAATTCGAACACGCAACTTTGATGGTCTGTGGGGTCATACGCCTTAGAGATGGGTCTGGGGTCGGAGTCTGTGGCTTGGTCGCGTCGGAAATCACGGATGTGTCGAACATGGTGCCTCCTGATATGCCTCAAATTGTGAATACTTTGTCACAACGCGCTCTTGATGCAGATCAAGCGCTCTTTTTCTGGTCGATGCACAGTATCGCCACCAGAAGGAAAAAAGCCAGATGAATGTCGTTTCACCCGACTTGTTGCGCCGGTTCGATGTGTCCGGTCCCCGGTACACCTCCTATCCTACCGCTGATCGCTTCGTCGAGGCTTACACCGAGGCCGATTATCGGCAGGCATTGGAGCAGCGGCGCAGTGGCGGGGCGGCCGGCATCGCGCTGCCCCTGTCCCTGTATGTCCATATCCCCTTCTGCGAATCCCTTTGCTACTACTGCGCCTGCAACAAGATCATCACCAAGCACCCGGAGCGCGCCGAGGAGTACCTGCGCTACCTGAGCCGTGAAGTCGACCTGCATGTCCAGGCCTTGGGGCCTGGTCAAGCGGTCAGCCAGTTGCATCTGGGAGGCGGAAGTCCGACCTTTCTGAGCGATGCGGGCCTGGCCGAACTGATGGCCATGCTGCGCCGCAGCTTCAGTCTGGCGCCCGGTGGCGAATATTCGATCGAGGTCGATCCCCGCACGGTCACGGCGGCGCGCCTCGAGTTCCTGGCAGGATTGGGTTTCAATCGCTTGAGTTTCGGGGTTCAGGATTTTGATCCCGCGGTCCAGAAGGCGGTCCATCGCGTGCAGCCGGCACAGCAGGTCTTTGAACTGATGGCCCATGCCCGGCGCATCGGCTTCGAGTCGATCAATGTCGACCTGATCTACGGACTGCCCCGTCAAACCCCCGAATCCTTCGATCGCACCCTGGCCCAGGTCTCGGAATTGCGCCCTGACCGCATTGCCTTGTATGCCTATGCCCACCTGCCGGAGCGGTTCAAGCCGCAGCGCCGCATCGTCTCCGCCGAGTTGCCTGGCGCCGGCGCCAAGGTGTCCATGCTGGCGCGATCGCTGTCGACTTTCCAGGACGCTGGCTATGTCTATGTCGGCATGGACCACTTCGCCTTGCCCACCGATACCCTGGCAGTTGCCAAGCGCCAGGGACGACTGCACCGGAATTTCCAGGGTTACAGCACCCAACCCGATTGCGACCTGATCGGTCTGGGCGTTTCGGCCATCGGGCGGGTCGGGGTCACCTACAGCCAGAATGCCAAGACGCTGGACGACTACTACGATTTCCTGAATCAGGGCCGTCTGCCGGTGGTTCGGGGCTTGGCGTTGTCGCGTGACGATCTGGTGCGCCGGGCGGTGATCATGGCCTTGATGTGCCAGGGCCGTGTGCTCTACGAGTCGATCGACCTGGCCTGGTTGATCGATTTCCGACGGTATTTCGCGCCAGAGCTTGAGTTGCTGGATGGGCTGGCGCAGCAGGGGCTGGTGCAGGTGGACGAGGCGGGCATCGAGGTCACCCCCACGGGTTGGTACTTCGTGCGCGCGGTGGCCATGGTCTTCGACCGCTATCTGCAGGCCGACCGGAACCGGGCCCGCTTTTCGCGCATCATCTGAATCTGCGGGGCTGCGGCACGGGCGGATGGCCGCCGGCCGGTTCGGGTCGCAGCCTGTTTCCCTTTCCGGAGGTGTTTGCGTTGCTCGCTGCGTTGGCCTGGACAGGGCTGTTGATGGGCTTGGCCGGTGGGCCGCACTGCATTGCCATGTGCGGTGCCGCCTGTGGCGCCGTCGGGCGTCTGGCACCCGTGCGGGTGGTGCCGATGGGTGCGGGTGCGGCGCCGTCGCGTCCGGGGCTGCGCGATGTGCTTTTCCAGATCGGCCGCCTGTGCGGCTATGCCATGGCGGGTGCTCTTGCCGCCTTGGCGGTGGACAGCCTGGCCTGGCTGAGTGCCCAGACCGGCGCCTTGCGACCCGTCTGGACTTTGTTCCACGTGCTGGTACTTGCCTGGGGTGTGGTTCTGTTGGCCAGTGCACGTCAGCCTGCATGGGTCCAGGGCGCGGCGCAGTCGGTCTGGGGCCGGGTCCGGCCTCTGGCCTCGCGCGCGAGTGGGGTTTTCGGTGTCGGGCTGTTGTGGGCCTTCATGCCTTGCGGCTTGCTGTACTCGGCCTTGCTGGTCGCGGGCCTGAGTGGCGGGGTGCTGGCGGGTGCGGCAGTCATGGCCCTGTTCGCCTTGGGCAGCAGCGTGTCGCTGCTGCTGGGGCCCTGGGTGTGGCGTGTGTTGCAGCGCCGCATGGATGCCTGGCGTCAGGAGTGGGGGACCCGCCTGGCCGGATTGCTGCTGTGCGCCATGTCGGGTTGGGCCCTGTGGATGGACGTTGCGCAGCGCGTGTCGCAGTGGTGCCAATAGCACGAACCGGCCGTTGTAGGTCCTCGGAAATGCGGGCCATTGGGCCCGATGTACGCGGATTTGTTTGTTTGGTAAATGTTGTAGCAATTTGACGCCATAATGGGATTTGGCCATGACGATTTGGTCAACTTTCCATGGAAGACAGTCAATCCAAGCTCATTGAAATCCGGCAGTTGCGCAAAGGTATGTTTGTGCAGCTTGAGCTCGGCTGGATGGATCACCCGTTTCCCACGGGAAGTTTCAAGATTTCGTCCGACGAGCAGATACAGACGCTGCGTTCCCTGGGGTTGACGCAGATCCGCTACCTGCCCTCGCGCAGCGATGTCCAGGTCGACGAGGCGCCTGACGCCGGCGCCGTTGCGGTATCGAACGGCCATGGTGATGCTGCGCCGCCGGAGTTGTCGCCGGCCGAGCAGGCCCGGGCCTGGCGCCAATCGGAGCGGCAGGCACAGGAGCGCAGTCTAGAGGTCTGCGAGCGCCGTTTCTTCGAGGCCACCCGGCAATACAAGCGCGTCGGTGAGCAGATCCGCACCAGCCCTGGCGATGCCCGCAGGCAGAGCGAGGAGCTGGTCGGGGGCTGCGTGAACGAGCTGTTGAGCAACGGCGAGTCGGTGATCCGTCTGTTGACCGAGGTGGCCGGGGACCGGAGTGCCACCCACCCGGTCAACGTGATGATCATCTCCCTGCTGTTGGGGCAGGCCCTGGGAATGGGGCAGAAGGCGCTCGAAGAGCTGGGCCTGGTGGCGATGCTGCATGACCTCGGCAAGTTCGAGCTGCCCGAGCGCGTGAGGGCCTTCGACGATCATTTCACCAGCACCGAGTACAAGCTCTATCAGGAGCATGTGGTGCACAGTGTCAACGTGGCTCAGCGCATGGGCTTGCCACCGGAGGTGCTCAAGGGGATCTCGCAGCACCATGAGATGGCCGATGGCAGCGGTTTCCCGATGCGCGTCAAGGGCGACACCATGAACATCCACGGCAAGATCGTGGCGCTGGTCAACCGCTATGACAATCTCTGCAATCCCTCGCGCATGGCCATCGCGCTGACGCCGCATGAGGCCTTGTCGGTGATCTTTGCCCAGATGAAGGCCCGTTTTGACGGCACGGTGCTCGGGGCCTTCATCCGCATGATGGGGGTGTACCCGCCCGGGTCGGTGGTGCAACTGGTCAATGACCGGTTCGCGCTGGTGGTCTCGGTGAATTCGGCCCGGCCGCTGCGCCCCCGCATCCTGGTGCATGACCCGCAGGTCCCTCGTTCCGAGGCCCTGGTGCTGGATCTGGAGCAGGCCCCCGAGCTGGGCATCAAGCGAAGCCTCAAGGCCTCCCAATTGCCGAAGGCGGCACTGGACTATCTGTCCCCCCGGCAGCGTATCTGCTATTTCTTCGAGCGCGCGGTGGAGGCGCCGGCGGCTGCCGGAGCGCCGAGGTGACTGCTTCCGACCTGAAGCCCTGGTTGGACGGGCTTCTGGAGGGGGCGTTGCTGGTCTCCGAGGGCGCGGGTCGCATCCTGGCCGCCAATGCCGAGGCCTGTCGCCTGCTGGGTGAGGTGGCGGCTTCGTCGCTGGTCGGGCAACCGGTGACCGATTGGATGGCCTCGCCGGAAGACATGGTGTTCTGGAGTTCGCAAGATCCTGCCGCCGATGCCGGCCTGTGGTCCCAGAGTGTGGTGCGCCGGCCCGACGGCCAATTGTTGCCGGTGGAGCGCCGTGTCGGCCGGGTCTGCCTGGGCCAGGGGCAGGCGGTTTTCCTGGTCGCGCTGCTGGACCGCAGCCGGGAGCAGCAGGTCGGCCAGGAGCTGGAACTGCTCATCGCCGAACTCCGGGCCACCCTGGACTCGAGTGCGGATGGGCTTCTGGTGTGCAATCTGCGCGGCGACGTGCGTGCCTACAACCGTCGTTTTGCCCAGATATGGAATGTGCCCGAGGTCCTGCAGACGCAGCGCGACGATGCCCGTCTGCATGAGCATCTGGCCTCCAGCGTGCTCGACCGACCCCGCTACGAGGCCCGCCTGCTGGCGCTCGACGAGCTCCATGAAGGGGCTGCGACCGATATGCTGGCACTGCGCAACGGCCGCATCCTGGAGCGGGTCTGTGTTGCCCAGCTCAGTCGGGGCAGGGCGGTGGGGCGGGTGTTTTCTTTTCGTGACATCACCGAACAGCGGGCGGCCGAGGCCGGGCTGCGGCTGGCCGGCCAGGTCTTCGAGTCCAGTCTGGATGCGGTCTTCATCGCTTCGGTGGACGAGACCCTGGTGGCGGCCAACCCGGCCTGCGAGCGTCTGGTTCAGGCGCCTCTCCAGGCTCTGCTGGGGCGCCGGGCCGCCAGCCTCTTCCTGGATGTGCACGAGGGCGCGCTGATGGAGCGCGTCCGCGCACAGTGGGGGCGCGAAGGCTTCTGGCAGGGGGAGGTGCAACTGCGACGCGAGGATGGCAGCGCCTGCCCGGTCCAGCTCTCCTGGGTCCAGGTGCGCGACGGTCATCGGGGGCCGGCTCAGAGTGTGGGCTTTCTGCGCGATCTGACCGAGCAGCACGAGGCACGCAGGCGCATCGAACAGCTGGCCTACAGCGATGTGCTGACCGGCCTTCCCAACCGTTTGCTGTTGGCGCAACGGGTTGATTTCACGCTCAAGGCGGCGCGGCGGCAGGCCACCGCCTTTGCCATCCTGTTCCTCGATCTGGATCGTTTCAAGAACATCAATGATTCGCTGGGCCACCAGTTTGGCGACCGCGTCCTGATCCAGGTGGCCGAGCGCATCCGCGTCTGCCTGCGTGATGTCGACATCCTGTGCCGCCTTGGCGGCGACGAGTTCGTGCTCTACCTCCATGGGGTCGAGGCCCAGGGGGCGGAGCGGGTGGCGGCGCGGGTGCTGCAGGAACTGACACGGCCTTTCGTGCAGGACGCCATGAGCTTCAGCATCGGCTGCAGCATCGGCGTGGCGCTGTATCCCCATGACGGCGACACGCTCGACGAACTCATCAAGCAGGCGGACACCGCCATGTACGAGGTCAAGGCGGAGGGGCGTGGCCGCTACAAGTTCTATCAGCCGCAGATGAACGTCGATGTGCTCTCGCGCATGAAGCTCGAGACCGCGATGCGGCGATCGCTCGAAGATCGCTGCTTCGAACTTCACTACCAGCCCCAACTCGATCTGGCCACGGGGCGGATGGTGGGGGCGGAAGCCTTGATCCGCTGGAACGATGCCGAGCGGGGTCTGGTGTCGCCCGCGCATTTCATCCCGTTGGCCGAGGAGTCCGGTTTGATCGTGGCCATGGGGGCCTGGGTGATGGAGACGGCGGTGCGTCAGGCCCGGACCTGGTACGACGGCGGGCTGCCGTTGCCGGTGTCGGTCAATGTCTCGGCGCTGCAGTTCAGGCAGACCGACTTTGTCGCCTGGGTGGGCGAGCTCCTGACCCGGATCGGATTGCCCGCGCACTGCCTTGAACTGGAACTCACGGAATCCATCCTGGTCCAGGGGGCGGACGAGGTGCTGCAACGCCTGCGGGACCTGGCCTCGCTCGGGGTCCGTCTGGCCATCGACGACTTCGGGACCGGCTATTCAAGCCTGGCCTACCTGAAGCGCTTTCCCATCCACCGGCTCAAGATCGATCAGTCCTTTGTGCGGGGCCTGCCCGATGACGACAGCGATCGCGCGATTGTCACCGCCATGATCAACATGGCCGGCGCGCTGGGGCTCGAAGTGGTGGCCGAGGGCGTCGAGTCCGAGGCGCAGCGCCATCTGCTGCAGGGACTCGGCTGCGAGTTCTATCAAGGCTTCCTGTTCTCTCCTGCACTGCCGGCGACGGATTTCGACCGGCTGCTGCGCGTCCATCAGGCCGGGTCTTGATCGGCGTCATCGGGCTGTCACCGGATGGGAGGAGACTGGCGCGGCTTTTCATCGCCAATTCCGGGAGATCCCAATCCATGAACACCGCTTCTTCGGCCGTCGCCAATCCGGGCCCAGGCCTGGGCGAGGTTTCGTCAAAGCCCCATCTGCACGCCCCCCCCAGCCCGATGGTCATGCTGGCCTTCGCGGGCCTGCTGGCCGGCGGCATCCTCTACACCGGCTACAGCCTGATGGCCGACATGAGCGGCGTCGGCGGCGTGAACATTGCCTTCCTGCCGTATCTGCTGCTGGGGGTGGCGCTGCTGATTGCGCTGGGCTTCGAGTTCGTCAACGGCTTCCATGACACGGCCAACGCCGTGGCCACGGTCATCTACACCCATTCGCTGCCGCCGCACTTCGCGGTGATCTGGTCGGGTTTCTTCAATTTCCTCGGCGTGCTGACCTCGACGGGCGCGGTGGCGTTCGGCGTCATCTCGCTGCTGCCCGTGGAGCTGATCCTCCAGGTCGGCTCCAGCTCGGGCTTCGCCATGGTGTTCGCCCTGTTGATCGCCGCCATCATCTGGAACCTGGGCACCTGGTGGTTCGGCCTGCCGGCGTCTTCGTCGCACACCCTGATCGGCTCGATCATCGGCGTCGGTGTGGCCAATGCGCTCATGCACGGCCGTGACGGTACCAGCGGCGTGGACTGGACCCAGGCCACCAAGGTCGGCTACTCGCTGCTGGTCTCTCCCGTGGTCGGATTCGCCTGCGCCGCCTTGCTCATGCTGGCCCTGCGGGCCTTCGTGAAGAACCGGCTCCTGTATGAGGAACCCAAGGGCAACACGCCGCCGCCGCTGTGGATCCGGGCCCTGCTGGTGCTGACCTGCACCGGCGTGTCCTTCGCCCATGGCTCCAACGACGGCCAGAAGGGCATGGGCCTGATCATGCTGATCCTGGTGGGCACCATGCCCATGGCCTACGCCTTGAACCGCGCCATGCCTGCCAGCGATGTCACCCAGTTCGTGGCAGTGGCGCATGTCACCGAGGAAAGCCTTCACAAGCTCATCGTCGGGCAGGCTCCCTCGATCGACACCCGCCGGGTGCTGACCGACTACGTCCGCACCAAGACGCTGAACCCGGACGTGATCCCGGCCCTGGCCGGACTGGTGGCCGACATCGGCCAGCAGGTCAAGGCCAGCAGCGGGTCGCTCGCCCATGTGCCGGTGGTGCAGGCGTCGAATGTGCGCAATGACATGTACCTGGCCTCCGAGTCCATCCGCTTCCTGGAAAAGGACGCCAATGTGAAGTTCGACGACGACGCCAAGGAAAACCTGCGGGCGTTCAAGAAGGACATCGACGAGGCGACCAAGTTCATCCCGCTGTGGGTCAAGGTGGCCGTGGCCATCGCCCTCGGCCTGGGCACCATGGTGGGCTGGAAGCGCATTGTGGTGACGGTGGGCGAGAAGATCGGCAAGACCCATCTGAACTACGCCCAGGGCGCCTCGGCCGAGGTGGTGGCGATGCTGACCATCGGCGCGGCCGACATGTACGGGCTGCCGGTGTCCACCACCCATGTGCTGTCCTCGGGCGTGGCCGGCACCATGACCGCCAGCGGCTCCGGCCTGCGCTGGGCCACCGTGCGCAACATGGCCATGGCCTGGGTCCTGACGCTGCCGGCTGCGATCGTGCTGTCTGGCTTCCTCTACTGGTTGTTCACTCAACTGATCTGATGATGTCGGGCGCATGGTGAGCAGCCCTTACGGGTCGGATCGCCACGGGCTGGTCTGCGGTTTTCTTTTCGCCGGGCAGCAGCCCGGCGTCGCCGTGGGCCTGGAGGATGCGCTGTCGTGGCTGCGGCAGCCGCAGGACCGGGCGCCGGGCGACTTCGTCTGGTTGCACTTCAACCTGGGTGATGCGGCCGCCGAGGCCTGGATGCGCAAGCATCTGCAGGTGGTGCCGGAGTTCTTCGCCGCCCTGCACGAAGGCTCGCGCTCGACGCGCATCGAGGATGCCGACAACACCCTGGTGGCCGTGGTCAACGATGTCGCCTACGAGTTCTCCTTCGACCCTGGCGAGATCGAGACCCTGTGGGTGGCGGTGGCCCCGGGGCTGGCCATCAGCGCCCGGCTCCATCCCCTGCGCACCATCGATGTGCTTCGCCAGTCCGTCAAGGACGGCCTGCGATTCGAGTCGCCGGTGGCCTTCCTGAACCGTCTGCTGCACGACCAGGGTGATGTGCTGGTGCGCATCGTGCGCAAGGCCACGGTGCAGGTGGACACGGTCGAAGACCGGCTGCTGATGGGCCGGTTGACCCGCAAGCGTGCTGAACTCGGTCGCCTGCGCCGGGTGCTCGTGCGCCTGCAACGCCTGCTGGCCCCTGAGCCCGGCGCCCTGTTCCGGCTGCTGCGCCGTCCGCCGCCCTGGGTCACGCATGGCGATCTCGAGGACCTGCGCCAAGCCACCGAAGAGTTCTCCCTGGTCCTGCGCGACATGGCGGAACTGCAGGAACGCATCCGCCTGTTGCAGGAAGAGATCGCGGCCCAGGTGGGCGAGCAGACCAACCGCAGCGTCTACACCCTGACCGTGGTCACCGTGCTGGCGCTGCCGATCAACCTGGTGGCGGGCCTGCTGGGCATGAACGTCGGGGGCATTCCGCTGGCCGACCATCCGCATGGCTTCTGGGTCATCGTGCTCGTGGTCATCACCTTCACGGTCCTGGCCGGCTGGTACGCGCTGCGCAAGCGGGACGACTGATTTCCGCGCCACAATCCGGCCACGACGGGCCGGTGCCCGGACCTGGAAATGGAAAGGGACAGACGATGAGCGAGCACAAGAATCCCGCGCCACCGGCCGGTGGTCATGGCACAGACCTGCCGCCCGATCCGGCCCGTCGGCGCCTCTTGCAGGCGACGGCGCTGGCCGGGGCCGCCGGGGCCTCGCTGGCGAGCACCCCCAGCCGTGCGGCGATCCAGAGGGCAGGGCGGCGCAGCTTCACGGACAAGCTGCGTGCGAATGTGCGGCATGTGGTGGTGATCTATCTGGAAAACCGCAGTTTCAACAACCTCTTCGGCAACTTTCCGGGTGTCAGCCAGCCCCTGGCGCAGGCGCCTGCCAGCGCGGCACGGCAACGGGATCGCAACGGCGAGCTGCTGCCGGCCTTGCCGCCGGTGTGGGGCGGCATGGTGCCGCGCAGCCAGAGCCTGGGCGGCAAGACCTACCTGATCGACGAGCAGAAGATCAAGGACCTGCCCAATGGTCCTTACGCCTTGAAGGATGCCGAAGGCCAGCCGCTGCCCGAATCGGTGATCACCCGCGATCTGTGGCACCTTTTCTATCAGAACCAGATGCAGATCCACGGCGGGCGCAACGACCAGTTCGTGGCCTGGTCCGACTCGGGCGGCCTGGTCATGGGGCACTACGGCGAGACCGGGCGCAACCTGGGACTGTGGAAGATCGCCCAGCAATACACCCTGTGCGACAACTTCTTCATGGCGGCCTTCGGCGGCTCCTACCTGAACCACCAGTTCCTGGTGGCCGGGCGCACGCCCGAGTACTTCAATGCCGCCGATACCCCGGCCCGGAGCCGCATCGCAGTGACCGAAGACGGCCCCACCGGTGCGCGCCTGGCCCTGGCCCCCGACAGCCCAGCCTCGGCATTGGACGGCAAGCCCAGGTTCATCAACGATGGTGCCATCACCCCCGATGGCTATGCGGTCAACACCATGGCCCCGGCCTACCAGCCCAGTTTCGTGCGGCCCGCGCCGGACGGCGACAGCGCCCTGGCCGATCCCGCCGATCCGCGCACCCTGCCGCCCCAGACCTACGACACCATCGGCGACCTCCTGAGTCGCCAGGGCATCGGCTGGGCCTGGTATGCGGGCGCCTGGCAGGCGGCGGTCGAGGCGCGTGGCGGTGGCGAACGGCCCAATTTCCAATACCACCATCAACCCTTCAACTACTTCAGGCAGTTTGCACCGGGCACGGCCGCACGGGCCGAACACCTGCGCGATGCCGGTGTGGGCGACAGCCCGCTGTCCAACCGCTTCCTGGCCGATGTGGTGGCGGGGCGCCTGCCTGCAGTGAGTTTCTACAAGCCCCAGGGCAACCTCAACATGCATGCCGGCTACTCGGATGTGGAGTCGGGCGACCAGCATGTGTGCAATGTGCTCGAGCACCTGCGCAAGAGTCCTCAGTGGAAGGACATGGTGGTGGTGGTCACCTTCGATGAGAACGGTGGCTGGTGGGACCATGTCGCGCCGCCAGTGGGCGATCGCTGGGGGCCGGGGTCGCGCGTCCCGGCCATCGTGGTCTCGCCGCATGCCAAGAAGGGGCATGTGGACCACAACTTCTATGACACCACCTCGATCCTGCGCTTCATCACGCGCCTGCATGGGCTGCCCCTGCTCGAAGGTCTGGCCGCCCGCAACCAGGCCTTCGAGGCGCGCGGCGAACGGCCTCCGGGGGATCTCAGCGCGGTCCTGAGCTTTGCCTGAGCGCGCATGAAAAAACCCGGGCCTGGCCCGGGTTCGTTGGTTCGGTCGCCTGGGCCCTGCGGGCCGGCCTCAGGCCGCTTGGGGCGCGCGGGCCTTGATGACGCCCCGGTACAGCAGCCCGGTGGCGATCAGGCCGCAGGCGCCGGCAAAGGCCATCCAGTAGCCCGGTGCGGCCTTGTCGCCGGTGGTCTCGATCAGCCAGGTGGAGATCAGCGGGGTGAAACCGCCGAAGATCGCGGTGGCCAGGCTGTAGGCCAGCGAGAAGCCGACGGTCCGCACATGGGCCGGCATGACTTCGGTCAGTGCCACCACGGCGGCGCCGTTGTAGCAGGCATACAGGATCGACAGCCAGATCTCCACCAGCAGCATGTTGTGGAAATTGGGCGCGGCCACCAGCCAGGACAGGGCAGGGTAGGCGGTCAACATGGCCAGCAGCGAGAAGATGGCCAGGATCGGGCCGCGGCCGACGCGGTCCGAGATCGCGCCCATGACCGGCAGCAGGATGAAGTTGGACAGCCCGACGCAGAAGGTGACCAGCAGGCTGTCGGTCGACGACAGCTTGAGCACCGACTTGCCGAAGGTGGGGGTGTAGACGGTGATCAGGTAGAAGGACACCGTGGTCATCACCACCAGCATCATGCAGGCCAGGATCAGCGGGAAGTTGTGCAGGATGGACTGGACGATCTCACCCAGGCTGGGGTGGTGCTTGCGCGAGGCGAACTCTTCGGTCTCCTGCAGCGAGCGGCGGATCCAGAACACGAAGGGCAGGATCAGGCAGCCGATGATGAAGGGAATGCGCCATCCCCAGGCCCCGACATCGGCGGCGCTGAGGTTCTGGCTGATCGCATAGCCGAGGATGGCCGAGAACATGATGGCCACCTGCTGGCTGGCCGATTGCCAGCTCACATAGAAACCCTTGCGGCCCGGCGTGGCGATCTCGGACAGGTAGACCGACACACCGCCGAGCTCGACCCCGGCCGAGAAGCCCTGCAGCAGCCGACCCACCAGCACCAGGAAGGGCGCGGCCAGGCCGATGGTGGCGTAACCCGGCACAAAGGCCACCAGCAGGGTGCCGAATGCCATGATGCCCAGTGTCAGGATCAGGCCCTTGCGTCGGCCGATGCGGTCGATGTAGCTGCCCAGCACGATGGCGCCCAGGGGGCGCATCAGGAAGCCGGCCCCGAAGGTGGCGAAGGTCAGCAACAGCGAACTGATCTCGTCGCCGGTCGGGAAGAAGGCCTTGGAGATGTAGGTGGCATAGAAACCGAACAGGAAGAAGTCATACATCTCCAGGAAATTGCCACTGGTGACGCGGATGACATTCAGCCATGGCGCGGATTTGGAAGCGGTGTTGCTCATGCAGAGGGCCTGTGCGTAGTCGGGATGGACGGGGGGATCAACGGTCGAAGTATTGTCCAAACGGCGCCAAACCACATAGGGGGTAGTGCGGGGGCGGCGTCGGAGGTGGGGGCAGCCTTCAGGGCTGGTGCCTGGGCCGAGGTGGGGGCGGCGGGTCTCGGCGCGCCGCCGGCTGGGCCCTGTTGGGGCAGGAATTCATGCTTGTCTCCGGGATGATGGGGCACCCTCATTTCTGGCTTCGGGGTCGATGTCTGGCGGCTGGCCTGATCGACGACGGCGAAATGTAAGCGACGCTGCCTTTCAATCGGCTTTCATCCGCTGCATTCCAGCTCGATTTCAAGGAGGCGTCCCGGGCGGTCGCTGGTCGGCAAAAGTGCCGCATAGAATGCGCAACGCGCGGCTTCACGGCCAGATGCCCGGGAGAGGGCGGCGACAATGATGCATCGACGATCCCTGCCTGGAGCCCTGCCCATGCCTTCGGTCCTGAAAACCCTGACCTGTCTGTTGGCCTTGTTGCTGGCCTCGGGAGGTGCCTGGGCGCAGGACCGGGTCACCCTCATCACCTCGGGTTTCGACAAGGCCATCTACCTGCCCGCCAGGCTGGCCATGCAGCTGGGGTATTTCACCGAGCAGGGGCTGGACGTGAGCCTGCAGGCCGAAGTGGCGGGCGCCTATGCCGAGGACGCCTTGCTGGTCGGTGCGGCCCAGGGTGTGATCGGTGCCTATGACCACACGATCGATCTGCAGGCCCGAGGCAAGGCGGTGCAATCGGTGGTCCAGCTCACGGTCTCGCCAGGGCAGGCCGCACTGGTGCCCGCAGCCTTGGCGGACCAGGTGCGCAGCCCGGCCGATTTCAAGGGGCGTCGCATCGGGGTGACGGCCCTGGGTTCGTCGACCAGCTTCCTGATGCAATACCTCGGCGAACTCCATGGCGTCAAACCGAGTGCCTACACCCTGGTGCCGGTGGGCAGCGGCCCGGCCTTCATGAAGGCCTTGCGCGGGCAGCGGGTGGACGTGGGCATGAACACCGAGCCCACGGCCAGCCATCTGCTGGCCAGCGGTGAGGCGCGCCTGCTGGTGGACCTGCGCACCCCCCAGGCAACCCTGGCTGCACTGGGTGGAGGCTACCCGTCGGCCTGCCTGTACATGCAGGCCGCCTGGGTCAACGGCCATCGGGATCTGGTGCAGAAGCTGGTCAATGCGCTGGTCAAGTCGCTGCGTTTCATCCAGACCCACAATGCCGCCGAGATCGTGGCCCGCATGCCGCCCGACGAGTCGCCCGACGACCGGGTGGCCTATCTGCATGTGCTTGAGAGCAGCCGCGCCATGTATTCGCCCGACGGCCTGATGCCCGAGGACGGGCCGCCCATGGTGCTCAAGGTGCAGACCGTGGTGAACCGGCCGGTGCGCGAGCGCCGCATCGATCTGGGCAAGACCTACACCAACGCCTTCGCACTCGCGGTGCCCGCTGCCTCGCCCTGAGGTCGCAGTGTGAAGTGAACGGTCACCCGCAGGCCACGGCCCTGAGGCGGCTCGCCCAGTTCGACGACGGCCCCGCAGGACTCGGCGATTTCCCGCACGATGGCCAGGCCCAGGCCGCAACCGTCGGACTGCTGGTTGTTCAGCCGATGGAAGCGCTCGAAGACCCGTTCCCGCTCGCTGGCGGGGATGCCCGGACCGTTGTCGTCGATCTGCAGCAGTACCTTCTGAGGCTCGCGCAACAGCCGTGCGGTCACCACCCCGCCCGGCGGCGTGTAGCGCAGCGCGTTGTCGATCAGGTTGGCGACCAGTTCGTGCAGCAGCCGGGGCGAGCCCTGCACCTCGCAGCCTTCGGCCAGCCCTTCGAAGCCCAGATCGATCTGCCGCTGCCCGGCCAGGCTGGCCAGGGTTTCGAGCACCTGCTGCACGGTGGCCCCCAGATCGACCGGCTCCTGGCGTGGCGCCTGCCCCCGGATGGCCTCGGCCAGCGAGAAGGACAGCAGCTGGTTGACCAGGCGCATTCCGTGCTGGACGGTGGCCAGGGTGGCCTGCAAGGCTTCGTCGCGCCCCTCGGGAGCCGGGTGGCGGATCGCATAGACCACCTGGGTGTTGAGCACTGTCAGCGGGGTCCGCAGCTGGTGGGCCGCGTCGGCGATGAAACGGCTGTGCGCCGACATGTGGTGATCGAGGCGGCCGACATAGTCGTTGATGGCGGCCACCAGAGGGGCCAGTTCGGTGGGTGCCTCGGCGGCCTGCAAGGGGTCGAGGGTGCCGGGGCGTCGCCGCAGCACTTGTTCGCGCAGCGTCAGCACCGGTCGCAGTCCCAGGCGCAACCCGAACCACAGCAGCACGGCCCCCAGGCCCAGCAGCAGCAGTTGACGCTGCACGGTGCCCAGCCAGATCTCACGGGCCAGGGCGTCGCGCCCGGCCAGGGTCTGGGCCACTTCGATCAGCACCGGGCGGTGGCCGGGTTCGGACAGCAGTGGTTGGCCGAAGGCCACTGCACGCACGGCTTGTCCGTTCAGCCCGGCGTCGAAATAGACCGCCTCCTCGGCTGCCGGAAAGCGCGGCGGGCTGGCCAGGTTGGCATGGCCCGACAGCAGTTCGCCGTCGGCCCGCGCCACTCTGTAATAGACGCGGTCGTGGCTCGGGGAGGCGAACAGTTCGAGTGCGGCGGGCGGGATGACCACCTGCACCACGCCGTCCTCGTACTGCACCTGTTGGCCGATCATGCGCGCCGCGCCCAGCAGCATGCGCTGCTGCACCAGCTGGGCTGTGTGCCGGGCCTCGTGGTAGTTGACCGCCGCGTCGACCACGACATAGGTGGTCAGGGGCAGCAGCAGCCACAGCATCAGGGTCGAGCGCAGGCTGGGCAGGCGCATGGGCCGGGTCCTGCCTCAGAGCGCGTGTGACTTGAGCAGATAGCCCAGGCCGCGCAGCGTGATGATGGCCACATCGCTGCCCTGCAGTTTCTTGCGGACCCGATGCACATAGATCTCGATGGCGTCGGGCGAAACGCTGTCGTCCTGGGTGAACAGCGCGTCCGACAGCACCTGCTTGCTGACGGTCTTGCCCAGTTTCATGAGCAGGGTCTCCAGCAGGGCGTGCTCGCGCGGGGTCAGGCTCAAGGCCTCTTCGCCGAGCGTGAAGGTGCGGGTGTTGGAGTCGTAGCTGAGGGAGCCGCAGCGCAGCAGGGGGTTCTTGTGGTTGGCGTGGCGGCGCAGCAGCACCCGGATGCGGGCCTCGAGCTCGGCCACCTCGAAGGGCTTGGCCATGTAGTCGTCGGCGCCGCTGTCCAGCCCGGACACCCGGCCTTCCAGGGTGTCGCGGGCCGACAGGATCAGCACCGGCACATTGTTGTCGCGGGCGCGCAGGCGCCGCAGCACCTCCTCGCCGGGCAGCCCGGGCAGTGCCAGATCGAGGATCACCAGGTCATAGCTTTCGGTGCGCAGCCGGAAGTGGGCATCGTCGCCGTCGTAGGCGCATTCGACCGCATAGCGGTCCTTCTGCAGGGTGCGCGAAAGCCATTCAGACAGGGGGCGGTTGTCTTCGACCAGCAGGATGCGCATGAGACGGGCTTTCCGATAGGGGGGCGTTCTGGGCCGGAATACTAACCCGGCGCCACCGGTGCGTCCGGACGGTTCTGGAACAATCGGGCCCATGCAATTGCAAGACATTCTTTATTCACAGGGCTTCGGCACGCGCCGCGTCTGCTCGGGGCTGGTCCAGCAGGGACTGGTCGAGGTCTTTGCCGGTGCGCAGGGGGCGGCCGCCGAGCGGGTCACTGATTCGGCCCTCGACCTCGAGGCCGCCGGCCTGCGCTTCCGGGTCCAGGGCGTGGATTGGGCCTACCACGAAAAGGCCTACCTCATGCTGCACAAGCCGGCCGGCACCGAATGCTCGCAGAAACCGTCGGCCTGGCCCAGCATCTACACGCTGCTGCCCGCGCCGCTGCGCCAGCGCCCGAGCAAGAGCGCTGTGCAGGGGGTGCAGGCGGTGGGGCGGCTGGACCAGGACACCACCGGGCTGCTGCTGCTCAGCGATGACGGGCAGTTCATCCACCGCATGAGTTCTCCCAAGAAGCATGTGTCCAAGGTCTACGAGGTCCAGACCAAGCACCCGCTGGATCCCCAGCAGGTGCAGCGCCTGCTCGAAGGGGTGGTGCTCGACGACGATCCGCGCCCGGTGAAGGCGGCGGCCTGTGAGGCGGTGGCGCCCCTGCATCTGCGCCTCACCCTGCTCGAAGGCAAATACCACCAGGTCAAGCGCATGGTGGCGGCCGTGGGCAACCGGGTGGAGGGCCTGCACCGATCGCGGATCGGCGGCCTGGAGCTTCCCGCCGATCTGGCGCCGGGCCAATGGCGCTGGCTGTCCGAGGCAGATCTGGCGCTGCTGAAACCCTGATGACCGAGGTGCCTGCCATGATGCTCGATGCCCCCCGCCTGGCGAACAGGGCACCCCGGCGTGTGCGACGCCTGGGGCTGGGCGTGCTCTGCGCCTTGCTGTCCGGTGCCTGGACATTGGCCGGCGGCGCCGAGGTGGCGGGGCGCATCCCCGCTGCCAGTGGCTGCCGCAAGCCGGTGTACCTGACGCTGGACACCGGCCACATGGGCATCGCGCCGCTGGTGGCTGAAGTGCTGCTGCGCCAGCAGGTCCGGGTGACCTTCTTTGCGGCGCACGAGCCCACCCAGCAGGGTGACGGCACCCTGGGCCAGTATTGGGCGGCCTGGTGGCGGGAGCGGGCGGCCGAGGGCCACGCCTTTGCCAGCCACACCTACGACCATGTCTATTGGCGGGCCGATGTGCCCGCGCCAGACGGGGCCATGCGCTTCCGGGTGCGGCCCTCGGCCGGACCCGACAGCGGACGCGAGTCGGTGATCGAGGCGCCGGCCTATTGCGCCGAGCTGGATCGCTCGTCCGCCCGGCTGGAGGCCCTCACCGGCCAGAAGCCGCTGCCGCTGTTCCGCGCGCCGGGCGGCAAGACGTCGCCGGCCTTGATCGCCGCCGCCCGGCAATGCGGCTATGCCCATGTGGGCTGGGCGCCGGCCGGCTTTCTCGGTGACGAGCTGCCGAGCGAGCGTTACAGCAATGCCCAGTTGCTCGAACGGGCCCTCCAGGGCATCCGGGCGGGCGACATCCTCATGGCCCACCTGGGCATCTGGTCGCGCCGCGACCCCTGGGCCCCGGCCGACCTGGAGCCCCTGATCCAGGGCTTGAAGGCGCGGGGCTTCTGTTTCGAGACCCTGCGCGAGCACCCCGGCTATCGGCGCTGGATCGAGCAACATTCGCCGTGACCTGGTTGGCGTTCGGGCGGGTTTCCTGCGGGGCCGGCGGTGCGCCGGCTGCAAGGGTCATGTCCCGGCGGCAGGCACAGGGTATGCTGGGGGCATGGCTCTGCTACTTGATTCCTTCTGGCGCGCGGTGATGTATTGCGTGCACCCCCGGGTGATCGCACTGTCGTTTTTGCCGTTGTTGGTGCTGGTCGGCCTGTCCCTTGGGTTGGGCTATTTCTATTGGGACACGGCGGTCGAGTGGGTCCGCGCCCTGCTGGAGTCCTCGGCCCTGCTCAACAGTTTCTGGGACTGGCTGCAGAGCGCCGGGGTCGGCAAGCTGAAGACCGTGCTGGCACCGCTGATCGTGATTTTCACGGTGACCCCGGTGCTGGTGCTGGTGTCCCTGCTGGTCGTGGCCCTGTTCATGAGCCCGGCCCTGGTCTCGATGGTGGCCGAGCGGCGGTTTCCCGGCCTGGAACGGCGGCGCGGTGGTTCGGCCCTGTCGAGCGTGTTCTGGGCCCTGGGTTCCACCCTGCTGGCGATGCTGGCCCTGGTGGTTTCGATCCCGCTCTGGCTGGTGCCCCCCTTGATACTGATCCTCCCCCCGCTGATCTGGGGTTGGCTGACCTACCGGATCCTGGCCTTCGACGCGATCGCAGGCCACGCGAGCAAGGAGGAGCGCCAGATCCTGTTCAGCCGGCATCGCCACTACCTGCTGATCATGGGGGTGATGTGCGGTTATCTCGGCGCCGCCCCCAGCCTGGTCTGGGCATCGGGAGCCTTGTTCGCCGCCGCCTTCGTGATCCTGGTGCCCATCGCCATCTGGATCTATACCCTGGTGTTTGCCTTCTCGTCGCTCTGGTTTGCCCACTATGGGCTGGCGGCCTTGCATAGGCTGCGTGCAGAGTCGGCCAATATGCCGCCGGTCGTCGATGAAGCACCGGTGACGCTAGGATGGCGGGATGAACCCCAGCCATCCCCTTCCGTCGAAGCAGCTCCCCCCCATCCCTGAGGCCCCCGCCCACTTCGGGCTCATCATCGTCGGCGACGAGATCATGTCGGGCAAGCGTGCGGACAAGCACATGCCCAAGGTGATTGAGTTGCTGGCGGCGCGCGGCCTGCAGCTTGCCTGGGCCGACTATGTGGGCGACTCGCCGGAGCGCATCACCGCCACGCTGCAGAGGGCCTTCGCCTCGGGCGACGCGGTGTTCTCGTGTGGCGGCATCGGTGCCACGCCCGACGACCATACGCGCCAGTGCGCGGCCCGTGCCCTGGGCGAGCCCCTGCAGCTGCATCCCGAAGGGGAGCGGCTGATCCGCGAGCGCATGCAGGATGTGGCGCGCGAGCAGGGGCTGCCTTACGAGCCCGAGCGGGACGACAACCGGCATCGGCTCAACATGGGGGTGTTCCCGGCCTCGGCCCGCATCATCCCGAACCCCTACAACAAGATTCCCGGCTTCTCCTGTGTGGGAGCCGGTGGCGGGGCGGTCCATTTCGTGCCGGGCTTCCCGGTGATGGCCTGGCCCATGATCGAATGGGTTCTCGACCGCTACTACGCACCCCTGTTCAACCGGGTGGCCCACATGGAGAAGTCGGTGATCGTCTTCGGCGCCATGGAGGCCTCCCTGACACCTCTGATGGAGGACATCGAACGCCTGCATGCAGGGGTGAAGGTCTTCAGCCTGCCCAGTGTCGATCACCCTGAATATGGCCGCCACATCGAGTTGGGCGTCAAGGGCGATCCGGCCGCCGCCGAGCCGGCGTATGTGGCGCTGCGGGCGGGCCTGGATGCTTTCGGCGCCAGGCTGGGCCCCGAATTGGTGCGATGACGCGCTGTCCACTATTGGTGCATCCGCTTTGCACCAAAATGGTTCATCCGGCGGCCGGCCCGCAAAAAAACAGTGGGGATCCGGCCCCGAATCGCAGCAGACATGCTGCAAGCGCATTGGCGCGAGGCAAAATGGCGAGTTGTGCGCTTCGTGCCATGCACCAGCTTTGGCACAGAAACTGCATTCATCCCTGAGTCATTTATTTTTTATTAACCAGCTCAAACAGGAGATCCTGATGGCAAAGACCGTCGCAGACGTGATGAAGTTGGTGAAGGAAAACGAAGTCAAGTTCGTTGATTTCCGCTTCACCGACACCCGGGGCAAGGAACAGCACGTGACTGTGCCCGTGTCGCATTTCGATGAGGACAAGTTCACCGCCGGTCATGCTTTCGACGGTTCGTCGATCGCCGGCTGGAAGGGCATCGAAGCCTCCGACATGCTGCTGATGCCCGATGCCAACACGGCCATCATCGACCCCTTCTTCGAAGAGTCCACCCTGGTTCTGTCGTGCGACGTGCTCGAGCCCAGCGACGGCAAGGCCTATGACCGCGACCCCCGCTCGGTGGCCAAGCGCGCTGAAGCCTATCTGAAGGCCTCCGGCCTGGGCGATACCGCCTACTTCGGTCCGGAGCCTGAGTTCTTCATCTTCGACGGCGTGCGTTGGAAGAACGACATGTCTGGCTCGATGTTCGAAATCGAAGAATACGAAGCCCCGTGGAACACCGGTGCCAAGCTCGAAGGCGGCAACCGCGGCCACCGTCCCACGGTCAAGGGCGGCTACTTCCCGGTGCCCCCGGTCGACAGCACGCAAGACATGCGTGCCGAGATGTCCTTGATCCTCGAGTCCCTGGGCATTCCGGTCGAAGTGTTCCACCACGAAGTGGCTGGCGCTGGCCAGAACGAGATCGGCACCAAGTTCAGCACCCTGGTGGAGCGCGCCGACTGGACCCAGCGTCTGAAGTATGTGGTCTGGAACGTGGCCAACGCCTACGGCAAGACCGCCACCTTCATGCCCAAGCCCCTGGTGGGCGACAACGGTTCCGGCATGCACGTGCACCAGTCCGTCTGGAAGGATGGCAAGAACCTGTTCGCTGGCGACGGCTATGCCGGTCTGTCTGATTACGCCCTGTACTACATCGGCGGCATCATCAAGCACGCCCGTGCCCTGAACGCCATCACCAACCCCGGCACCAACAGCTACAAGCGCCTGGTACCCGGCTTCGAAGCCCCGGTGAAGCTGGCCTACTCGGCCAAGAACCGTTCTGCCTCGATCCGCATCCCCTACGTGTCCAACCCCAAGGCCCGCCGCGTGGAAGCCCGTTTCCCCGATCCTCTGGCCAACCCCTACCTGTGCTTCTCGGCTTTGCTGATGGCCGGTCTGGACGGCGTGGAAAACAAGATCCATCCCGGCGAAGCTGCCACCAAGGATCTGTACCATCTGCCGCCCGAAGAGGACGCACTGGTGCCGACCGTCTGCCACAGCCTGGACCAGGCTCTGGAATACCTGGACAAGGACCGTGCCTTCCTGACCAAGGGTGGTGTGTTCACCGACAGCATGATCGATGCCTACATCGAACTGAAGATGACCGAAGTGACCCGCTTCCGCCAGGCCGTGCACCCGGTCGAGTACGACATGTACTACTCGCTGTGATCCCCTGACGGGACCGCGCAGAAAAGGGCAGCTCCGGCTGCCCTTTTTTCTTGCGGACGTTCCTGCCCGAGGTGGGGGTGGGAACCTTTTCACGGTTCCGTGACCCTCTGGTAAACGAAATGTTTCGGTCTTTGCGAGCGCTGGCGATTGGGCGATACTTGCCTCGCCGCCTCTGTGGGGTGGTTTGAACTGGACGTATGAAACACGCTGTACTGATTTCGCTGCTGACGCTACTGGCTGCTTCCGCGTCGGCGCAAGACCGCATCTACCGCTGCGGCAATGAATACACCAACACGGTGCCTGCCGGAAGGGCCAAGGATTGCAAGCTCATCGAAGGTGGCAATGTCACGGTGGTGCCCGGGACCCGGCCCGGCGGCACCACGGGTTCGGGCAATGCGGTGGTGACGGCGCCTGCCGGTGCGCCCAAGGTCAACAGCACCGAACAGAAGGCCCGTGACGCCGACGCCCGGGCGATCCTCGAGTCCGAACTCGCCAAGGCCGAGGCCAAGCTGGCCGAATTGCAGGCGGAGTACAACAACGGCGAGCCCGAAAAGCAGGGTGGCGAGGCCCGCAACTATCAGAAATACCTTGACCGTGTGGCAGCCCTGAAAGAGAGCATTGCCCGCACGGAGTCCGACATCGCGGGCATCAAGCGTGAGCTGGCGCGGCTCAAATGAGCCCGGTCCTTCCCACGGGAGCGCCTGCCATGCAGGGGTTCCAGGCATTCGATCTGCTGGCCACGCTGGTGGCGGTGGTCAATGTGGATGGCCATGTGGTCTTTGCCAATGCGGCACTTGAAGACGCGATCGGCACCTCGCGCCGGACCATCGAAGGCTCGCAGTTCGCTGAATTCTTCGTCCAGCCGCAGACCCTGCGCAATGCGCTCGAAGGGGCCGGCAGCAATGAATTTGCCGCGCTGCGATATGACGCCTGGCTGAAGCGGCTCAACCACGAGCCGGTGCCGGTGCATGTCATCGTCGCCCAGACCGACCGGTCCGATGAGGTGATCATCGAGCTGCTGCCGCTGGAGCAGCAGGCCAAGCAGGACCGCGAGGAACGTCTCATCGATCAGGCCCAGGCCAACAAAGAGTTGATCCGCAACCTGGCCCATGAGATCAAGAATCCGCTGGGCGGGATCCGTGGCGCCGCGCAACTCCTGCAGATGGAGGTCGAGTCGCGCGACCTCATCGAATACACCCAGGTCATCATCCATGAGGCGGATCGCCTGCAGACCCTGGTGGACCGGCTGCTGGCGCCCCACCGGCGTCCCCATGTGGTGGGCGACGTCAACATCCATGAGGTCTGCGAGCGGGTGCGTTCGCTGATCCTGGCCGAGTTTCCGCGTGGCCTGCGGGTGGTGCGCGACTACGACACCTCCATCCCCGAGTTCCGCGGCGACCGCGAACAGCTGATCCAGGCCGTGCTGAACATCGCGCACAACGCGGCCCAGGCCTTGAGCGACCGGGTGGCCGCCGGTGAAGCCCAGATCACCTTCCGCACGAGGATCGCGAGACAGGTGACATTTGGTAAGCAGCGCTACCGATTGGCATTGGAATTGCATGTCATCGACAACGGGCCCGGCGTGCCGGACTCGATCAAGGACCGCATCTTCTACCCGCTGGTATCCGGTCGGGAGGGGGGATCGGGGTTGGGGTTGACGTTGGCACAGACCTTCGTCCAACAGCACCACGGTCTGATCGAGTGCGACAGCACGCCAGGGAGGACGGATTTCAAGATTTTGATTCCCTTGCCCTGACAAACGATTGACAACAATTTGACCTGAGGTGTTTCCATTCATGAAGCCGATCTGGATAGTAGATGACGACCAATCCATCCGCTTCGTGCTCGAAAAGGCGCTGCTGCGGGAGGAGTTGCCGACGCGCAGCTTCACCAATCCCCGTGAGGTCCTGGCCGCGCTCGACGACATCGGCGAGGACGACATCGACAACCAGGGGCCGCAGGTCCTGGTGAGTGACATCCGCATGCCCGGCGGCTCGGGCCTGGACCTGCTGGGTAAGGTCAAGGAGCGGCATCCCGGCTTGCCGGTCATCATCATGACGGCCTTCTCGGACCTGGACAGCGCGGTCTCGGCCTTCCAGGGCGGCGCATTCGAGTACCTGCCCAAGCCCTTCGATCTGCCCAAGGCGGTGGAACTGATCCGTCGCGCGGTCGAGGAGAGCCAGCGCGAAGAGGTGTCTGAAGAGCGCATGGCCACCACGCCGGAAATGTTGGGCCAGGCCCCGGCAATGCAGGACGTTTTCCGGGCCATCGGGCGGTTGAGCCAGAGCAATGTCACGGTCCTGATCACAGGCGAATCGGGTTCCGGCAAGGAGTTGGTGGCCCGGGCGCTGCACAAGCATTCGCCGCGGGCGAATGGCCCCTTTGTGGCCATCAACACCGCCGCCATTCCCAAGGACCTGCTGGAAAGCGAGCTCTTCGGCCATGAGCGGGGTGCGTTCACCGGTGCGCAGACCATGCGCCGTGGGCGTTTCGAGCAGGCCGAAGGGGGGACCCTGTTCCTGGACGAGATCGGGGACATGCCTTTCGATCTGCAGACGCGGCTGTTGCGCGTCCTGTCCGACGGGCATTTCTACCGGGTCGGCGGGCACAACGCGGTCAAGGCGAATGTGCGGGTGATCGCGGCCACCCACCAGGACCTGGAACAAAGGGTCAAGGACGGGGTGTTCCGCGAAGACCTTTTCCATCGGCTCAATGTGATCCGCCTGCGCTTGCCGGCACTGCGTGAGCGCAAAGAGGATGTGCCGATGCTGACGCGGCACTTCCTGCAGCAAAGCGCCAAGCAATTGGGCGTGGAGCCCAAGCGCATCGCCGACGCCGCCCTCGTGCAGCTGAGTCAATTCAGCTTTCCAGGCAACGTGCGCCAGTTGGAGAACATCTGCCATTGGCTGACCGTGATGGCCCCGGCCCAGGTCATTGAGGCCAAGGACCTGCCGCCGGAGGTGCTCGGTGCGGCCTCGGGGCCGGTCGCCCTGAATGCCGCGAGTTTCCGGCCGGCGCCGGGAGGCGAGCTTCCGGAGTCCAGGCCGGCACCGTCTTCGGTGCTGCCGACCGCCCCTGTCCCGGCGGTGGCTGCGGAGTATCCGGTGCCTTCGTCCGCTGTCGGTGAACTGATCGAGTCCTCTCCGGATTTGCCCACATCGCCGCCGGCGGGCGCGTCGGTCCAGGTCTCGAGCTGGGAGCGCGATCTGGAGTCCGAGGCCCAGGCCCTGCTGGCCAGCGGTCGCCATGACGTCTGGGATGAGTTGACCCGCCGTTTCGAGTCGAGGCTGATCCTCACCGCCCTGGCCAACACACGAGGCCGGCGCATCGAGGCTGCGCAGAAGCTCGGCATCGGCCGGAACACCATCACCCGCAAGATCCAGGAGCTGGGCCTCGAGTGAGGCGTCGGCCTCATTTGCTGTTGCTGTTGGTGGACTGCCAGGTCGTGATCTGCTGATTGACGTATTTCTGCAGGGCAAAGGACTTTGAGACCTTGCTGTCCAGCGCCGAGTACTGGCGTGTCAGTTCCTGCTGAACCTTGGTCAACTGGCGGTTGATCTTCTGCTGGTCAGTCTGGTTCTTGGTGATCTTGGACTGCAGCGATTGGGTGCCGCTGGCCAGGGTCCCCTTGCTGTCGAGCACTTGCTTGGTCCAGTTCTGCAGCCGCTGGATGAAGCCGTTGTTGGCCGGGTTGTTGCTGTCGGCATGGGTCATCGCCTTCTGCAGCTCCGGCAGATCCTTGATGGCTTTTGAGAAGCTGCCTTCATTGAATTTGAGGCTGCCGTCGCGTTGCAACTCGATGCCGACCGAGCGCAGATTGGTCAGGGCGGTCGAGGCCGTGCTGCTGTCGGTGGCCTGCTGGTGCAATTGGCGTTGGATCGACAGGGCCGTCGGGTCCGACAACAAGGGGCCCGCCGTCTTGCTGTCGCGGTCGTAGCCACTCAGCCCCGACATGAACTTGTTGAGCCCGTTGTAGGCGCTGATGAAGGAGGACACCATGGCGCGCAGGCTGTCGGTGTTGCGGCTCACCTTGATGGTGGCCGAACTGGTCGGCTTGGTGACGGTGATGGTCTGCCCTTCCAGGACGCCGGTGAGCACGTTGTTGGGCGAGGACACCGGAATGCCGTTGACCGTGGCCTGCGTGTCGCTGCCAGGCTGGGCCAGGGTCAGCCCGCTGCTGGCCTGGGCCGGGTCGTAGTTGAGCCAGGACAGATCTGTCGTTCCCGGTGTGTCGGAACCGCTTTCGTCGGGGGCCTCGGTCCGGATGCGGAACCCGTTCTGCGCCCCGGTGGCGGTCGAGGTCAGCGCCAGCCTGGCACCCGAGGCATCGGTGACGATGCTGGCGCTGACGCCGATCTTGGCGGCGTTGATGCTGTCGCGCAGGCTGGCCAGCGTCGGGTTGGATTTGGCGTCGATGACGATGGTCGCCGACGTGCTTTCTGTGGCCGCCGTGAAGCCGGGCTTGTCGGGGTCTGTCGACCAAGTGCCGATGTCGATCGTGATCTTGCCTGCGGCCACCGGGTCGCTGGCCTTGTTGAACTGCCCCTTGGCGCTGACATTGGTCTGCGCGCTG
>JAFAMV010000201.1 GCA_019233055.1 Curvibacter sp.
AGGAACTGGCTGGACACGTCGCCGCGCACCTGGATCGGGCGGTCGATGGCCAGCGAGGGCGGGCCTATGTGCAGTGGCGGGAAGCCGGGGTTGCCGGTGTAGTCGATGCGGCAGCCCAGTTGCCGCAGGGCGTCGACCAGGTCGCCGATCGGTCTTTCGTGCATGCGTGCCACGCCGTGCAGGTCGAAGGTGCCGCCCAGCAGGGCCAGGGCTGCGGTCAAGGGGCGCATGGCGGTGCCGGCATTGCCCATGAACAGGTCGGCCTGCGGGTTGCGGAGCCGGCCGGCCAGGCCGTCGATCTCGAGCACCGCGCCCTCCTGGCGCAGCCCGCAGCCAAGCTGGCGCAGCGCGGCCAGCATCACCCGGGTGTCGTCGGAATCCAGCAGGTCATGGACGCGGGTGGTGCCGGCGCTCAGGGCGGCCAGCAGCAGCACCCGGTTGGAGATGCTCTTGGAGCCGGGCAGGGTGATGGCACCCTGGGCCGAGACCAGGGGTGGGAGGTCGAGGAATTCGGTCTTGAACATTACTTGGCGGAGCGTGGGGCGGTCATGCGCCATTGGGCGCGCACCTGGCTGGCCCGGGAGATCAGGGATTCCAGGGCCTCGCCCTGTTCGCCGTCGATCAAGGCCTCGAAGGCGTCAAGGGCCGCGCGGAAGTGGCGCGACTGGGCCAGCAGCTCCTTGCGGTTGGACAGCAGAATGTCGCGCCAGACCTTGGGGTCGCTGGCCGCGATGCGGGTGAAGTCGCGGAAGCCGGGTCCGCCCAGGCCGAGGTAGTCGTCCCCGTTGGGCTGGTCGGCCAGGCTGTTGATCAGGGCGAAGGCCAGCAGGTGGGGCAGGTGGCTGACCGCCGCGAAGGCCGCGTCATGGCTTTCGGGCGACATGTGGATGACCTGCGACCCGAGGGCGCTCCAGACGGCGGCGGCCTTCTGGAGCTGGGCCGTCAGGGTGCGTTCCAGCGGGGTGAGGATCACCTGTTTGCCGCGGTACAGCTCGGCGTCGGCATGTTCGACCCCGGCCACCTCCTTGCCGGTGATGGGGTGCGCCGGCACAAAGGAGCCGATCTGGTCGCGCAGGGCGCTGCGCGCGGCAGCCACCACATCGGCCTTGGTCGAACCCACGTCCATCACCAGCATCTGCGGGTTGACCAGGTGCTTGATGGCCTTGAGGGTGGCTTCCGTGGCGGCCACGGGCACCGCGACCAGCACGATGTCGGCACCCGCCACCGCCAGCAGCGCCGACGGTGCGGCGAGGTCGATCACCCCCATCTGGCGTGCCCGTTCGGTGGTCGAGGGCGACTTGCTGTAGCCCACCACGCGCTTGACCAGGCCCGCCTGTTTGAGCGCCAGGGCAAAGGAGCCGCCCATGAGGCCGCAGCCGATCAGGCCCAGTTGCTCAAACATGGCCGGGCTCCAGGAAATTCGCCTTGCGCATGGTCAGGAGGCTCCGACAGGGTAGGTGCCCAGGACCTTGTAGAAGGCACAGAGGCTGGACAGTTCTTCGAGGGCCTTGGCGACGTTGGGCTGGGCCGGGTGGCCATCCAGGTCGATGTAGAAATAGTATTCCCAGTGACCGGTGCGGGCCGGCCGCGATTCGAAGCGCGTCATGGACACGCCATGGGTCTTGAGCGGAACCAGCAGGTCGTGCACCGCGCCGGGCCGGTTCGGCACCGACACCACCAGGCTGGTGCAGTCCTTGCCGGTGGCCGGGGGCGTGCCCAGGGTCTGGGGCAGGCAGATCACCGCGAACCGGGTGCGGTTGTAGGCGTCGTCCTGGATCGCATGGGCCACGATGTGCAGGCCGAACTGGGTGGCGGCCCGCTCGCTGGCCAGACCGGCCCAGGCCGGGTTGGTGGCCGCCAGACGGGCACCCTCGGCATTGCTGGACACCGGGCGGCGTTCGGCGTGGGGCAGGTGCTTGGACAGCCATGCCTGGCACTGGGCCAGCGCCTGGGGATGGGCCAGCACGGCCTCGATCTGGTCGAGCGAATTGGTCTGGCGCAGCAGGTTGTGGCGCACCAGCAGGCTGACCTCGCCGACCACATGGGTGGGGGTGTGCAGGAACAGATCGAGCGAGCGGGTGACCACGCCCTCGACCGAGTTTTCGACCCCGACCACACCGTACTGGGCGCTGCCGGCGGCGGTGGCGTGGAAGACTTCGTCGAAATTGGCGCAGTACATGAGGTCGGCTGCACCGCCGAAGAATTCGATCGCCGCCTGCTCGCAGAAGGTGCCGGCGGGGCCCAGCACCGCCACGCGCTGGGGCGATTCGAGTGCCAGGCAGGCCGACATGATCTCGCGCCAGACGGCGGCGACATGGGCGTCCTTGAGCGGCCCCTGGTTGTTGGTCTGGATCTTCTCGATCACCTGGGCCACGCGGTCAGGCCGGAAGAAGGGGGTGCCTTCGCGTTTCTTGACTTCGCCGACCTGCTCGGCCACGCGGGCGCGTTGGTTGAGCAGGCTCAGCAGTTGCTGGTCCAGCGAATCGATCTGGACACGCAGGTCGGCCAGATTGGGCAGGGGTTTGTCGGAAGGCAGCGTCATGGGTGGTTCTGTCAGGCCTGGGGCACCGTCGTCGGTGCGGCTCAGGCCCTGGTTTTCTCGAAATCGCGCAGGTAGTCGACCAGCGCCTGGACGCCAGCCAGAGGCATGGCGTTGTAGATGCTTGCACGCATGCCGCCCACCGACTTGTGGCCTTTGAGTTGCAGCAGACCGCGGGCCTTGGCCCCGGCCAGGAAAGCCTCGTTGAGGCTCTCGTCACGCAGCCGGAAGGGCACGTTCATGCGTGAACGTCCCGCCACCGCCACCGGGTTGGTGTAGAGCTGCGATTGATCGATGAAATCGTACAACAGGCGCGCCTTGGCCAGATTGCGGGCCTCCATGGCGGCGACGCCGCTGAGACCGTTCTCGGTCTGGCGCTTGAGCCATTGGAAGGTCAGGCCGGCGATGTAGATGCCGTAGGTGGGCGGCGTGTTGTACATGGACTGGTTGTCGGCCACCACCTTGTAGTCGAAGGCGCTGGGACAGATCGGCAGAGCATGGCCCAGCAGGTCGTCGCGCACCACCACCAGGGTCAGTCCGGCCGGGCCGATGTTCTTCTGGGCGCCGCCGAAGGCCATGCCGATGCGGCTCCAGTCGACCGGGCGCGAGGCCACATGCGACGAGAAGTCGATCACCAGCGGCGCATCGCAGCCCAGGGCCTTCAGGTCGGGCAGTTCCTGGAATTCGACCCCGTGGATGGTCTCGTTGCTGCACAGGTGCACATAGCGGGCCTGGCCGCTGAGCTGCCAGGTGGCGGGTGTCGGCAGGCTGGTGTGGCCGTCGGCCTCGTTGCTGGCGGCGATGTGGACCTCGCAGTACTTGCGCGCTTCCTTCTGGCTCTTCTGGCTCCAGCTGCCGGTGACCACGAAGTCGGCCGCCTCGCCGCGCGACAGGTTCAGGGGCACGATGGCGTTCTCGGCCAGGCCGCCGCCTTGCATGAACAGGATCCTGAAGTTCGACGGTACCGCGAGCAGTTCGCGCAGGTCGGCCTCGGCCTGCTCGTAGATGCTGATGAATTCCTTGCCCCGGTGGCTCATCTCCATCACGCTCATGCCGCTGCCGTGCCAGTCCAGCATTTCGCGGGCGGCTTGTTGCAGCACCTCTTCGGGAATGGCGGCGGGGCCGGCTGAGAAGTTGTAGGGGCGGGTCATCGGGGTCGGTTCTCCAAAACGCCCCGGGCGCCGTTCGGGCGCAGGGGCGGGGTGGTCATTCGTGGGGCGGGCTCAGGCCTCGGTCGGCGTCTCCGGGCCGTCCTCGCCGTCGCTGGCGGGCGGGTTGGCGTCGTTTTCGACGATGCGCTGCAGGCCGGACAGGCGCGAGCCTTCATCCAGCGCCATCAGGGTGACACCCTGGGTGGCGCGGCCGAGCTCGCGGATCTCGCTGACACGGGTGCGCACCAGCACGCCCTTGTCGGTGATCAGCATGATCTCGTCGTCGGCGTGCACCAGGGTGGCGGCCACCACCTTGCCGTTGCGCTCGCTCTGCTGGATGGCGATCATGCCCTTGGTGCCACGGCCGTGGCGGGTGTATTCGATGATCGAGGTGCGCTTGCCGTAGCCGTTCTCGGTGGCGGTGAGCACGCTTTGCTGCTCGTCCTCGGCCACCAGCATGGCGATCACGCGCTGGGTCTCTTCGAGCATCATGCCGCGCACGCCACGTGCGTTGCGGCCCATGGGGCGCACATCGTTCTCGTCGAACCGCACCGCCTTGCCGCCGTCGCTGAACAGCATCACGTCGTGCTGCCCATCGGTGAGGGCTGCGCCGATGAGGTAGTCGCCCTCGTCGAGGTCGACCGCAATGATCCCGGCCTTGCGCGGGTTGCTGAACTCATTGAGCGGGGTCTTCTTGACCGTGCCCATCGAGGTGCCCATGAAGACGTACTGGTCGTCAGGGAAGCTGCGCTTCTCGCCGGTCAGCGGCAGCACGACATTGATCTTCTCGCCTTCCTGCAGCGGGAACATGTTGACGATCGGGCGTCCGCGCGAGCCGCGCGAGCCGGCCGGCACCTCCCAGACCTTGAGCCAGTAGAGCCGGCCCCGGTTGGAGAAGCACAGGATGTAGTCGTGCGTGTTGGCGATGAAGAGCTGGTCGATCCAGTCGTCTTCCTTGGTGGCGGTGGCCTGCTTGCCACGGCCGCCACGCTTCTGGGCGCGGTATTCGGACAAGGGCTGGCTCTTGATGTAGCCGCTGTGGCTGAGTGTGACCACCATGTCGGTGGGGGTGATCAGGTCTTCGGTGCTGAGGTCCTGGGCGCTGTGCTCGATCTCGCTGCGGCGGGCGCCCAGCTTGGTCTGGCCGAACTCGGTCTTCACCAGGGTGAGCTCTTCGCCGATGATGGTGGAGACGCGCTCGGGCTTGGACAGGATGTCGAGCAGGTCGTCGATCTCGGACATCACCTCTTTGTATTCGGCGACGATCTTGTCCTGCTCGAGCCCGGTCAGGCGTTGCAGGCGCATCTGCAGGATTTCCTGGGCCTGGGTCTCGGACAGCCGATACAGGCCGTCGGACTGCATGCCGAATTCAAGCTCCAGCCCATCGGGGCGGTAGTCGTCGGCGCTGATGACGCCGCCGTCGGCACGGGTGCGGGTCAGCATCTCGCGCACCAGCTTGCTGTCCCAGCTGCGCTGCATCAGCTCGGCCTTGGCCACCGGCGGCGTCGGCGCGTTGCGGATGATGGCGATGAAGTCGTCGATGTTGGCCAGCGCCACGGCCAGGCCTTCGAGCACATGGCCGCGTTCACGCGCCTTGCGCAGCGTGAAGATGGTGCGGCGTGTGACCACTTCGCGGCGGTGCTGCAGGAAGACCTCGATCAGGTCCTTGAGGTTGCACAGCTTGGGCTGCCCATCGACCAGGGCCACCATGTTGATGCCGAAGGTGTCCTGCAGCTGGGTCTGCTTGTAGAGGTTGTTGAGCACCACCTCGGGCACTTCGCCGCGCTTGAGCTCGATCACCAGGCGCATGCCCGACTTGTCGGACTCGTCCTGGATGTGGCTGATGCCCTCGATCTTCTTTTCGTGCACCAGCTCGGCCATGCGCTCCTGCAAGGTCTTCTTGTTGACCTGGTAGGGCAGCTCGTCGACGATGATGGCCTGCCGCTGGCCCTTGTCGATGTCCTCGAAGTGGCATTTGGCGCGCATGACCACCTTGCCCCGGCCGGTGCGGTAGCCGTCCTTCACGCCATTGATGCCGTAGATGATGCCGGCGGTGGGGAAGTCGGGGGCCGGGATGATCTCCATCAGCTCGTCGATCGTGGCCTCGGGGTTGCGCAGCATGTGCAGGCAGGCGTCGACCACTTCATTGAGGTTGTGCGGCGGGATGTTGGTGGCCATGCCCACCGCAATGCCGGCAGAACCATTGACCAGCAGATTGGGCAGCCGGCTGGGCAGCACCAGGGGCTCTTTTTCGCTGCCGTCGTAGTTGGGGCCGAAATCGACGGTTTCCTTGTCGATGTCGCCCAGCATCTCGTGGGCGATCTTGGCCAGGCGGATTTCGGTGTACCGCATCGCGGCGGCGTTGTCGCCGTCCACCGAGCCGAAGTTGCCCTGACCGTCGACCAGCATGTGGCGCAGCGAGAAATCCTGCGCCATGCGCACGATGGTGTCGTAGACCGCGCTGTCGCCGTGCGGGTGGTACTTACCGATCACGTCGCCGACGATACGGGCCGATTTCTTGTAGGGCCGGTTCCAGTCGTTGTTGAGCTCATGCATCGCGTACAGGACGCGGCGGTGCACAGGCTTCAGGCCGTCGCGCGCATCGGGCAAGGCACGCCCCACGATCACGCTCATCGCGTAGTCGAGGTAGCTGCGGCGCATCTCCTCTTCGAGACTGATGGGCAGTGTTTCTTTGGCGAACTGAGTCATGGAGGGCAGGGATTGACGGCCGAAACGACCATTTTACGGGCAACGCCATGTCGCAAACTAGCAACAAACCGGGCATATTGCGCAGTTGCGGCCGGCCCTGCACGCGGCAGCAGCAGAGACGGCAGGGCTCTGTGTGGCACAATTTAAGCAACGTTTTGGGTGGTGGTCACCTGGAGCGTACGTATTTCGCCGCGCGGCTGCGGCTTTTTCCCCAAGAGGAGAACCATGAAGAAACTGAACAAAGTGGCGATGTTGTTTGCCTCCGCTGCCCTTGCAACCGCTGCTGGCGCTCAAACCGTCGACAACTGGAAGAACGGCACCGGCGAACAAGTCTGGAAGAACGGCACCAACGAACTGTGCTGGCGCGATTCCAACTGGACCCCGGCCACCGCCGTGGCCGGTTGCGACGGTGCCATCGCTCCGAAGGCTGCTGAAGCTGCTCCCGCACCGGCTCCTGCCGCTGCTCCGGCTGCTCCGGTCGCTGCCGCCCCCAAGGCTGCCGTGGCTCCCGTGGCTGCCAGCAAGGTGACCTACGCTGCCGACGCTTTCTTCGACTTCGACAAGGCTGTGCTGAAGCCCGAAGGCAAGGCCAAGCTGGACGATCTGGTCGGCAAGGTCAAGGACATCAACCTGGAAGTCATCATCGCCGTCGGTCACACCGACTCTGTCGGCTCTGACGCCTACAACCAGAAGCTGTCGGTCCGTCGCGCCGAGTCCGTGAAGGCCTACCTGGTCTCCAAGGGCATCGAAAAGAACCGCGTCTACACCGAAGGCAAGGGCAAGAAGCAGCCCGTCGCCGACAACAAGACCGCCGAAGGCCGCGCCAAGAACCGCCGCGTGGAAATCGAAGTGGTCGGCACCCGCGCCGCTCAGTAATCCTTTCAGGATTGCCTCAGAAAGCCCCGGCAACGGGGCTTTTTGCATTTCTGCCTGGTGTTTGCATTCACAATCCGACCATCATGACCCCAAGCTTGGCCACCGACCTCGTCCTCAATGCCGATCCGGCCGAACTGGCCAAGTTTTCTGACCTGGCCCACCGCTGGTGGGACCCGCAAAGCGAATTCCGGCCCCTGCACCAGATCAACCCGCTGCGCCTTGAATGGATCCAGGCCCAGGCGCCGCTGGCCGGCCAGCGGGTGCTGGACATCGGTTGCGGCGGCGGCATCCTGTCGGACTCCATGGCCCGCAAGGGGGCGCAGGTGCTGGGCATCGACTTGTCCAGCAAGGCGCTCAAGGTGGCGCAACTGCATGCGCTCGAAGCCCAGACTCCCAACCTGCGCTTTCGCGAAGTCAGTGCCGAGGCGCTGGCCGCCGAACAGCCCGGCCAGTTCGACATCGTCACCTGCATGGAGATGCTCGAGCATGTGCCTGATCCGGCCTCGGTGGTGCGGTCTTGCGCCAGCCTGGTCAAGCCTGGCGGCTGGGTGTTTTTCTCGACCCTGAACCGCAACGCCAGATCGTTCCTGCTGGCCATCGTTGGCGCCGAATACCTGCTTAACATGCTGCCGCGCGGCACCCATGAGTTCTCCAAGCTGATCCGCCCCAGCGAACTGGCCGGCCATTGCCGCGCGGCCGGTCTGGACTGGCAGCAGACCCGGGGCCTCAGCCACAACCCCTTGACCGGCCGCTACTGGCTCAATGCAGATACCAGTGTGAACTACATGGTGTCGACCCGGCGCGCCTTGTCTTGAATCAAGAGGTTGAACCCATGTTCCATGACGTCAAGGCGGTGCTCTTCGATCTCGACGGCACCCTGATCGACAGCGCACCCGACCTCGGTGCCGCTGCCGACAAGATGCGCATCGACCGCGGCCTGCCTTCGCTGCCCTTCGAGCGCTACCGGCCCATGGCGGGTGCCGGGGCCCGCGGCATGCTGGGCGAGGCCTTCGGCATCACGCCTGAGCATGCCGACTTCGCGGTCCTGCGGGAGGAATTCTTCCGCAACTACGAATCGCGGATGACCGAACTGACCACCATCTTCGAAGGCGTTCCCGACCTGCTGCACGAACTGGCGAGGCGCACCCTGGCCTGGGGCGTGGTCACCAACAAGGCCGCCCGCTTCACCGAACCCCTGACCCGCGCCCTGCCTTTGTTCTCCAGTGCAGGGGCGATTGTCAGCGGCGACACCACGCCGCACGCCAAACCCCATCCTGCCCCTCTGCTCGAGGCGGCCCGGCGGCTGAACCTGCCCCCCGAGACCTGCCTGTACGTGGGTGATGACGAGCGTGACATCCAGGCAGGCCGAGCCGCCGGCATGCGCACCGTCGCCGCCTGCTACGGTTACCTGGGCACCCAGGCCGACACCCGGCACTGGGGGGCGCATGCCCAAATTAAATCTCCGGCCGAACTCTTGCAATGGCTGCCGGCGGCCTAAAATACGGAATCTCTGGGGCTGCACTGGTTTCGACGTGGGTTCGGACGCGCAGCAGGGCATGTCGAGGTTCAGTCACCTCGTAAAACAGCTGAAAAAAACTAACTGCAAACGACGAACGTTTCGCAATCGCCGCTTAAACACCGGTGATCCTCACAACAGTTGGCCAATGGGCTGGGCAAGGGTGCCGCAAGGCGTCCAGGCTGTGGGGGAATTCACATTGGCTGGTCTTGCGCCGGGTACCTTGGCATGAGACGAGAAAGTAGGGTACTGGCATTCCGGATAGCGTGCGACTGCGCGATCCGGGGTGTGAGATCCAAAACAGACCGCTAAACATGTAGAACTGTTCGAAGAAGGCTTGCGGACGGGGGTTCAAATCCCCCCAGCTCCACCACCATCACTTCCAAGGCCGTTTGCTGAAGTCCAGCAAACGGCCTTTTTCATTGGGAAATCAAGGGTTTACAGTCCATCGTCGTGCGCTACAGTTCGCCTACAGCCAGAGCAATACCGGGGAACAAACCGGGGAACGACCGGGGTAAATCGCCCTGTACCCCGGTTTTGTTCCCCGGTCCTGGTCTTGTTCCCCGATAGGAGACCAGCCATGTTGACTGACAAGCAGTGCAAAACCGCCATCTGCCCCCCGGACAGAAAACGAGCCCGCTACACCGACGCTCAGGGCCTTTACCTGGAGGTGAGCCCCTCGGGCTCAAAGCGCTGGTTCTGGAAGACCTACTCAGACGGCAAAGAGGGCCGCATGGCCTTGGGCAGCTACCCGGCCCTGAGCCTGGCTGATGCCAGGAAGGCCCGGGACACCGCCAAGCTGCTGAAGGGGGAGGGTGTCAATCCGATCCAGGCCCGCAAGGTCGAAAAGCTCAAGGCCGTGAACCCGGCCGGTGACACCTTCCAGGTGGTGGCCCAAGAGTGGTACGACCAGCAGGCCCCCCACTGGAGCCCCGCCCATGCTGACCGATCTAAGCGCCAGTTTGAACGCGACCTGTTCCCCTGGCTGGGGCAGCGGCGCATGGCCGACATTGAGCCCGTCGAGCTGCTGGCCACCCTGCGCAAGGTCGAAGAGCGGGGCGCGGTCGAGACCGCCGACCGGGGCCTGATGCTGGCCCGCCAGGTGTGGCGCTACGCCGTCGCCACCGGCCGGGTAGGGCGCGACATCACCACCGACCTGAAAGGGGCCCTGCGGCCCTACCGGGGCAAGCACTTTGCCGCCATCACCGAGCCGGCCGAGCTGGCGGTGCTGCTGCGGGCCATCAAGGCCTACAAGGGCGGCCACATCGTGAGGGCGGCCCTGCAGCTCGCCCCGCTGCTGTTCCAGCGCCCTGGCGAGCTGCGCGGGGCCACCTGGTCAGAGATCGACCTGGAGGCCGGCCTGTGGACCATTCCGGCTGCCCGCATGAAACGCGAGAAAGACGGCAAAGAGAACGGCGACCCGCACCTGGTGCCCTTGCCCCGCCAGGCCGTGGCCATCCTGCAAGAGCTGCACGCCTACACCGGCCACGGGGCCATGGTGTTTCGAGGCGAGCGCAACCACGAACGCCCCATCTCTGAAAACTCGGTGCGCACCGCCTTGATCAGCATGGGCTACACCCCCGAGATCCAGACCTGGCACGGCTTCAGTGCTACCGCCCGCACCATGCTGGCCGAGCGCCTGGACTGCGACCCCCTGGTGATCGAGGCCCAGTTGGCCCACTCGGTGAAAGACGTGAACGGCCGGGCCTACAACCGTACCCAATACCTGAAGCACCGCACCACCATGATGCAGCAGTAGGCCGACTACCTGGACCGCCTGGCCCAGGGGGCCGAGGTGATCGAGCTGCCCCAGCGCACCGGCTGAGCCACCGCCGCCCCGGCAATCCGCCGATCACCCGCCCATCACCCCCAAGCCGCCCGCCTGCACCCTGCAGGGGCGGCTTTTTTTGTGGCCGCTGCATGGGCCGATGCAATTTCCTTCGGCACTATTCCCCGGGATTTGCCGGGTACACCGGGGACAAAACAGGCAGAGCCAGCACTGGTGCGGGTTTCAAGAGCAAAGGCACCGGGGACAAAGCACGTACATTTTTATATAGTGAGATGAGAACGATCAATCATTCATATCTGTAGGTATTTCTCTATCTATTTCTCATGCATTTGCTGCTGCCTCGGTTGGGTCGGTGGTGGCCCTTGGCGGAAAAAGGGCGTAAAAGAGGCTTTCTCTGGCGCGCCTTCTTGCGGCCGCATAGGTGATGGCATTGGGTGATGAAACGGAAGTGGTGCCGAGCCGCTGCCAACTCGGGCAGCTTGGGTTTCGTGTTGATGCAGTGCTAGGTTTTGGCCGATCACCGAGGCGGGCCATCGTCTCGGTCAATTCCCGAAGTCGCGTACGCCAGCGAGGAGGTTGCGGGGGCAGAGTGAGTTGATGCGTTCGGTTAGGATGAGAGGCATCGGCCAGAGGCTGTCGTCGGGGGCGCACCTAAGGAATTACCTGATGACCGAAATCGATCAAAGGACGCTCAATGTTTCTGCTGCCTTGGGAGAAGTGGATTCCGCCATGGATATTGGGACCACTTCTTGTCGCTATCGGGGTCGGTGGCCTTTTGACCTCTGAGAAATTATCGTGGTGGCACCTTTTTTTGGCATTGGTCACCAGTGTCTACGGTGGGTGGGGTACATGGATGTGGATTGCAAAAAAGAAGAATGTCTTTAATCCATCTAGAAAAAGTACCCACTGCGATAACGCTGGGTCCAATGAACACTAGACGATCTAACGGATGTCTGCTATGGGCCCGCCAACGCCCCATAGATGGGGCAGAATCCGGCCAGGGGCTGCCAGGCACAGGTGGCGGCTGTTGGAGAGGCTATTGATATGTCTGAGCCAGATTTGATATCTTGGGCGATTGCTTATGTCGAAGCTCAGTCTTTTGAAGAAAGCGTTCATGAGAACCATCCCCTATGGTGGCCAATTGGACGCTTCTTCGATCTTCAGCACAACCGGCCAGAAGAGTGCTGGCAAGCCATTCTCGCTGTACTTGATCTCAATCCACCAGAACGGGTGTTGGGAATGCTCGCGGCAGGGCCGCTTGAGGACCTGATAGAGTATCACGGTGAAGAGTTTATCCGGCGCATCGAAATCGAGGCGTGGCGTAGCCTCCCCTTCCGACTGTTATTGCAAGGCGTCTGGAGCAGCGGCACACCCGCAATTTGGGCTCGCGTTGAAAAGGCACGCACAATCGATGGATGAACTTTTGAATGTCGGCTATCGGGCGTCGAAACTAGGCTGGTTGATCGACCGCGCCGAGCGCTGAACAGCCATCTAGTGCGAGGCTCCAGATCCGACTTTCAGCTTCTTCTTTTGGCTATCTCTCGAAGGGGGCAAAATCTGTGCTTTTAATAAAGATGCATGCACACGGCATCCGAGCCTAATTGGTGCGCGGGTGATCGTTTTTAAAACGAATTCGTTCGCGCGCCTGAGTCCGCAATCGTATAACATGCGTTAAAGGTGAGCGTGCGGGTATTTTGGTTAAATTTATACTGTATTTTATAAAAATTTGCTACAAAACAATTTTCCAGCGTGAGCCGGTGTTTTTAGATTATGTTTGGTCCTCAGAATTATGGCGAAAGATCGTTCAATTAAGAAGACTCCAGATGAGTATTACTACTACGGACTCAAGAAGAGACTCCGGCGCTTTAAGGTCGACATCCAAAAGCGTAAATGGTTTGATCTCTGGCACGAGCACCCGGATTTTGAGGGATTTGGTGATCTCAGCTGGCGTCACAAGCGCAGGCATCTCTCCATGCTCCTGCGCACTCTGACCAAGGCCAGAATTGAGCTGCAGAATTCCGGAATGCAGTACCAAATTTTTGCAGCCGTATATACCAATGAGTCGGCTAACAATGCGGTCTATGTGCACACACCAAACCCGAATGGTTCTCAATTTCCATGCGAGCTTTCTGGTACACCGCTGGATGCAATGCCCATGCTACTCGCCGGTCGAGTGGACCCAATGCGGTATCAAGTTCTTGCGATTCAAGGAGTTGGCGGAACGACATATGTCATCCAACCGCAAGCATGACCCTTCGCTCAACCTGATACGCGCTGGCTTATCAGCTGGCCTGCTGCCCGGCGTTTATTCTCTGTGCAGCGGGCCAAGCGACACACCGGCGCTCGCCGTTCAGCTCAAATACAAAGCGTAAGGTTATGGCAACGTACGAGGAAGAGAAAGAAGTCGTTCGACGAATTCGTCGGCGCTTCCCGGAAGAGGCTAGACGGACGGATCAATGGCAAATGGATCGCGGTTGGGAGCCGTGCGAACTCGATGAGGTGCCTCATCTTTGGGTAGAGGTATTCGCCAATCGAACCACCGAGGCTGCTCGCGCGGGTGACTGGAGCGCCGTGACGGAGCACACGGAATTTATGGCTACGGAGTATCGAAACGGAGCAGACCCCGTTAAGAAATTGGTAGATGTTGCGTACGCTGAAAATCTGATGTGGGATCTCGAAGACGCGGCCAAGATCGTAGCTTGGCCGCATGTGGCCACAGTGATACAGGATCTAAATGAACGCATGTGGGGCTCTCCGAGAAAAGGGGAGAACACGTGAAGTTGCGTTCAGTCACGTCGATCGACTCGGGCACGTTGAACGCTTGCTCTTCCATGGGACGGATACCCGCAACTGGCCAGATTCTGCTTTACATCTGGCGCTGATGAGCCTCGAGCAGTCTCTGTGCCGCTGGATGTCCCGGTGTCTAGATGCGCCCCTGGGCTACCTCGCCGGTAGCCCCTGCAAAACAGCCCTTTCTACAGTAGCTTGAGACCGCTGTGCTTTGGCTCCGATTCACCGAATTGAAGCGGTGTTATCGTTCAGAAAAATGGTATTTCATAAGGGAGGCCCATGCTGCTCAAAAAAGCAGACGACAAATCCAAGCGCATCGCATTGCTGAACGATCTACAGCAGTCCCCTGTGCTCAATGCGAGTCAGCGCAAGTGGCTGAGAGACGAGTTGATGCGCTGCAGGAAGGGTATTCAGGGCGAGACGGAAGCTGCGTTCTACCTGGATTCATCGCTCAAGAATGCTCAGAACCATGTCTTGCTGCACGACTTGCGGCTGATAGACGATGGGGTGGTGGCGCAGATAGACCATCTGCTCATTGGCCGTGGCAACCTGTTCTATCTCATCGAGACCAAGAACTTCGCCGGCAATCTGATCATCAATGACGAGGGCGAATTCACCGTTGATTACGGCGACATGAAGTTCGGCATTCCGTCCCCCATGGAGCAGAGCCGCCGCCATGAGCGCGTGCTGCGCAAAGTGCTGGAGCGGTTGGGCATCAACGGTCGTCTCGGCGGCGAAGCTGACTTCATCCATGTGGTGATGCTGCATCCGAAGGGCATCATCACCCGGCCTTCCGCAGATCGCTTTGATACTTCGTCGGTCATCAAGGCCGACCAGTTCGATACCTGGCGTGCCAAGTTCGTTGAAAAAGAGCTGGGCGTGGGGCGCTTCATCAAAGCGGTTGCGAATTTGCGCAGCATTGAAACCATCCAAGAATGGGGCAAAAAGCTGATGATGGAGCATCGGCCGGCCGATTTGCTGGCCTTGCCCGAGTTCATGAAGCCGCAGGCTGGGCCATCTGTTGCTGTGCCGTCCCGATTGCCTGTGGCCTCACCAGCGCCTGCCCCGGCCCCGGCCCCGATCATGGTCAGTGCGAATGTATCGCCTTCCTCTGTGCAGGCGGGCGTTTCGCCGCCGAGTGATGGGCCAGCGCCGAAGCGCCTGATCTGCTCCCACTGCGGGGCCAAGATCAGCTACCCGGAGGGCAAATTTTGCTGGAATAACCCAACTCGATTTGGTGGGCTGCAATATTGCAGGGAGCATCAGGTGCTGTTTTGACGGGTGTTGGCGGGGGCAACTATTCTTCTCGCCATGAACCACCATCAATTTTATATTCCACCTTGACAACAAGGCATCGGTGAGGCCGACGGCAGCCCAGGTTGAAGTTTGAATGAGTATGAATATTTTAAATTTAACCTATTCTCGCGAAGATCAATTTTCTGGAGAGCTTTCCCTTGAGTTGATTTTTGATGGTGGTTCTGGAAGAGGAACTTGCTATCTGAATAGTGATCATTTTTACAAGATGGCATGTCGTTTTGGTGAGTTTCCTCTTCCCTCCGATGAATTGCTTTGCATTGAAGGCGGATTTTATGATGAGAAGGGGCGTCAGCTTATTCAGAAGCATCTGCATGTCTCCGTGCGGCCTATGCCTTATAAGAGTTGGGTCTTGCTGAAGTTGATTATTTCTCGACCGTCAGAGATTATTTCTGGAGAATTGGAGATGAGCTTGATTTATCAAGCGCCTTTTGAGTATCAAAAATTACAAGAGTTTGCGAATATTTTGGCGTGTCTTGCTCGAGGTGAAATCGATGGCGCGCAGCTCGAGTTTCCGGTTATTTATTGATTTCTGGGTGGTGTGGTAATGTTTCGATATGGTTATTGAGTTTTTTGCTCTATGGCAATTCTTGATCAGGAGGGAGAAGTCGATGATCCTAACCAAAGACTTGAGGAAGGTAATTTCCGAGCGACGAAAAATATATGAATGGTTTGATGGACGATTGGTCCCGTCGAGCATTGTCTTGATTCGGGATATGCTAAAAAGCATTGATGATATCCATGACCGCAATGACCTGCTGGGAGAGCTTGCGGGTGAATATTTGCGTGCCGAACTGGAGGATGAATACCTTCTCGTGGAACGAGAAAGGCTCGCCAATCACCCTGACGAAGCCATTATGTGGATCGGCTTGGCTCACGCGTTGAGCAGGCGCAGTGATGGTGCCGCTGAGGCTAAACAATCGGTCATTAAAGGGGTTGAAATATCCAGGGAAGTTGGCGCTTTGATTCGTTACTCACTCACATGCCAAGCTCAGATTGCTCTTGAAATTGGCGATCCTGTGCTTTTTGGTGATGCACTCAAGGACTTGATTTTGGATTCCCCGAATTTTCGTGAAGAGGATTGTTGGCTCGATGAGTCATTGTTGAGGGGTTTGCCCGATGGGTTTTGTGATCCGAATCTTTTGAATGATTATAAAAAGGCTCTTGAGAAGCGCAGGGATGATGATGCTCTCGAATGAACGAAGCTTGACGCCAGAGACCAGAGTTGCATCTCGGCCACTGCCATCTGCGGGCAAGGTAATGCCATTGATATGGCGTGGCTGCGAATATAGTTCTTCAATCCCAAAGAGCCTGGATATGCATACCCGTCAATCACAGCATCGGATTGCCATTGATATGATCACAAAATACCCTGATAAAGAGTTTCTGAGCATTGCAAGATTAAATTTAAAGCACAGGCGACCATTGAGTGTCAAGATTGGGCGGGGAATTCGAGGGTCGTTGATCCGGCGGTCAATAAAAATCTGGCCGTCTAAGGAGGGGGATTTGCCGAATTGGGATATTGATGGCAGAGTGTGGTTTGCTGCTTGTATGAATTTTTGCCCAACTTTAATGGTAATTCATTCTTCATATCTCTCTTCTGGGTATTTGATGAGATTTTTTGGGGAGGGAGAACAATTGGTAATAAGTTACACCCATGTCCCCTGAGAACTCCACGCGCAGTCGTGGATTGGAACAACGTTCTATCTGTGAATTAAGTGCTGTTTTGCTAGATGTGAAAACCCTCCGATCACTGCACCGGATTGCAGCAGTAGTGCTTTCCGTTTTAGGCTTGCACCTGTTGGTTGGTGCTTGGCTGCTCCACTTCAAAAAATGCCACGAGGCACAGCGGGTGCAATGAAGTCCGTCTGGGCCTGGGTGGAGATGGTTGAAGCTTCGGCGTCAGGGACGGCGCCACGGTCATTCCAGAGAGCCTCGCCCTGCCTGAGCCCGTCCTGGACCAGACGGCAATGACGACTGAGACGACCGCCGTGGTGAAACTCGATCCCGCCTCTCCGCCGGCATCCCTGAAGCCATGCCGCTCAATACAACACAGACGGCGGAAACGGCCAGCAATCTGTCTGGCCCTTTGGCTGCGGCCCCTATCGCCGAACCCGAGGGACTGCCGATGGCCTTTGTTCCTGCGCAGACATCAGAGGAGGGCGTCTCCGCGCCTGGATGTCGAAGATCAACTGCTTCCAGAGAGACAGAAATCAAACCGTCTGACTTGCAAGATGGCTGCGTAGGGAAAAAATGACCCGGCGTTCTCTCGCTCAAATCCAGTGTCACCGCCAAAGTGCTTCAGGGCAGACGACTGATTGCACCAATGAGCCTTGTTTGAAGCGAAGTACTCTGCTGCAGGAGTGACCGGGTGGGAGTCATCGATTATCCCAAGCGGTACACCTACAATGAAAGGATACATTTTGTCTTTTGAAAAACATGGGTGCCGCAATTGGAGCAGCCAATGTCCAATTGAACAAAGGTCAACCGCTTGTTCGCGTGCTCTTGATGGCATTTGTGGTTTAGGATCTTCGAATGGCTATGAATGAGCTTCTGAAAAGTGTTGCGGCAATGCGCCTCGCAGGGATGACCGGCTTTACACCAAGGGTCGGTATGGTATTTTTCCAATGGCAATTACGGGCAAAAAGAGTCAATCAATTTTGGGTGAGGTAACTAGATGGGGGATAGAAATGATTTTGTTGTGTGGCTAGACTCATTTGATGAGGAGTTTCCTCAAAATGTGGATTCTATGGATTTTCGGTTGAAAAATGATAGATTAAGAGAGCTCCTCGCTCAGTGCCTGCGAGGGGATTACTCGGTTGGTGCAGATTTGTCTGCTATGGAATTTCTAAAATATATAAAACAACTGAAGGAGAGTCACAAGGCTTGGGCGCAAGAGTTGGGGCGAGTTCTTTTTGTTGTTGATAATTTCAAAAAAATGTCCAAGAAGACAGAAGCAATTGAGTGCCTTGAGAGATTTTTAGAAAATTGCCGCTGGATAGATTTTTGCCGCATTGCAAGTGATCAACTGGTGGTGGGCCGTTTATTGATTTTGATGTGGCGGAAATGCTGTTGAAGCATAGGATAAATCTGCAATTCGGGTTTTATGCTTTTCATGAGTGATTTTTTGATATCGACATTTTCTTGTTCCCTGCTTTATAAGTTGGAGATGATGGGGGTTGATCTCCCCGCTTCGGCATTATTTTGTGCGGTTGGAGTTGTTTGTTTGATATCTCGCTGCCTCGAATAAAGTCTTCTGCCTCATTGAGACTCACAGAGGAGCCTGGACCCATGACGCTTTCCATCCCATCGTTCCGTCCACAGCGGGCCGCTGGCATCCCCACCGCCCCGATCTCGACGCGACGATATCGCCCGGCCCCCTCGACGCGGGTGCCAGGCCTTGGCCGCCGCCCCGCAATCCTTTGCTGAGGACGCCCCATGACCAAATCCAAGCGTGCCTACACGGCATCGTGGCGTCAGGCGTCGGCTCAGGCGCTGGTGGTCGATGACGAGTTCTGCCGCCTCAAAGAGGTCCATCAGGCCCATGCCTGCCTCACCGGCCTGCTGTCGCCCATCCACCGGCCGGTGCAGCCCGAAGAGTTCAGCGTCCAGCCCGACGAACTGCGGGCGATGCTGCGGCTGATCCAGGGCGAGATGGCGCGCCGCGCCGGGGCGGTCGACGAGGCGATCGAGTCGCTGCACCGGGCGTTCAAGGCACCGGAGCGCCACAAGGCACGGGCCTGAGCGGGCGCCAGGACGGGCGTCCGGCCTGTCGGGTGGCCTTTGGCGATACCGCCGGATGCTCTTGTATCGACTTGGCCGAAACCGTGCGGTGGCTCGGGCCGGCAGCCTCTGAAATGGGCCCCTCGTAACTTTCAGGGAGCCTTGTCGATGCCTTCCATCCATTCCTTCGCCGCCTGGCTGTCGCCGGGCAGGGCGTTCTTCGGCAGCGTGCTGCTGGCTGTATTGACCCAGCCCTTTCTGCACAGGTCAGGCCGCTAACGCATAAGTCTCAGCGGGGGTCTTCATTTTCAGCGCCTGGTGAGGGCGCCGGTGGTTGTACCAGCCGATCCAATCTGCAATCACACGGC
>JAFAMV010000248.1 GCA_019233055.1 Curvibacter sp.
CTCCATGAGCCACTCTTGTTGGCGGACATAGGGCGCGAGCGCGTAGTGAAACCCACGTGCATCAGCACGGTGCAGGATTGCGCGGTTTGGAACAGTCATCACCTATGCTTCCTCAAACGGAGCCCGTTGCACGGGCAGCTTTGGCAGAAGAGCGCCCCGCAGGAGCAGCGGTTTTGGATTTGCTGGTCACCACCTCGCTGGCAGGCTTTTTCAGGATTTCTTCCAATTTCGCCAGTGAAGCCTGTCGATCGACGCCGCCTTCACGCTGACGCAGCCACGCCAGCAACTCTGACTCCAAGGCCAGCGCCCGATCCAGCAAGGGATTCGCTCCGGTTTCGTAGGCGCCTATATCAACCAATTGCTGATTCTTGTCGAGCAACGCCAGTTGCTGAATGGCCTCCGCGATCAGTTCTTGTTCAACGCGTGTCGTCAAATCCGGCAGCAATCGACTGGCACTCTTGAGGACGTCAATCGCCGGATATTGGCCCTTGTGAGCAAGGTGACGCGACAAAACGATATGCCCATCCAGAATAGCCCGCAGACTGTCGGAAATAGGCTCGTTCAGATCGTCGCCCTCCACCAAGACCGTCAACAAAGCCGTGATGGAGCCGCCAGAAGGCGCAGTCCCACAGCGCTCACAGATTTGCGGCAACTCGGCAAATACCGACGGGGTATAGCCACGAGCGGTAGGGGGCTCACCTGCCGCCAGACCGACTTCCCGACGTGCCATCGCCAGTCGAGTGATGGAATCCATCGTGAGCAGGACTTGCTGACCACTTTCTCGAAAATATTCTGCGATCGTCACGGCAGCATATGCGGCCCGGATACGGGCCAACGCTGGCTGGTCGGCCGTGGCGACCACCACCACGGAACGCGCAAGCCCCTCGGATCCGAGTTGCTTGTCAATGAACTCCTTGACCTCCCGCCCGCGCTCACCGATCAACGCAATGACGTTGACATCTGCTTTGACATGCAACGCAATCATGCCGAGCAGGGTGCTTTTTCCGACGCCACTCCCTGCGAAAATCCCGACACGCTGCCCCTGCCCCAAAGTCAAAAGTCCGTCGATACTTCGAACACCAGTCTGCAATACCTGTTCAATGCGAGGCCGCAACATGGGATTGATTGGTGGAGCATGCAGAGGGCGTGAGGCAGTTGCTGCAGGATCGGGTCGCCCATCCAAGGCATGTCCGAATCCATCAATGACCCGTCCCAACAATTGCGGGCCAACACCAAAAGATGCCTCGCGGCCTAGCGCATGCACCTCGCAACCAGCGCCCACGCCGTGAACCTGTCCATACGGCATCAGTATCAAGCGATCAGCATTCAAACTGACGACTTCCGCCAAGACACCCGCAGATGCGGATGCCTGGTGCACACCTCTTGGTTCGCCCCCACGATTTGCACGGGGATAGATACGGCAAAGCTCACCCACAGTCGCATCCGGCCCCTGCGATTCAATCGCCAGACCTTGCATTTGACGCACCCAGCCCAGACGTCGACTCAACTCCGTATGACGCAGCGCCCATCGATAGGCTTGCAGAGAATGCCCCTCTGCCGTCATGTCGAGGCACTTTCAATCACAGAGTTGGTGCGGGACTGTCGACGATCCTCCCGGGTTCGGGACAGCATCTCACTGAGCTGCCGCAACTGTGTCTCCAAGCGCATATCAAGCGCCCCTTCAGAGGACCGCAACAGGCATCCACCCAATTGGACTCCCGTATCAGCAACCCACTTGAGAATTCCTCGTTGATGACCGGTGGCCGTTCGATCCACCCACTGCTCGTGCTCAGGGTCAGAAAGCAGCAAATTCAGGTCATCTGGATTCAAATGAAGACTCAGTGCCGCATGTCCACGCCAGGATCGGAGACTCTGATCCAGATAGCCTCTCAAGCCATCCAATTGGACAGCCTTGTCGCCGAGGATTCTGCAGATCACATCGAAAACAAGACTGAGCATCTCGTCCTCTGCCAGATCCATTTGCCGCTCCACCCCTGACGACAATTGGTCGCTGAGCGCCCCAACACGCTTGATGCGCTCACCCATTTCTTTCTCGAGGACTGAAAAATCCGCCTGCACCCGGCGCTTCACCTCCTCCAGGGCCACCTGAAGCCGCTGTTGCAACTGCAGCTCCAGCGTCTGCTCGACCTGCACACGCGCAGTATCCGCCGCTTCACGTTGGCCCGCTTCAAAGCCCTCTTGCCGCCCCTGCGCCCAAGCCGCATTGACCCTTTGCTCGATCTCCGTCGCAAACGACGAGGTCTGGGGCTGCTCCGAGGAACTCAAATACCCCAACGGCATGACGGCACTTCCAGCTTGGAGCGGCTGCGACGCCATCTCGGCTGTTACCCCAGACACTGCAACCCCGGACACGACAGAACGCACTGCGGCGGACGCCATCGAGCCAGGCTGCGGCAGGACCCTTCGCTTCTCAGACAAACGAAGGTTCTGATAAATGCTGGAGGCGGCATTCATCTCGATGTACTCCATCGTTTCAAAAACCTGCTGAGCGACGTGCCTTGGTCCTCCCGCCTCGGCGCGCCATCAGCAGGACTGGCTTTGTGTCCGGCAGCCTGTACACCTGCCAAGCGTGTCTCCAACTGCGCTCGCACACCACCCAACAGAGCCCTCTTGAGACAATCACCGCCCATGGGTATCTGGCTTTGCTGCTGCAGCAATGCGGCCACCCGTCCTCGCAAAGGTTGCGGCAATTGGTCCATGAAATTTTGCCGCCAAGACCAAGCATTGACTTGCAGGAACCGCGCGATCAGACCGTCAGGTTCATTTCGCAACAGGCCAACCAAGACCGAAACAGCCGGCTCAGCCAGCTTCGAGAAATATTCGCTGTCGCTTATGCTTCCTGGCAGTGTCACTGGTCCGGATTCGTTATCAGATGTGGACGCAACAACTTCTTTGACCCATCGGCCATCCTGAGGAATGCCCAGCGCGCGAAGCTCATCCAGCAATTCGCGCATACGCTGCTCCTGTCGCTCTGGCAACTGAGACAACGCCCAGATCCGATCGTCCGCCGCGAGCCCGTGCAACAACAAGGCGGCCTGACGCTCGGAAGCCCCCGCATCAGCCTCCCGAATGACATGCCCCAAATCAGTCAGGTTCATGCTGCCGAGCCCCCAGATCGCGGCACGGTAGGCTTGGCGGCGCCATTTGGCGAGCCGTCGTCCAGCCAACGCTTGAGCTGACTGAGAACCTGCTGCCTGTCTTGCTCAGTGAGTCGAACGGCCTCGCCCTTCTTTCGGCGATTGAACAACAACCACAGAGCAAAAGCCAACACGAGCACAAGCAACAAAATCAGTGTTTGAGGCCACGACATCGAGGCTGCTGATGTTGGCTTCTCACTTTGTCGGACAGAAGGATTGACGTTTGACCGACCTTCCGCGTCCAAACTCGGTTCAGCACCAGCCGACACGTCAGCGCTCTTTGGCTGATCCGCCAGGGCTTGGATCGATTGAACCACCACGTTGTCGCCACGCTCAACGGATGCCCCCACCGCAGCGGCCAAGACTTGCCTCAGTTGATCCTGCTGCGCTGCGCTCATGGCCCGTTTGACCACGGCAACCAGTTGGATTCGCCGGACAGAACCAGCGGCGCTGCTCACCTGTTCCACACGGCGCCCCACCTGGTACTCGACCTCGCGCTGAGTGCTACCGGCGCCGGCCGCCCCACTGGTGCGCGGGGCATCCAGCGGAGCCACATTCGCGTCATGAAGAGACTCCCTCTCTTTGACGATGACGCCTTTGCTGTCCACCCCTTTGGATGGCGCAGGAAGAATATCCTCCGTGGTGGTTTTCACCTGGTCCATGTTCAGGCTGACATCTACGCTCACCAAAGCCTGCCCGACACCGAAGGTGCGATCCAAAATGGCACTGGCTTTGCGTGCCAGTTGCTGCTCCGTTTCCGACTTCAATTCAAGCCGGCCATTGCCGCCGGCTGTGCCAATCGAGCTGCCATGGTTGTCGCCCGCTTCATCGGCCATGCGGCTGAGGGCCACGCCTTGAATGTCCACAACCGTGACATCCTCCGGCGTCAATCCCGGTGTGGCCGCTGCCACCAACCGCTGTATCCCGTTGACCTGCTCCGGACGCAGCGTTTGTCCATCTCGCAGACTCAATGTGATGGCTGCTTTCGGGTGAGCCGTCGCCTGCTTGAACAGGCCCTGCTCGGGCAGTGCCAGGTGCACCCTCACGTCTTTCACTTCGGAGAGAGACAAAATCGTACGCGTCAGCTCACCCTGCAGCGCACGCTGGTAGTTGATCTTCTGCGCGAACTCGGTCATCCCAAAATCGGTGCTGTTGAACAGTTCAAAGCCGACCGCACCCCGCAACGGCAAATCCATCGCCATCAGCTTGATTCGCGTCGCATGGACCTGGGCCTTGTCCACCCAGATCACACCCGCGTCTTCATCCGCACGGTAAGCGATCTTGAGCTTGTCGAGCTCAGCCTCCATGGCAGCCGCATCTTGCGGCTTGAGATCAGAAAACAATAGCTGATAGTCCGGGCGCAAAACCCAATAGCTGCTGGCGCCCAGGGCCAGAAGGACGACAAAAGCGCCCAGCCCAAAGCGAAGCTTTGCCCCCTTGCTCAGGGTATTCCAAATCTCAAACATTCAATTCATCCTTAGACTGCTCAATAGACGCCGAAGCTCCACGGGGAAGCCCCGCGGTGCCTATACCTGCATCTTCATGACGTCCTGATAAGCATCCAGAAGGCGCCCGCGAACTTGCATCATCAGTTGGAAATTCAGACGACTTTCTTCCATTCGGATCATGACCTGGTGCAGCCCTACACGATCGCCGACCGCCAGGGCCTGCAGCTCCGTCTGATTGGCAAGCAGGCCTTGATTGACCTTCTCAAGTCCGTTGACGAAAAGACTCCCAAAACCACCACCCGCCTGCGCCGAAACGCCAGGCTCGACAATGTTCAGTTGTGGGATCTGAATACGCTCAGACGTCATCGACGCCTGGGCCAAGTCCTGCAGCGAGGACAAGGCATCAACCGCAGCAATGGCTTCTGCACTCATGAGTTGCCCCCAATCTCCAGGGTCCGTTGGGCCAAAGTTCGTGCCGTGTTCATCGCCGCCACATTCGCCTCATAGGCGCGCGTGGCACTCATCAAGTTCACCATTTCGGTGGCGGTGTCCACACCCGAATACGCCACAAAACCACTCGCGTTGGCCGAAGGATGTCCCGGGTCATACACCATGCGGGGACTGGCCACTGTCGGCACCACCTGGTAGCGCACCTCGGCCAAGCCCTGGTCGACCGAGTTCGCGAAAGCGGACTGGGCCACGACCCTCAACGGTTGAAACCCGCTACCGTCAGCGTTCAGGGCGGTATTGGCGTTGGCCAGATTGACTGAGGACGCCTCCACGCGGGCGCGCTCCAAATTCATGCCACTGGCACTGATCGCGAAAATCTGGGAGTAGTCCATAGGAAATTCCGTGAAAAGCAGAAATGCAGTGCGCCTCAGCGCTTGCCGTCGTTCACAGCCAGAGACATCAGGCTGAAGTGATGGGACAGGCCCTTGAGCAAGGCTTGATACCGCAAAGTGTTTTCCGCCATGGCCGCAACCTGCATGTCAAGTTGCACTTTGGCAGGCATGCCATTGGCGGCCGTCTCCAAGGCAATGGGCGGGGGAGCGCTCACCATCTCCTGCAGCGTGCTTTCATCAACAGCCCCACGGTCTTGAAGCTCCATCCGGGCATTGCGCATGTACGCGTCGAAGTTCACCGTCTGGGGCACGTATCCGTCCACATCAACATTCGCGATATTGGTGGCAATCAATTGTTGACGCAGCGACACCGCGCTCAGTGCGGCGGACAGCAAGCCGGCGGTGGTGGATTGAATTCCTTCGATCATCTGTGGGTCCAATCAAGACTATTCGACAACAAGCTCGGCATGCAGTGCCCCTGCGGCCTTGACCGCTCGCAAAATGGAAATGATGTCTCGGGTACTGGTCTTGAGGCGGGCGAGCGTCTGGACCAGATCTGAAACAGTGTGCTGCCCAGCAACAAAGCCCGTGCCCGGTGCTTCGTCCGCCCTGACCGTGGTGTTCGTCACCAGTTCCGTGCGCACGCCCGGTCCGGTTTGGCCAATGAATCCGGTGGGCTGGGAGGCCGTCGTGTGATTGACGATGGACAGCTTGATATCTCCATGGGAAATGGCAACCGCCGACAAGCGCACATCGCCCCCAGAAACCACTGTGCCGGTTCGCTCATTGATCACAACTTTGGCTCGCCGATCTGGCTCCACAGTGACCGACTCCACCTTGGCCATGAAACTGACCAGGCGGCCCATCTGATCGTCCGGCACTCGGACGTCAATTCCCGTGGCATCACGGGCTTGTGCCAGACCCGCACCGATCTGTCGGTTGATGGCTTCTGCGACGCGATTCGAGGTCGTGAAATCGGCCTCGGCAAGCACGAAGGTCATGTGATGGTCAGGTTGCACCATTTGTGCCGTCACCCCCACTTCGACAGTCGCGCCGCTTGGAATGGCGCCTGCCGTGGGGTGGTTCTTTTGGACCACGTTGCCATTTGCATCGTAGCGATAGCCGCCAACCGACAACGGCCCCTGCGCCAACGCATAGACCTTCCCGTTGGCTGCCTTCAACGGCGTCAGCACCAGGTTTCCGCCCACCAGACTGCGGGCGTCTCCCATCGACGTGACCGTCACATCCAGCGTGTCACCTTCTCGCGCAAACGCCGGCAACGACGCATCGACCATCACCACGGCGACATTGCGGGCTTGAATCTGGTCTGCAGAGACGTTCAGGTTGAATTGGGCCATCGCATTGGAAAGCGCCTGTTGGGTCGTTCGCGTGGTGGATGAGTCCCCCGTGCCCGCCAAGCCCGTGACAATGCCGATGCCAGTCAAAGCGTTCTCGCGCCAACCTTGAAACTTGCCAAGATCCTTGATTCGAACTTTTTCATCTTCTGCGGCAAATACTGCACTGGCAACAAACCACGAAAGAATTGCGACCAAAAGGCAGCGCAGGGCAAATGCAAGTATCTTCATATCAAAAGCCCGCCCAATCCAGGAAGCTTCGCCACCACGGACGATGCGACCGGTCAGCAACATCCCCCTCCCCCACATAGGTGATCTTGGCGTCAGCCATGCGCGTCGAAAGTACTGTGTTGTTGGCAGACACATCCATTCCTCGCACACGCCCCTCCAACAGCACCTTCTGCGGCTCCTTGTTCACCGTGACCAACTGTTCGCCGCTGATCCGCAAGTCCCCATTGGGAAGAATCTCCCGCACGGTCACCGTCAGCGTCGCCAACACATGGTTGGTTCGTTGGGTCTGGCCCCCCCCATCAAAGTCGCCTGACACCGACGCCGTGGTCTGGCTGGAACTGTTGGTGTGAGCCAGACTGGCCGACAAATTGTTGGTTCGATGCGTCCCCGTGTCTGCGCTCGTGGTGGCATTCGAGTCTTCAATGATCTGCACTGTGATCAGATCCCCCACTCGAATAGCCTTGTTGTCCGAGGTCAACGGCCGGAAATTCATGGGGTCATAAAGGCTCTCCGCCCATGCCTGATTTGTTGAAAGCATGGAAGCGAAGAACAGACTCAGCATCATGACCAACGGAGCAAGCCCGCCATAGCGTCCGAGTCGATTGAAAAATAGCGACGACAACTCGTATTCCTTCATGGCTGGAGCTCCACCACCCCAGGAGCACTGACCCGGGCAAGAATCAGTTCGTGGCTGCTTTTGGCGCGAACTCGGACTTGCTGTCCAATCTGGCCATCTTCCAGCACCTGCACCTGGGTCTCTACTTGCAGATCGCCATCCTGGAGCACAAGCTTGGCTGAATCGCCTTGCAGTACGGCGGGCAGGCCTTCGACTCGAGAACGTGTCAATGCCTCGCCTTTTCTGACATCCTGCTTGAGTCGGTATCCCGCCGCAGGGTGGTCTGGGGTCCACAAGGGATCCGAGCCCAGAGAGGCAACGTCCACCTCTTGCAATTCCAGTTCATTGGCCGGCAAGGTGCCCCCCATCGGCAAATCCACCCGAGCCACAGGAACGGCGGCAAAGACATGGACATTGAAATCAACAGGGATCGTGCGCACAAACTGGTCACCCTCGTAGGCCTCAACCCAGACTCTCATGCGCTTGTTCAAGGCCGCTGCGCTCAACGGTCGGACACTCAATCGATCCACGCCGGCTGGCAATGAAATCGATAACCCTTCACGCGTAGGTTCGATCTCGACACGGGCTTGGTTCAATTTCAGCCGGGAAGTGACTGCATCCAGTTGCTGACGCAACTCGGCTTGCGCGACCGTCAGCAACTTGTCGGCCGGCAGGGGCTTGTCTTCTCGGACAATTCCGACCTGTGAGGCCCCAGACCATTCGATTTGGTCGTCACGCAAACCCACCTGCCTTTTCAGCCAAGGAAGAATCCGCTCTCGGCTCAGGCTGACCTCACTGTTGGCTGCACTCACGTGGCCCAACGGCAGGTTGGCGACCTTGCGGAGCAAATCCACGTTCGGACTGGTCAATGCCGCCACGTCCCCCAAACAGACGGCCGCCTTGCTGACCGTCGCATGAGCCTTGAGCTCAATGCGCATCAGCATGGCTTCGTCCGGCGCCTGCGCATGCACTGCAGTGGCCGCCAAGCCCAGCAAGACGGCAAGGCTCCAAGGTCCTGAAAACATCAACTTGAACACGGCCCGGCTCACTTGCGCAGGGAGTTGACCAGGCCCAGCACATCGTCGGCCGCTTGAACGATCTTCACGTTGGCTTCGTAGGTCCGCTGCGCCACCATCATGTTGATCATCTCGTCGACCATCTTCACGTTGGAAGCCTCCAAGTACCCTTGCGACAGGGGGCCAACACCCTCGTCGCCCACCTTGGTGACAACCGCATCGCCCGAGGTGTCGCTTGCCAGGTAAAGGTTGTTTCCTTGAGCTTGCAAACCCTGAGGATTGGAGAAGCGAACGAGTTCAATCTGACCCAGACTGGCGGGCGTGGTGGAGGTCCCCACCACCGCCTGCACCTGTCCATCACTTTGAATCGTCAAATTCTGCGCACCATCGGGCACTCGGATATTCGGCTTGAGGGGGTAACCATCCTGAGTGGTCAGAAGACCGTTGCTGTTGACCTTGAGCGTGCCGCCACGAGAAAACGCACGACTGCCATCTGGCATCAGCACCTCAATGAACCCATCGCCCTGAATGGCCAGGTCGAATGCGGAGCCCGTCTGCTGCATGGTCCCAATATCGAACTGCTTGAGGACCGACGACACAGCCACCCCCACGCCACTCAATCCTGGCAAATGAAGTAAGTTCGCTTCGGTCGCATCAAACGAAGGGGACGGCGCACTTCCGTCCTTGACCATCAAATCCGTGAAACTGGCTCGGGCTTTTTTGAATCCGGTCGTGTTGACGTTGGCCAGATTGTTCGCAATCGTGTCCAAATTCAATTGCTGGGCCTGCATGCCAGTGGCCCCAATGTATAACGCCTCAAACATAATTCCTCGCCTGTCTATTCTTCTCGCACTTGGGTGTCGGCCTCTTCGCCGACCTGGACCTACACGGTCAACTCAAATCGGCCAGCCGACGCACGGCCTGACCAGTCATATCGTCATACGCCACAGCCACCTTTTGCATGGACTCCAGATGACGCATCGTCTGGATCAGATCCACCATTTCGCGCATGGTGCTGACATTGGAGTTTTCGAGCGCCCCTTGCTGCACATGAATGTCTTTGTCCTTCAAGGCACTGGTGCTGCCCTTGCCCAGCACCAGGCCGTTGCCCAAAGGCTGCAAGTCGCCGGGAGAATCGAAATTGACAACCTTGATCCGTGCCAAGGCCTGGCCGTCCATGCCACGTCCGGCACCTCGGCCCGTCACCACCGATGCCGACGCCTTGGATGAGCTGTTGGTGGAGGAAAAGACCTGTCCCGTGGCATCGATGACCGGGTGGTTGTCTTCCAGAAAAATCTCCCCCCCCACCCCCATCACAGGCATGCCCAACGAGTTCACCAACCGTCCTTTTGCATCGCGCCTGAAGTCACCCTGGCGGGTGTAGGCAGGCCCATTTTCAGTGGCCACCTCAAAGTAGCCAGGCCCTGTCAGCGCCAGGTCCAGACTTTCTCCCGTGACTTTGAGCGTGCCAGCACGGCTGTCCGTGACCATGGTTTGGAAGGACGGCGACAACGACATCAGCCCCGTCTGCGTATTGGTTTCACGCCCTGCCCCCCCGCCGTCAACAAGGCGAGAAAAATCAGATGCGCCGGCAGCAACAGGCGACGGGGCCATCATTTGGCGCTTATAGCCAGGGGTGGTCGCATTGGCCATGTTGGTCGCAATGCGGTCCAGCCGCTCCATATCCTGATGGATGGACTGCAAACTGAGGGCAATGATTTCCTGCATGGATCAAGAAGGATCTGTTGGACAAGTACGGCAGCGCGTCGATGCAGGGCCTCATGGCCCCGTCAGACTGATGACGGAATAGGACTTCAACTCGACGCTGCCGGGGATCTCCGCCATGGACAGCACGCGAAGATGTGGCATGACCCGCTCCGACAACGCACGGACATGCCTGCGCAATTCTGGAGAGCAAAGCAGCACAGGCAGCAAATTGTTTTTCATCATCCGCTCGCCATGCTGGACGAGGCGCGAAATGAAGGCTTCTGCCAATTTCGGTTCGATGACGAAGCTGGCCGCTGGCGCGGCCTGCCCTTCTTCGCGCGGCTTTTGAGTGGCCTGGATACTTTGCATGAACTGGCTCTCGATCATCGGATCCAGCGTCATCACCTGCAAAGCCGTGGCTTCGCCCAAGAGGTTCTGGCAAATCGCATGCGCCAGTCTGGCCCGCACAGTCTCCGTCAGCACGCCGACATCCTTGCTGTGCCTGCCTGTGTCCGCCAAGGTCTCCAAAATCGCCTCGATGTGACGAATCGAAACTTTTTCGCGCAGGAGGTTTTGCAGAACCTTCTGGATGTCACTGACGGACAGAACCGTTGGAATCAATTCTTCGAGCAAGCCTGAATGGGTTTTGCGCACGCGCGCCAGCAGTCGCTCGGTTTCACTCCGGGTGAGCAAACTTGCAGATTCGCGTCGCAGCACTTCGGTGAGATGGGTCATCAACACGGTTTGCGCATCCACCAGCGTGAACTTCGCGGCCGCCGCAGCCTCTCTTTGGTTTTCTTCAATCCAGATGGCAGGCAGGTTATAGGTCGGATCCCGAGTCAATTCGCCAGGAATCAGATCCGTACGCCCAGACGGATGAATGGCAAGCACACGGTCCAAGCGGGCTTCGCCTTTACCGCACAACACCCCATCCAGATGAATCTCATAGCGCGAGACCCCCAGGCGCGCGGCATCCTTGAATCGCACTCTGGGCAACACCAAACCGAATTCCTGAGCATGCTGTTTACGGAACGCAGCCATGCGATCCAACAACACGCTGTCTGCCTGGTTGACCAACGGAATCCATGCGGTCCCCACATGGACCTCAATGGGTTCTACAGGCAACAACCCATAAGGGTCGTCAGCTGCTTCGTCCGAGCTCTCCTGACCGTCCTTACCCGTTCGAGCCGCCGAACCGGTCGAGGGATCTTCGCCTGCCAGGGCGGCCTTCTCGCGCAGGCCATACACGGCCCAGGCGACACTCCCGACAATGGCAATCAAGGCCAAGGCCGGCCAGGCAGGAATCCCGGGGATGAAAAGCAACCCCACCAAGACCGAGGCGACAAGCAACAGCGTCTTGGGAAACGAGGTAATCTGACGCAAGACCTCCTGGCTTAAATTCCCATCCGAGCCCGAGCGCGTGACAATGATCCCGGTCCCCACCGCAATGACCAAGGCCGGCACCTGGGTCACGATTCCATCGCCAATGGTCAGCAAGGTATAGGTTTGCAGCGCCTGATCCCAGGGCATTTTGTGCTGCATGACCCCAATGATCAAACCGCCCACGATGTCAATCAGCAAAATGATGATGCCGGCAATGGCATCGCCTTTGACAAACTTGCTCGCGCCATCCATGGCACCGTAGAAGCCCGCTTCCTTTTCGATATTCTTGCGGCGCCTTTGTGCTTCGGCCTGATCGATGAAACCCATATTGAGGTCGGCATCGATGCTCATCTGTTGCCCCGGCATGCTGTCCAGCGTGAAACGCGCAGCCACCTCGGATACACGCTGCGCCCCCGAAGTCACCACCACGTACTGCACCACAATCAGGATCAAAAACACGATCAGACCGATGACGTAGTTTCCCCCGACGACATAAGAGCCAATCGCAGCAATCACCCGTCCCGCGTTGCCGTCGGACAGGATCAGGCGAGTCGCGGACACGTTCAGCGAAAGCCGGAACAGGGTCGCCACAAGCAGCAGCGACGGGAAGGTTGAGAACTCAACCGGTCGCTCCATATAGAACGTCAGCAACAGGATCAGAAACGCAAAGCTGAAGTTCGCGAGAATCAGGAAGTCGAGCAACGGACTGGGAATGGGGGCGAACAGAACCACCAGCACACCCAGCACCAGCGCCACCATCACGATATCGCTGTTGCGACCAAAAAAGCGTTGCAAACCGAGCACCTCAACGCCCCCCGGTCTTCAACGCTGGCCTCTGGCGATCTCGCATCGCAAAGACCCAGACAATGATCCGAGCTACTTCCACAAACATATGCTGCGGAACGTGGTGTTTGACATCCATCTCCTTGAAGATCTTGCGTGCCAATGCCGGGCTCTGCACAACCGGAATGCTGTGTCGTGCGGCGATTTCGCGCATGGCCGCCGCAATCAGACCTGCCCCCTTGGCAATCAATTGCGGCGACACCATCTCTCCATGTACATAGCGCAGTGCCACCGCCACATGCGTGGGATTGGTCAGCAATACATCGGCCCTCTGGGTCTCACGCAGTGATTGGGTCTTCTTTCTCAACTCTCTGCGCAATTCACGCATGCGGGCCCTGACACGCGGATCGCCTTCCCGATGCTTGTTTTCATCGGTCAGTTCCTTGCGACTCATGCGCATCTTCTTGGCGTACTCGTGGCGCGTGTAGATCAAGTCCACCAGAGCTATCAGCCCCAGCAGAAGCACAAACTTCAGGGCGAGGCCCGACAGATCGTCGATCAACAACTTCATGTAACCCAGCGCCGACAGGCTGGCCAGGCCGAAGAAATGCGGCACCAAGCCTTTGAGCACGAAGTACCCGACACTCAACAGCAAAACCAGCTTCACCACGGCCCGAAGACCATCGAACACCGTGCGCAACGAAAACACCTTCTTCAGGCCGCTCACGGGGTTGATGCGCTGCAAGTCCATCTTCAGCGGTTCAAATGAAAAGACAAAGCCGATCTGCATCAAGTTTGCAAGAACCGCCGCAATCATCAAGCAGGCAAAAAACGGCAACAAGCTCATCAAGCTCAAAACGAGTGAGCTCTTGAGCAATGGCCATAGCGCCATGGTGGGCGCCGAACCGACCTGCCCCAACAGGGCGAGGTCCAGACGGAACTGCGAGAGCACCACGGACCATCCTTGCCACCCCGCGAACACCACCGCCACGGCCAGCACTGCGGTCGAAATCACATCGTTGCTCTTTGCAACCTGCCCCTTCTCCTTGGCTTTCTGGAGCTTATAGGGGGTGGCTGCTTCATTTCTGTCGAGGTCTTGCTCTGCCATCAGCCGACCTCACCTACTGTCATGAGGGCGGACACCGTTCGCAAGCGGTCAGACGCTCCGTCTGCAGCAGCAAATACAGCCGTCCAGGTGTCGAACATCGCCTTGTAGACCCGAGCGGCCCCGCCGCCCATGAGTGGGAGCCAAAGCGCCAACAAGGCCAGACCGACAGCGAGCTTGAGCGGGACACCCAAGGTCAGCATGTTGATCTGGGGCAAGTTACGCGCGACGATGCCCAAGGCGACCTCGGTCACGAGCAGGCAAAGAACTGCCGGAGCGACCAGCACAAAACCCAAACCAAAAAGTTCGGCAAAGGTGGTCAGCCATTGCATTGAGAGGGTCGGTACCTTCCAGACGGCACCGACGGGAAAACGATCCACGCTGTAGGCCAAGCCCCTGAGCATGGCATGGTGTCCATCCAGAAGAAAGAAAAGCAACACGCCCAACATGCTGAAGCCCACACTGATGATCGGCGACGGGCGATTGGTGCCAGGATCCAACACTTGCGCGATACCCAAGCCGATCTGCAGATCCATCAGTTGCCCAGCCATCGAGAATGCACTGAATGCCATCAAAACACCCGTGGCCATGCTGAGCCCCAAGGCGGTCTCTCTGCTGAACGCCTCAATCCATTGCCCCGGAGTCAACATGAGGGTCGTCACATGAGGCGATAGAGCTTGGGCGAGACACACTGAAATGGAGACACCCAGCAACACCTTGACTCGACCGGGGACAGGAAACGCCAGCATAAGAGGCGTCAAAAACATGACGATGGCAATCCGGACCGAAAGCAATCCCACATACGCAAAAGATTGCGCAGAGTAGGCCTGCCAAATCAAGGCAAGCAATGAGCTTGAGCCCCCAGACATGTCCCCCATGACCGACCTTGCCGCCTAAAACATCTGAGGAATTGATGACCAGAGATGAGTCACATACTGACTGATTTTCTTGAGCA